>JBHHWI010000138.1:0-6563 GCA_046756445.1 Woeseia sp. | reverse complement strand
CGGTCACCCCAAGCCGGTTGCGTATACTGACCCCGGGTGTTCACTTGAAGTAACACTCCGGGGTTTTTTTCGGGCCGGACCCCCCGGGCCCGTCCCCCGGTTGCGACCTCCATTACTCCGCCAGGAAATCCTCCAACACCCGCCGTGCGTCCTCGACCCCCTGTGTGTTGAGCGCAGAGAAAAGTTGTACGCTCGCCTCGCCGTCGAGTTCTTTCCGTACCTGCCGGAGCGCGGTGGATGCCTGGCCGCGCTTCAGTTTGTCGGACTTCGTCAACAGTACGTGCACCGGCAGCCCGACCGAGTCGGCGAAGCTCAACATCTGGCGGTCATAATCCGACAGTCTCCGCCTTATGTCGACAACGAGCAGCAACCCACCAAGACTTTTTCGTTCCTCGAAATAGGTCTGCAGGAGTGCGCCCCAATGCCGTCTTACCGACGCGGATACTCTTGCATACCCGTACCCCGGCAGATCGACCAGGCGAGTGTGATCTCCAAGCGAGAAGAAGTTCACGAGCTGCGTCCGACCCGGCGACTTGCTGGTCCTGGCCAGCCGGCGCCTGTTGACGATGACATTGATGGCACTGGACTTTCCGGCGTTCGACCGTCCGGCCACCGCGACCTCCCGGCCCGTATCCGGAACGAATTGGTCCGGAGCATTGGCGCTCAGAATGAATTTGGCATCTGCGAATTGCGACATGGAATATGGCCCGAACCGATTGTGTATAATCCGGGGCCGGCCTGGACTGGCAATATAGAATATGAATAACAGATGTTCCATCTTCGGCGCCGCCATACCGGCGCTGCTCCTCTCCCTGCATGTCTCCGCCGACGGGCTGGTCGACGGATCCTTCGAGGCCGGCAAAGCCAAGGCAGTCAGGTGCGGCGCCTGCCATGGTTCCGACGGCAACAGCGTCAATCCGGAGTGGCCCAACATCGCCGGCCAGCACGCGCCGTATATCGTACGGCAACTCGAGGCGTTCCAGAACGGCGAACGCACCAATATTCTGATGAGCAGTCAGGCCATGACGCTGACGGAGCAGGACATGAAGGACATCGCCGTATTTTTCGCCGCTCAGCCACCCGCGGCCAAAGCGGTAGCAAATCCGCGGCTCGTGACAAGGGGCCAGGCGCTCTACCGTGGCGGCAACAAGGAAACCGGCGCGGCGGCGTGCCTGACATGTCACGGTCCATCGGGACGCGGCAACCCGGCAGCCGCGTATCCCTTGCTGCGGGGCCAGCATGCGACTTACATCGCCGCGACGCTTCGTGAATATGCGACGGGTGTACGCAAATCGGACGGAACGACCCGGATGATGCGGGACATCGCGAAACGCCTCAGCGAAGATGATATCGTCGCCCTGGCATCTTATGTTCAGGGACTGCGCTGAAACTCGGCTCGCCTGAATTCCGCGTAAACCATTTTGAGACCTGTTGGTCAAATGTGCTTTCGTAAAAGGGAGATTCGAATGAAAAAAACCGTTTTCGCGGGCCTGGTAATGAGTATTGCGCTGCTCGCCTGCGGCACGGAAGAACCACCGGCCGAAGCCCTGCAACCTGAGGAGGCGGCGGAGGAACTCACCCCGGAGACACCTGAGGTTGCCACGGGCACTGACGAAGAAGCCGTGCCGGAACTCGTCGAAGAATCGGCGGCCGAGCCCGACGAGGCTCTGGAAGAGAATCAACCGATCCTTCTGGCACGGAATACGGACCCGGAAATTCCCGCAGCCGCGCCGAGGGAGTGGAATTTTTCGGAAGGGACGCACTACCAGCGGCTGGTTCCCACGCAGCCCACGGTGGGCGGCGCGGACAGGATCGAGGTGGCGGAGGTTTTCTGGTACGGCTGTCCGCACTGTTTCAGCTTCGAGCCTCTGATCAACGACTGGGCGGAAAATGCACCTGCCCATGCACGCTTTGTCAGGATTCCGGTACTCTGGAATCCGCTCGCCCGATTGCACGGGCAGCTCTATTACACCGAGGAAGTGCTTGCCAAGAGCGGAAAACTGGCAGATGCGACAGCGTTTCATGCCGCCGTATTCAACGAGTTTCACCGCAGAAGCAATCGGCTCACCTCGGAAGAGGCGATTCAGAAACTGTTCGAGCGTCACGGCGTCAGCGAGGAAGATTTCTCATCCACGTGGAACTCGTTTGACGTCAATCACAAAATGCGTATCGCAAATGATCTGGTCAGGCGATACAACGTTACCGGCGTGCCGGCGATTGTTGTAAACGGTAAGTATCGCACCGGTGCGGCGGAGGCAGGCAGCTACGAGAAGCTGGTCGAGCTGATTGACGAGCTGATCGAACGCGAGTCGATCCGATAAAGAAAAAAGGGGGCCTGACCTTTACCATTAGACGCTAATAACCCGAGTCTTCGGCGACAATCTGCCAGTTGTGATCCTCGTGCCTTCGCCAGTACAGGCGCTTGGTGATCCTTGTCGATCCTCCGACGGTCTCGAACTCCTGAGTGAACCGGCTCAGGTACAGACCTGGTTCCTCCGGGTCGGCGATCAACATGACATTGGTAAGATTGAGGGACTCGAATATCCTCGCGTCGAAGTTTCCTGATCGACGGGACGCCCATGCTTTCTTGTCCATCTCGCCGTGCCGGAATTCATCGGAGTAAAGCGACAGGTAGCTCGAAAGATCGTATTCCTGCAGGCTTTGCCTCCACGTTTCCAGCGCGGTGCGCAGTTCGATGCGCAAGTTGTCGACCTCTTCCTGCGTTGACCAGGTCAGCTCACGTGTAACGATTACCGGCGTGGTCAATGGCTTCAGCGTGTCGCCGAGCGACAGGAGCTCGCTATTCGGCAGCGCCAGGCATCCATCGGTGTCCCGTGGTGGTCGTGTCGATCCGTTGTGGTCAACACCGTGCAGCCAGATGCCGTCTCCGGTCCGCTCATTGTAACGGTCCCAGGCATTCGGATAATCCAGCGCATAGGCGGCGACACCGTATTTGTCGTGGAGGTACTTCGTGTCCAGGCTTTCGGTGATGAAATAGATCCCGAGTGGTGTTTTCCTGTCCCACGCTCTCTGCTTACCCACGCCGTTCAGCCCGATTGACATGTAACGCTGATCAATCTGCTCGATGCCGGATGCCGTTCGGCCGAACCGGTGAAGCATCGCAGTTCCGGTGTCGGCAATCAGCACGTCGGACACGCTCTCAGGCAGCTCGAGGACGTACGCGGGAACCGCGTTTGCGGCCAAGCACAATGTCGGCGCGAGACACAAGACGATACTCGCGGCAACTGCCATCCTGTTCATGCGCCGGAATATAACAGCTGCCGCATATCGATCGCCATGATAAGGTTTGCAAAATATGAATCACACCCGCTTCGCAATCCTCGTCATGTTCGGCTTCGCCACAGCCGCCCATGGTCAATCGGATTCCGATGCTGCGTTCGAGCGCATATCCGGCGCATTTCTCGATGATCTTGTGCGCCTCTCGCCCGTCAACGCGACATTGACCGGAGATCACCGCGCAGATAGTGACCTGGATCAACTTGACACGGAAGGCCGTGCTGCGGTCAGGAAGATCTACGAAAAACACTCGGCAGACCTGGGTAGCATCGAGTGGCAGTCCCTGTCCCGGCCCAATCAGGTCGATGCCGGCCTGCTCAAAAACGAAATTGACTCCGGCCTGTGGCGGCTCGAGTCATTGCAGGAATGGGCCTGGAACCCGCTCGTCTACGTCGAGCTGTCCGGGGACGCGATTTACGGACTCATGGCGCGTGACTTCGCGCCCCTTTCCGAACGCCTCGATGCCGCCGTATCGCGACTCGAACAGATTCCCCGGTTCCTCGAGCAGTCCCGTGCTGCGCTTCAATCTCATCGCGTGCCCAAGATTCATGCCGAGACGGCGGTTCGCCAGAACCCCGGCCTGACCTCGATTATCGAGACGATGATCGAGCCCCATCTGGACGGTTTTTCGGGCGAGTTCAGGTTCCGGGCACAGGCGGCCGTGGCGGCAGCCAAGACCGCGGTGGCCGATCATCAGGCCTGGCTGGAGGAAGAACTGCTGCCCAGGGCGGCGGGTGACTTTCGCATCGGGGCCGCCCTCTTCGATGCCAAGCTGGGGTTTACCCTGAACTCGCCGCTGAGTCGCAGGGAAATCCGGACGCGCGCGGAAGACGAGTACGCTTCCGTACGAGACCAGATGTATGAGATCGCAAAGGAACTCTACGCCGCAGAATACCCGTTCACCAATTTTCCCGATGAGCCCGACGATGCCTACAAACAGCTCGTCATTCGCCACGGACTCGAGAAAGCGTATCAGCGGCTCCCGGCGCGCGACGGCATCGTCGCTGTCGCCGAGGCATACCTGCAACAGGCGACCGACTTCGTGCGCGACAGGAATCTCGTCACCGTGCCGGATGATCCGATCGAGATCATCATCATGCCGGAGTATCAGCGCGGTGTAACGGTCGCTTACCTGAATCCGCCCGGACCTCTGGACAAAGGGCAGAAGACCTTTTACGCCGTCGCGCCGCTACCGTCGGGCTGGACCGATGAGCAGGTCGTCTCGTTCCTTCGCGAGTACAACCTTTTTTCGATTCAGGATCTCACCATTCACGAGGCAATACCCGGACATTATTTGCAGCTGGCGCTCTCCAACCGGTACCCGTCGGCGTTGCGGTCCGTGCTGTGGTCGGGCCCGTTTGTCGAAGGCTGGGCCGTCTATGCCGAACGGCTCATGATCGACGAGGGCTACATGGACAACGACCCTCTGATGCGCCTGATCAATCTCAAGTGGTATCTGCGGGCGGTTACAAACGCCATCATCGACCAGGCGATTCACGTCGACGGCATGAGTCGCGACGCCGCGATGAAGCTGATGATAGAAGGCGGGTTTCAGGAAGAACGCGAGGCCGCCGGCAAATGGGTGCGCGCGCAGCTCACCTCGACACAGTTATCGACCTATTTCGTCGGCTTTCAGGAACACATGGATCTGAGAAACGCGGTCGAGCAGGCCTGGGGCGAGGAATTCACGCTGCGACGTTACCATGACCAGGCCCTGTCCTACGGATCGCCTTCGGTTAAGTACGTACGCGCCCTGATTCTCAACAACGAAATCCCTCACAGCCAGCGCCGATCAACGCCTTGACCACGGCGGCTGATCGCAAGATCCTCGGTCAGTACCGGTTGACCCCCTCCACGCTGTCGTTTGTCAAACGCCGGTAACTGCTGCTGGCCGGGCGGCCCGATACAACATGAGTCGCTTTGACCTGCCCTGCATAACGAGTCCAGCATTGAAGTGAGAGCCTGTGCTCATTGTTGCGTAGCTGCTGCTGGCATGACAAGCGGGTGGTTGATCGCCTGCGGCACCGGCGACCCGTGCCCTTGGTCTCGATGCGGGCAAAGCCCGGTGCCTTGAGATCCAGCGAGTCGACGAACGCGCCGATCAGCCGAACCGCGTTGTCGTCACCGATCAGATCGTCCAGTCGTTCCGGCAACAGTGTCGCCTGGTCCCGGTTCTGTCCCTGTACATGCAAAAAAATACCCGCAGCGAACTGCGGGTATTTTCTCCAAGAGCCCAGACTATTTACACAGTCTAGAAGTTCAACTTCACGGAAGCGATCATTGCGCGACTGGTGTCGAACACGGTCGGATAGGTATTGCCGTTGCCAAAACTGGCCGGACCGGCACCCGAGAAGATCGGAGGATCTTCGGCCAGGAGGTTCAGGAAACTGAGCTTGACCGAGATGTCCTCCATGACGTACCAGGTGGCCGCCACGTCGATGTAATTGACCGTAGAGAGACTCGTCTCGAGCGTCTCATTCGTGTTGTCATTGTCGGCTTCGCCGAAGTAACGCCAGGTCGTGGCCACGTCAACATCCCAAGGCGTCTGCCAGGTCAGGATCGCGCGGTGCCGGTACTCAGGGTTGGGCGTGCCACATTCGTTACCGAATTTGCCCTCACACTCTACTGGCACGGCGCCAGGGAACGGTACAAAGTCATACTGATCGAGGATGGTCGCAGCGTAGTCCACACTGAACCCATGGTCTCCAACGTCGAAATCGTACAGGACCTGGATGTCCACACCTGTGGTTTCGAGTCCACCAATGTTGACGTTGGTCGACAGGAAGCCGACACCGGGCTCTCCGGCAGCCAGCGAGCCGTCCGGATCTCGGGTGATCAGGTTGCAGAAAGCTGCATTCCCGGTGGCAAGACACTGGTCGAGGGTGGTCTGCGCAGGGATTCCGGCCTCGACGGCATCCTCGACGAGAATGTTGAAGTAGTCGAGGCTGACAGACAGACCGTCAATACGGGCCGGCGTCCACACGAGCCCGAAGGTTGTTGTGTCTGCCTCCTCCGGATCGAGATTCGGGTTACCGCCAGTGATAGATTGGGTCTGGCCCGCAAGCACGTCGAAGATCGTGCCGTATTGAGCTGCCGTCACGCCGGTACGCTGGCACTGCTCGAGTGTCGCGATCGGCGCATCGGAGGCACAGGGGTCGAACAGCTGAACGCCGTTGGCGTTGGTACCCGCCGGGCTGAGGTCTGGCAGGTTGGTGTTCTGCCCGGTGTACAGCTCGATCACATTCGGTGCCCGCACGGCGCGCTGG
>JBHHWI010000137.1:0-6837 GCA_046756445.1 Woeseia sp. | reverse complement strand
CGCTCCGGCACCTAGGCGGCGTGCTGCTTCCTTATCCGCAGCTGCTCGAGCCAGTAGAGTCCCAGGCCCACGGCGAGCAGGATGCCGACGAGCTGCCAGGACTCAGCCGAGGAATGCGAGGCTACCCACAGGCAAAGAATGAGCGAAACGAGCGGGATGGTATAGCCGCCCGGGATCTTGAACGCCCGCGCGATCGTCGCGTGGTCCGCCTTGCCCTTGATGACGGGTAGTGCGGCAATGCATACGACATACGTGATCAATCGAGTCAGGGAGCTGGCGATTGCCAGTTTTGCGAACGTACCCGAGAGCGCGAGTATTGTTGCCAGGCTTCCCATGAAGATGACCGAATTGGCCGGCGTGGAGAATTTGTCGTGAATCTGGCCGAACCAGCGCGGGAGCAGACGATGTTCGGCGAGTGAGAATGTAGCGCGAGGCACGGCCAGCATCGTGCTGGCGAGATTGCCGCCGATCGAAAAGATTGCCGTCAGCGTAATTGCAATCGCCCCGATCGGCCCCGCCAGTTTCCGTCCGACGTCGACAAGCGTCTTGCTCTCGTCGACGGCACCACCCAGCACGGAGACGTAGGTGAGTACTATCAGGAAGTACAGAAATCCGGTGGCGATCATGGTGAGGATCAGCGCCTTGGGAATCGTCACTTTCGGTCTTGCCGTCTCCCCCGTGGTGATCAACACGGTCTCGAAGCCGACGAATGCATAGATCAACAACAGGGTCGTGCCGCCGAGATCGTCGATCGTCGGCATGCTTTCGGGGAACAACAGGTCCGGGCTGACATACTGCAACCCAAGCAGGATCATGATCAGCAGGGGAATGACCTTGAAGAATGTAAAGACGGCCAGCGTCCGTACGCCATCCTTGACGCCCAGAACATTGACGAGCGTCAGGCCTCCGCAAACGACGAGGATCACGACGGCACGGCCGGGATCGACGCCGAACCCGGGCCACACCGTCGCAAGATAAACGGCCATGGCATTGGAGTTCGCGGCCAGCGCCGCGACACGGCTTACGTAGTAGATCCATCCCGTGCTGAATCCCGTCAGCGAACCGAAGCCCCGGGTCGCATACAGTACCGGCCCGCCCGATATTCTGAAGTAGCTGGACAGCTCGGCGAATGTCAGGACGATTGTGAGGGTCAGTACGCCGACTGCCAGAAACAACCACGGACTGAGAAGGCCGGCCCTCGCGGCCACGGCGGACGGCAGAGCGAATATCCCGGCGCCGATCATGCCGTTGAGGACCAGGAATGCGCTGCCGAAGATCCCGATGCCGCGGATCAGCCGGCCTTTCCCGTTTGCGCTGGGTCGAGTCAAGGAATTGCTCTCCTGAGCGCTGGCTACTCGATAGGCTCTTTGAGCCAGGATTTCATGAGTTTTTTTATCTGGGTTTGATAGGGGACATTACACAGGCGCGACTTCGTTTTGAAGGCTGTCAACAGGTGCTGGGGTACCTTGAGACTGATCAGGCGCGATCGCGACGACGCGCCACCGTGTATCTGTCGAAAATCTTCCAGGAATCGCGCGATCTCATCGTGGGACATGCTCCGGCATCGCGCCAGATACTCATCGGAAAACCTCTGCAGGGGCCTCATCGCAGCTTCTCCAGTGCCGCCACGTCTTCCATGTCCTGCGGCCGGGCGGCCTGCCTTTTCATGTCGATCAGGTCATTGAGCGACAGAATCTGAATTGGACCATCCGCCAGCTCGATGCGCTTCGTACGTTTGCCCTTGAGATCATAAGTGATGATGATGTCAACCTGTTCGGTCGCGTCCGAGGGATTGTAAAAATTCCACGCTGTGAGATTTCGGTTGTTCACGTACTCGCTGCGAAATTCGAAAACATCATTGGCGGTGATCGGCAGGCGCGATACCAGGCCAATCCCTTCTAATGCTGATTCTGCCTTAAGCAGTGATTTCCGGTTCCATGCCAGCACGACGTCGAGATCAATTGTGCCGCGCACTGCACCATGCAATGCGACGGCATGACCGCCAGCAACGGCGTATCGAACACCGGCATCGTGAAGGGTGGTGCATACTCGTCCCAAGACGGTCATCAGGTGAGTATATACCGGTATATACCATACTGTGCAACGATCAAATCGCAACAGGCGATAATCGGTGCCCGTCACCGTAAGTTAGCAAGTAATGCCCGGCACCATCGATTGTCCTGTGCCTCGGGGCGGTGTCGAACGCTGGCATCACCGGCGAGGCGGATAAGCGGCCGAAACGCCGGCTGCCACTGCCGTGCGGCAAAACCGGCGTCCGTCCGTCGTATTCCCCCAGTTTTGATGCTTGTTCTCGTATGCACAAGGCATGGAAGATGCGTCGTCCAACAGCAACAATGCGATGGATCTTCGATCAGACATCGTTTTGTACAAGACGCCTGTCAACCGTCATTGTGTATATGGGTGTGTATGTGTATGATTATGATCGGTCGTTGAAACAGGTGATCTCATGGCTGTCTCTGAAAAAATGATCCGCAAACAGTTTCTGATTTCGCCATCGACGGCGAAGCGGCTGGAGAGAATAGCCGCAAAACGAGGCACGTCCGCATCGGAGATCGTGCGACAGGCCATTGACTCATTCGACACTCAGGGTGCTTCGACGATGGATTCATCCGAGTTGGGGGAGCTGGTGTCGGCACGATTGAAGGATGCGATCAGGGACACACGGCGTGCGAATCGTCTGATGAGAAAAACTATGAAAGCCCTCGGCGAGCGGGCAGGATGATGGCGACCTGGAAGGACATCCTGATTGACGTGGTGACCCTTAGCGACGAAGTCAGGCGCCTGAATGCGACCACCGAGCAACTGTCATCCCGGACCATCGATATGGACAAACGCCTGGTCCGGCTGGAGACAATGGTAGAAGTCGCGCAGATCAACCGACTGCCGAAATAGAAGAAGAACTAGCCGGTGTCATATGTGTCCCACCGATGTTGGATTGGACGGCAGGATCATCATTGAAAAAATGAGCCAGGAACAATCCCGTGGCCGACCGTGCCGGCGCTCGGGCGATGCATGGCTAATGATAACAATATTTGATATAGTGTTATCACTATGATTCGAACCCAGATCAGTCTGTCCAGGGAAGAATACGATGCGGCGAAGCGCGAGGCCAAACGCCTCGGCATTTCACTGGCCGAGCTGTTGCGGCGTTCTTTGCGAAGTGTGCTTCCGGCAGATGACTCGAAGCCGTGGATGCGTTATGCCGGCATGGTGGCATCCGGCGACCCGAAGTCGAGTCGACGGATCGACGAAGTAGTATATGGGCAAAAGGATTGAAGGCTACGTCGATACGTCTGCGCTGATTGCATTCATCGACCGCTCGGATTCTTACAATTCCCTTTTTCGGCGACTGTTCTCCGATCCGCCGGCTCTAATTACAACGACTTTGGTCATAGCCGAAGGTCATGCGTGGTTCCTTCGACGATATGACAGGCAGCGTGCGCTGCAATTCCTGTCATTGGTGGATGTAATGAGACCGCTGCGGGTGTTGGGCACATCGGTGAAGGATCAAGCCGCGGGTACGGCGCTCCTGAGAAGATTCTCCGATCAGGACCTGACGATGACTGACGCGATCGGTCTGCATGTCATGGTCGAGAAAAACGTACGGTGCTGCTGGTCGACAGACTTTCATCTGGGATTGACAGGCGTCCCCTTGATCATCCATCAACATTGACTGAAGTCGACTGTGCCGGGGTGTGATAGCTGGTGCCGGTTTTCGCTTTCTCAGGATTCTGGTAGTGCAAAAAACAAAACAAACCGAACGCCGGCGCTTCTCTCATGTCGGGTTGCGTTGCTCCCGAAAACGGCTGCATATAGCGGCTGAAGTCGAATCAGATTTTGCCGAATAGGCGCCTCACGCGGATCCACTTTTCAATATCGTTCCTCTCGAGAACCGGTGCCTGATCGGCGCGACGTCACGCGGTAACGCTCAACTGAATTAGACGACGAAGCTACGTTCCGTTTTCGCCGTCGGGAAAGTCCCGCAAAAGCGATCCCGCCAGTCCAATGTTCCCGGTAAGCGCCAGCGAGCCGGGGAATCCGGTCGCCGGGACTGCGGCATCGGATGAGATATGTAAAAAAGGCCGGTCTGCACGGCGACGTCGAGTCGACATAATCATCCTGCGACTGCGCCGCCGGATACCGCTTGTCGGACCGGACTGACCGGTCGTCGGAAATACGACCGCCCCGGTTCGAACTGTGATGAATCTCGCACCTGGACGAATCCGGCGTCTGCATACTCTTCCGACCATTTCCATAGTTACGTAAAGACAAGCGGAAATAACATGGTCGTGTATAAGAAAGTGACAGGGTTCACACTGCTCGAATTGATGATAGCCCTGATGATCGGAGCGGTCATCCTCGTGGTGGGCGTACCCAGTTTCCAGGGCGTGATGGACAACCAGCGTCTGACGGGCGCGACCAACGAACTGGTCATGAGCCTGAACCTCGCCAAGAGCGAGGCCATCAAGCGCGTCACCTACGTATCCGTCTGCAAGAGCAGCAACGGCGTGAGCTGTACCGCCGCGTCGAGTTGGGACGACGGCTGGATCGTCTTTGCCAATGCCTCGGTCGCGAATCCGGGCAGCATCGATGCGGGCGACGAGATCATCCGGATCTATCCGGCGTTGCGCGACAGCATCACCCTGATGTCGAGCGGGACCATCGGCGGATTCGTCAGCTTCCGGCCCAGCGGCACCATCGGCACCGCCGCGGGCAATATGACGGGCACATTGACGGTATGCGACCACCGCGGAGCTGGTCATGCGCGCGGCATCGTGCTGCAAACGTCCGGCCAGTGGCACGTGTCGCCCGATCAGGCGCACGACGGATCGGCACTCACTTGCTAACAGATTTACCGGGAAGGCCTAAGCATATGGTTATCAACAACTCAAAGGGATTCACGATCATCGAGGTGCTGGTGTCGATGGTGGTCCTGTCGATCGGCGTACTGGGCCTCGGCTTGCTGCAATTGACGGCGATGCAGAATACCAACGGCGGCTACCTGCGATCCCAGGCGACCATCCTGGCATACGACATTACCGACGCGATGCGCGCCAATATCCCTGCCGTCACCGCCGGCGATTACCGGGTGGTGAACACCGCGGCACAGCCGACCGGGGCGACCATGGCAAACGTGACCTGTCACGGTGCGGTAGCGGACTGTACGACCACCCAGATGGCGACCTCCGATCTCGGCCGGTGGAGCAATGTGCTTGCGACCCATCTGCCGGGCGGCTCCGGTCAGGTCAATACCCTCGACATCGGCGGCACGACGCAGGTGACCGTGACGGTGACCTGGGTAGATCCTTACTCCGCCAATCGCGGTGCCGAGCAGCTGGTCCTGGTTTCGGAGATCCGGCAATGAGGTCCGGCAATCCACTCAGGCGCTCTCGAGGCTTCACGATCGTCGAACTGATGGTGACGCTGGCCATCACCAGTGTGCTGGTGCTCGGCGCGGCCACCTTCCTGGCGTCGGCCGACAAGTCCAACCGCGTGCAGACGGCGCTCTCCGGCCTGAATGTCAGCGGCCGATTCGGCCTGGACCAGATGGCGCGCGATATTCGCATGAGCGGCTATCGCGGCAGCGACTGGACCCTCGGCCCGTTGAGCAACGTGATCGCCGCGGAAAACGGCATTCCCGCGAACGGCGGGGACGCCATAGCGCTGCGCTACGAGGGCACGCGCGACTGCAACTTTGCGCTGGCGCCGGCGGGCATCGTCACGAACGTCTACCAGGTTGCCAACGGCAGCCTGCTGTGCAACGGCCAGCCGCTCACCGGCGGCGTCCAGGAGATGCAGATTTATCTCGGCGAGGACACCGACAACAACGGCGTTGCCAACCGCTGGCTGTCGCCGGGCACCGCCGGTCTGGACATGACGCGGCTGGTTGCCGTGCGTGTGCACCTGCTGGTGCGTACCAACGGTAACGCCATCAGCTCCGGGCCGCAGGCCTACTTTTTCAACAACGCGCAACAGGTTGCCGTCGCCGACGGCCAGATTCGCCGCGAATACTCGGTGACGGTTGCCCTGCGCAATCCGAGCTGACATCCGGAGCAAGACCGATATGTCGAAACTACGCAGCAAGTCGAAGCAGCAAGGCATGGCGATGTTCATCAGTCTCATGATGCTGTTATTGATGAGCCTGATCATCCTCCACGGCGCTCGCTCCTCCACGCTCGAGCTCCTGATGGGCAACAACGCGGAGCATGCCGCGCAGGCCTTCATCAGGGCGGAGGACTCGGTGGTGGCCGGGGAGAATCTCATCGAGCTCAATTTCACGGGCGCCCCGACCGTGGACTTCGGCACCAACCAGGCCGACGGCCTGTATCTCGCCGGCCAGATCGACGTGCGCAAGATCGACTGGTCCGGCTATGCAGCCGAGCGCGTCGGCGCCGGGGACAACTACCGGGAATACATCATCGAGTACCTGGGGCCCGCCACGGCTACCGGCGGTTCCCTGTCGGTCGGCGCCGGCGTGGCGTCCGACACACGATTCCTTTACCGCGTCAGCGGCCGCGGCCAGTCCGTTCGCGGCGGCGCTCGCGTGGTGCAAACCATTTATGCAACGGCAGAGTAGAGCATCATGGAAAAGACTACGATTAGATCACGATCCTCAGGCAAGAGGTATCTGCCCAGAGCAGTAATACTGTCACTGGCAGCGGGTGCGGCGCTGGCGGCCGCGCTGTTTATCGCCAACAACCAGCCCTGGGGCTATGTGGCGCCGCCGGCACTGAGCGGCGTGAACATCTCCAAGGGCAACGTCGTGGCCTACACGCCGTGGTTCGAGGTCGGCAGCTTCCGCGGCGACCTGCTGGC
>JBHHWI010000136.1:0-7014 GCA_046756445.1 Woeseia sp. | reverse complement strand
GGTATTTTGAGATAGGTTCTAGAAGCGGCGGCCCGTTTCCCAACCCGGTACCACGGTCTTAGGGCAGGGCGGCGGCCCGGTTCCCGGCCGCCGACAGGCCGTAGAACGCCAGACCGGCACCGATGATCGCCAGGCCGAAAAGGCCTTCCATCGGCTTGTTGACCAGCACGAAGGTCAGCGTCCAGCCGGTCAGCGCAAGATAAATCAAGGGCGTTACCGGATAGGCGAACGTCCGGTAGGGACGCGGCAGGTCGGGTCGGCGCCAGCGCAGGACGAAGACGCCGAGAACCGTTGCGAAACTGTTCAACGCGAGCGTAAAGCCCGCGAACACCAGTATGGACTCGAAACTGGATGTCAGGATGAACAGCAAGGCGAGGGACGACTGAACGAAAATTGCGACCGATGGAATGCCATCCCTATTGGTTCGCGACAGAAGCCTCAGCCCGTGAAAATCCTCGCCGATCACCTGCAGCACCCGCGGCCCGGCGAGCGTCATCGCGCTCACGGTGGACACGAGTAACAGGGCGAGTACGAGGCCGGTGAACCGGCCACCCAGATCGCCGAAGGCCGATTGCGCGGCAATGTAGCCGACCTCGAGCTGACCAACCATGGCGTCCATCGGCGCGACCCGGAGAAAGACAAAGTTCAGCGCGAGGTAAAGGAGCATGACAACCAACGTTCCGGTCATCAGGATTGCAGGAAGCGTGCGCTGGGGATTTTCGAGCTCGCTGGAAAGATAGGTAGCCGCGTTCCATCCGGTGTAGGCATAGCTGACATAGATGAGCGACACGGCAAACGCGCCACTTGTCAGCAGGGCGCCGTCTCCCTGCCCGGGCAGAAATCGGACCGGCTGAGGCACGTCGGCAATGACAATCGCCGCGAGACAGAAGCCGGCAATTACGCCAACCTTCAGTATCGTGAAAAAAATCTGCAGGCCTCCGCTGTTTCGCCGGGTGCTCGCGTGGACGAGCGTCAACGCAATTACCAGCCCCGAAGCCAGTATCTTCTGCGAGGCATCGGACGCCCCGTCCGGCAGAACCGAAGTCGCATACGCCGCAAACGTAATCGCCGCGAGCGCCGTCGGTGCGGCAAAACCGATGGTCGCGGACACCCATCCGGAGACGAAGCCGGCGGCAGGATGGAAAATTCTCGCCAGGAAATTGTACTCGCCACCCGATCTCGGCAGTGCCGCCCCGAGCTCGGCATAAGTCATGGCGCCGCAGACCGCGGCGACCCCGCCGACGCCCCAAAGCATCAGCAAAACAAAACCGGAACGAAGCTCGAGAAGCTGGAAGCCGAGGCTCGTGAACACGCCGGTGCCTACCATGTTGGCGATGACGACGGCGGTGACGGCCGGAAAGCGAAATTTGGCCATTCGGGCTAGACGGGAACCGCGGGACTGAACGTATAGTGGGCAACTATGCCGATGAACACCGTCATGCCTATGTAGTGGTTATGGAGAAAAACGTTGAAGCAGCTTGCCGGGTCCCGGTTCCGGGCACGCCATTGGTGATATCCCATCAGTACCGCCGCAAAGAAGACGGCAAGGTAATACCAGGCCCCCAGCCCGGCCATGTTACCGATCAGGACGAGCGCCACCAGCATGAGGACCTGCAGGCCGCCGATGACGAAGAGATCGGCGTCGCCGAACAAAATGGCCGTAGACTTGACACCGATTTTCAGGTCGTCTTCACGGTCTGCCATGGCATAGAAAGTATCGTAGATAACCGCCCACACCAGTGCGGTGCCGAACACGAGCCATGCGAGCTGTGGCGTGTGCCCGGTCTGCGCGGCGAAGGCCATCGGCACTGCCCAACCGAAGGCTGCGCCAAGCACGAATTGCGGAATCGTAAGAAACCGTTTGATAAATGGATAAACGACCGTCAGTCCGGCAGCGATGACGGCGAGCAGCTGCGCCTGCCTGTTGAGCATGGCCGCAAGACCGATCGCCATCAGCGCAAGTGCCGTGAAAAGCGTGAGCGCCTCAATCGGCGCGACGGCGCCGGAGGCGATCGGGCGATCACGCGTTCGTTTCACGTAAGGGTCAATTTTCCTGTCGGCAAAGTCGTTAAGTACGCAACCCGCCGAGCGCATGATGACGACGCCGAGCATAAACACCACGAACACGCCGCCGTCGGGGTGCCCTTGTCCGGCGAGCCATAGCGCCCAGAGTGTCGGCCATAACAAAAGCCAGATTCCGATCGGCTTGTCGAGTCTCATCAACCGGACGTAATTCGCAAGCTGACTGACAAAGCCGGGAATTAAGCTGCGTTGCGCCTGCCCTTTGTTCATTCTGCGAAGATTATCAGACCTTACCGTATCGTCCTGCATCGCCGAGCCAGCGACGGACAATCTCGTCTCCAATAAGGCTCGACGATCCTCGAATCGATTCTGCAGCAAGCTGCACCTTCGGCAAAAGGCCGGCGTCGCGAACGAGATCGGCGATCCGGTACTGCGGCAGCCCGGTCTGCCGGGTGCCGAGGAGCTCACCGGGACCGCGGAGCTCGAGATCTCTCTGGGCAACGACAAAGCCGTCGTTGGTGTCGCGAAGGACCGCCAGGCGGTTGCGGGCAAGGTCCCCCAATGGCGGCCTGTACAGCATGACGCAATGGCTTTGGCCGGTGCCACGCCCTACCCGGCCGCGGAGCTGGTGCAGCTGGGACAGCCCCATGCGCTCGGCGTTCTCGACGATCATCAGCGTGGCGGCGGGAACGTCGACGCCGACCTCGATTACGGTTGTCGCGACCAGCACGTGTATCTCGCCGGCCTTGAATTCACGCATCAGCCTGTCCTTTTCCGCCGGCTTCATGCGGCCGTGCACGAGGCCGACCCGCAGGTCCGGCAGCGCGTCTGCGAGCATCTTGTGACTTGCTTCGGCGGCCTGGTAATCGAGCACATCGGATTCTTCGATCAGCGGGCAGACCCAATATGCCTGGTGGCCGGCCTTGCATGATGAGCGGACGTGGTCGACGACTTCATCGCGCCGGGTATCCGGCATCGCGACGGTGCGCACGGGCTGCCGGCCCGGCGGCATCTCGTCGATTATGGATGTGTCGAGATCGGCGTAGGCGGCCATGGCAAGCGTTCTCGGTATCGGCGTTGCAGTCATGACGAGCTGATGCGGATGTCCGCTTCCCTGTTCGCCTTTCTCGCGCAGTGCCATGCGCTGATGCACGCCGAAGCGATGCTGTTCGTCGATAACGACGAGCGCCAGGTGCTTGAACGTGACGCCCTCCTGGAAAAGCGCATGAGTGCCGACGACGAGCGATGCGTCGCCATTTGCGATGGATTCGAGCGATTCGCGTCGTTCCTTCTGGCGCTGGCTGCCGCTCAACCAGGCAGGTCTGATGCCGAGCGGAGAAAACCAGTCGCAGAAGTTTCGCAAATGCTGCTCGGCAAGAAGTTCTGTCGGTGCCATGATCGCGGCCTGTACGCCACTCGCTATGGCGTGCAGGCAGGCGATAGCGGCGACGACGGTCTTGCCGGAGCCGACATCACCCTGGATCAGCCGCAGCATCGGATAGGGCGTGGCAATGTCCCTGGCAATCTCGCCGACCACCCTTCGCTGTGCGGCTGTCAGGCCGTACGGCAGCCCGTCGATGAACCGTTCAACCAATTGCGACCCCCGATTCAGTACGGCCGCACCTTCGGTCCTGGCAATATCGCGAAGATTCCGCAGGCTCAGGTAATGCGCGAGTAGCTCTTCGAACGCCAGGCGTTGCTGGCAGGGATGCCTGCCGGCTTCGATACTTGCCAGGTCCGCATCCGGCGGTGGTTGATGCAGGTAGACAAGCGCATCGAACAGTCCGGGCATGTCGTACTTCCGGCGGAGGGCATCGGGTAATAATTCCTCTGGCGGAGAGGACCTGCCGATGTCCAGGGCCTGGCCCGCAAGGCTGCGCAGCCGGCCCTGTTGCAGGCCCTCGGTAGTCGGGTAGACCGGCGTGAGCGAATCGCTCAGGACCGGATTCTGACCCTCCTGCAGAACCCGGTATTCCGGGTGCACCATCTCCAGGCCGACGGGGCCGGTTCGGACATCGCCAAAGCAACTGAGCACGGCCCCTTTTCGAAACTGTTTCTCCTGCGGTTTCGAAAAATGAAAAAACCTGAGCGTCAGCTGGCCGGTACCGTCGCCTACCCTGACAAGAAGATTTCGGCGGCCACGATAGACGACTTCGGACAACAATACCTCGCCGCTAACGAGGCGCCGGGTGCCCGGCTGTAATGCGCCGATCTTGACGAGGCTTGTTCGGTCCTCGTAACGGTTGGGCAACAGAAACAAAAGATCCCCGACCCTGCGGAGGCCGAGACGGGCAAGCTTCTGATCGATTGCGGGGCCGACGCCCCTGAGAGCGGTTAGCGGTGAATCGAAGCTGGTCACACCGCGAGAATCGCCTCGGCCTCGACATCGGCGCCCTTGGGAAGCGCAGCAACGCCCAATGCGGCCCGCGCCGGATAGGGTTCGGCGAAGTAATCTGCCATGACCCTGTTTACCGTCGTGAAGTTCTCGAGGTCAGTAAGATAGATCGTGAGCTTCACGACCCGGTCCAATTCTCCGCCCGCTGCGGCGACAATGGCGCTCAAGTTATCAAACACGCGCCGGGCCCGGATCTCGAAATCGCCATCGACGATCTCCATGGTGGAGGGATCGAGAGGTATCTGGCCGGAAATGAATACGAATTCCCCGGCCCTGACGGCCTGAGAGTAAGCGCCGATCGCACAAGGCGCGTTATCGGTCCAAATCGCCTGCTTGTCCATATGTTCTCCGTGTTCGTCAGGCGCACTCTCGCGACACACGCATGACATTCTTCATATTGCGTATGTTTCGCATGATTCGCGCAAGGTGTGTGCGGTTTTTCACCTGCAAGAGGAACGAAAGCATGGAACAGTCTTCGTGCCGGCCGAGTACGGCGACTTCCTCGATGTTCGAGTCGGAATCGGCGATCGTTGCGGCGACTTCGGCCAGTACGCCTGTCTTGTTTTCCGTATCCACCTGAATCTGGGTCGAGAAATCACGGTCTATATCTTCTTCCCAGCTCACGGCAATCCACTTTTCGGGCTGTTTGCGGAAATTAATGAGGTTGCCGCAACAGTTCCGGTGAATCACGATGCCCCTGCCGGCACTCAGGTGACCCATGACGTCATCGCCGGGAATCGGCGAGCAGCACCTGGCGTAGCTGACGACAATGCCTTCGGTGCCGGCAATGACGAGGCTCGCAGCGGCGGGCTCGGGTTCTCCGTCTTCCGTCACACCGACCAGGAATCTCGCCGTCAGCGGCGCGAGCCTCTCGCCGAGACCGAGTTGCTCGAAGAGTTCGTTCGTGTTGTCGAGACCGAGCTCGTCCAGTGCCTCGCGCATCCGCACCTTGCCCACCTTGCGCAGAGATGAACCAACGTCCTTCAGGGAGCGATCGAGCAGCCGCTTGCCCAGATCGACCGATTCGCTCGTCCGCATGTTCTTCATGTACTGGCGAATCGCGGACCTGGCCTTGGCGGTAACGACGAAAGTGACCCAATTCGGATTCGGCTTGGCGCTCCGGCTCGTAATAATCTCGACTGTCTGGCTGTTCTGAAGCTGGGTTCTGAGCGGCACCAGGTGACGGTCGACCTTTGCAGCTACGCAGCGGTTGCCGATGTCGGTGTGTACGGCGTAGGCGAAGTCGACCGTCGTCGCGCCCTTGGGCAGCGGCATAATGTCGCCTTTCGGCGTAAACACGTAAATCTTGTCCGGAAACAGGTCGACCTTGACGGACTCGAGAAATTCCTCTGAACTTCCGGACTGCTGAATCTCGACGAGGTGGGCCAGCCACTCCCGGGCACGCCGTTGCGGTGTCGCGGTCGACTTGTCTTCGGCTTTGTATTGCCAGTGCGCGGCAACGCCCGATTCGGCGACGCGGTCCATCTCTACGGTCCGGATCTGTACCTCGAGCGGTAGACCTTTGGGGCCGAACAGGGTCGTGTGCAGAGACTGATAACCGTTTATGCGCGGGATTGCGATGTAATCCTTGAACCGGCCGGGCATCGGCTTGTACAGGCCGTGCACCAGGCCAAGCACTTTGTAACAGGTGTTGACGTCGTCGACGATAATGCGAAAACCGTATACGTCGACAACATCACTTAGAAGGCGCTGTTTCTCGGCCATCTTCTTGTAAATGCTGTAAAGATGTTTCTCCCTGCCGACAACCGCAGCCTCGATGTCGTTGGCGTCAAGGAGTTTTTGCAGGTCTTCCGAGATCTTCCTGACGATCTGACGTTGATTTCCCTTGGATTTCTTCAAAGCGTTTTCGAGCACGCGGTGACGGAAGGGATAAAGATAGCGGAGGCCGAATTCCTCGAGATCGACCTTCATGCGGTTGATGCCGAGGCGGTTCGCGATCGGCGCATAGATCTCGATCGTTTCCCGGGCAATGCGCGCCTGCTTTTCGCGGGGCATGGCGTCGAGTGTGCGCATGTTGTGCAGCCGGTCGGCAAGTTTCACGAGGATGACGCGAATGTCCTCGATCATCGCGAGTATCATCTTGCGGAAACTTTCCGCCTGCGCCTCGGCACGACTCGTGAAGTGCATCTGATCGAGTTTACTGACGCCGTCGACCAGGGCTGAGATCTCCTGCCCGAACTGCTCTTCGATATCGTCGATCGTCGTGGGTGTGTCCTCGACGACATCATGGAGAATCGCCGCGGCAATGGTCTGCGCGTCCATATGCATGTCCGCCAGCTCCTGGGCGACAGCGACAGGATGGGAGATGAAGGGCTCGCCCGACATGCGGGTTTGCCCCTTGTGTGCTATGGCGCCGAATTCGTAGGCATGCATGACCTGCTCGATCTGGTCTGCAGGCATATAGGACTTGAGGGTTTCGAACAAATGCCGCAGTCCCCGGTCGCGCCGCGATGAGGCGCCGGGGATCTTGGAAAGAATTGATGCGGCGTAGTCCATGATTAATCATGGGTGCCGGAGCTAACTTTCCTAACTTTTCTAACTTTCGCGTTTCGTCGGTAGCAGCGAAGCGGCCGGCA
>JBHHWI010000135.1:0-7106 GCA_046756445.1 Woeseia sp. | reverse complement strand
AATCATGACCATCTCGGCAATCTCGGGCGGTCTCGTGCAATTTTCAGGCTAGCCCGGATCATTCATGAATGCGCTCGTGCCCTTGCTTGATCCTTGTCCGCACAAGAAATTTTCCTCCCTTGGAAATACACACCGGTATTCCGCTCGGTCGGAAATTCCCTTGTGCGAACAAATCTCTGCGCAATCATCGCGGCGATTCATGAATAATCCGGGCTGGAAGTCGCTCCAAGGTCAAGGCCCGGTGCCGTCCAGCGCCTCGATCAGCGAGCACACCGATTCGCTGGTCGGCTGGCTGTCTTCCATTTTCTCCCATGCCTTCAAGGCCCGCTGCATTTTGCCGTGCAGCGATGTGAGCTCCGCGAGCCGCGCTTCGGTTTCCTTTATGTGACGCTCGATCAATGCCCGTACGCGAGGGCACGGCGACTGTCCCCGATCGGCATCGGCGAATATGGCCCGGATATCCGAGAGCGTATAGCCCAGGCCTTTTGCCGCCCGGATGAACCGGAGTCTTCGGACGTCCTTGTTGCCGAACACATGGTAGCCGTTGTCCTCGTTGCGGCCCGGCTTGAGCATGCCGATCTTGCTGTAGTATCGGACGGTATCCGGTGACACACCCGCTGCCTTCGCCAATTCTGTCACGTACATCTCAAACTCCTAAGTTGTCCCGGTGGTGCGCCTGCGGCGTTCGGAAAATTGCATGGCGAGGCTGTAGATCACCGGCAGGACCAGCAGGGAGAGACAGGTGGTCGTCAGCATACCGCCTACCATGGGCGCGGCGATACGCTGCATGACGTCGGAACCCGAGCCACTGAGGAACATGATCGGCAGCAGGCCGACGATGGTCGAGGTCGCCGTCATCACGACCGGGCGGACCCGGCGCGAGGTCCCTTCACGCACTGCATCGATGATTTCCCCCGAGGACAGACCGGGCAGCGGGGCGCCGACTTCTTCGCCCGCCACCTGCTTCTGCTGCCGGCGTTCGGCGACGGCTTCCTGGATAAACGTCAGCACCAGAACGCCGGTCTCCACGGCGACACCGGCGAGGGCGATAAAGCCGACCGCAACGGCGACGGATAGATTGAACCCGTTCCAGTACGCGAACCAGAATCCACCGACAAGTGCGAACGGCACCGACAGCATCACGATGGCCGGCGCCGTTGCGTTGCCGAAATTGAAATACAGCAATACGAAGATCAGCAGCAAGGTCAGTGGAATCACGATCTTGAGCCTTGCTGCGGCGCGCTCCATGTATTCGTATTGCCCGGACCAGCTGATGGCGTATCCGGCCGGTACGTCTATCTCTTCGGCCAGCACCGCCCTGGCCTTCTTGACGAATCCGCCGACATCGGAAGTCTTGAGGTCCACATAAACCCAGGCATTGGGCCGGGCATCCTCGCTCTTTATCGCAGGCGCCCCGCGACGAAGCTCGATCGTCGCAACCTGGCCGAGCGGTATCTGCGCCCCGGACGGGGTCGGAATCAGGACACGCGAGAGCCGGTCGGGATCGTCCCGCAGCTCGCGCGGATAGCGGAGATTGACCGGGTAGCGCTCCAGTCCCTCCACGGTCTCGGTGACCTTCATGCCGCCGATCGCCGACATGATGATGTCCTGCACGTCCCCGACGGTGAGCCCGTAACGGGCGACTGCCTCGCGCTCGATGTCGAAGTCCAGGAAGTAGCCGCCCGCGGCGCGGTCACCGAATGCCGACAGGGTTTCCGGAATCGTCTTCATCGCCCGCTCCACGTCTTCGGCGAGCCGTTGCAGCTCGACGAGATTCGGCCCGCTGATCTTTATGCCCACGGGCGTCTTGATGCCGGTGGACAGCATGTCGATGCGGGTCTTGATGGGCATGGTCCAGGCGTTCGCGAGCCCCGGAAACCGGATCGCCGCATCCATTTCCTGCATCAGGGCCTGCGTCGTCTTCGATGGATCGGGCCAGGCTTCACGCGGCTTCAATCGTGCGATGGTCTCGATCATCGACAACGGGGCCGGGTCGGTGGCGGTCTCGGCCCTGCCGACCTTGCCGAACACGGATTGAACTTCCGGAAAGGTCGCCAGGATCCTGTCCGTCTGTTGCAGCAGTTCCTTGGCCTTGGTGATGGACACGCCGGGAAAGGTCGTCGGCATGTACAGGATGTCGCCCTCGTCCAATGGCGGCATGAACTCGGAGCCCAGCCTGGAGACCGGATAGATTGTCACGGCCAGCAGTCCCAGCACGACGATCAAGGTCGTCTTGCGCCATCGCAGCAGCAACGAGAGCGCCGGCGCATGGACTGCATGTACCGCGCGCGTCAATGGATTCCTGTGTTCGGGCAGGACCCGGCCGCGAATGAAGTAGCCGGTCAACAGTGGCACCAGCGTGATCGCCAGCAGCGCCGCAGCGCCCATCGAGTAGCTGCTGGTAAACGCCAGGGGCTTGAACAGCCGGCCTTCCTGCGCCTCCAGCGTGAACACGGCGAAATAGGACACCACGACGACCAGCAGGGAGAAGAACAGGGCGGGCCCGACCTCTTTTGCCGCCGTGCCGATCGCCGACCAGCGCTGCCTTGTCGTCAGCGTCCCGCCCAACCTGGACCTGGCCAGCGCGAGGTGTTTGTGCGCGTTCTCGATGAGCACAATCGGCCCGTCGACCATCGCGCCGATGGCAATGGCGATGCCGCCGAGCGACATGATGTTGGCGTTGATTCCCTGTAGCCGCATCGCGACGAACGCCAGCAGTATGCCGACCGGTAACGCGACGATCGCGACCATCGCCGAGCGCAGATGCAGCAGGAAGACCGTGCAGACCAGCGTCACGAGAAAGAACTCGATCACCAGCGTCATGGAAAGATTGTCGACCGCTCGCTCGATGAGCGTGCCCCGATCGTAAACGGGCACGATCTCGACGCCCGCCGGCAGGCCGCTCTTGAGCTCCGCGAGCTTGTCACGCACGCCCTCGATGGTTGTCAGCGCGTTTTCCCCGTAGCGCATGACGACGACACCGCCGGCAACTTCGCCCTGTCCATTGAGCTCGGCGGCGCCACGCCGCAGTTCGGGGCCGCTGTGCACCCTGGCGACATCCTTGATGCGGACCGGCGTTCCGCGGTCGTCGACGCCGAGGGCGATCTGTTCTATATCGCGAATGGAGCGGATATAGCCGAGACCGCGAACCATGTACTCGGTTTCGGACATCTCGATCAGGCGCCCCCCGACGTCGCGATTGGAGCGCATGATGGCGTGTCGCACGGCGGACAACGGAATCGCGTAGGCCGACAAGGCATTCGGATCGACCTCGACCTGATATTGCTTCACATAGCCGCCGATGGAAGCGACTTCGGCGACTCCGTGCACGGTTTGCAGCGGGTAACGCAGGTACCAGTCCTGGATCGAGCGCAGTTCGGCGAGATCGTGCCGGCCGGTGCGGTCGATCAGGGCGTACTCGTAAACCCAGCCCACACCGGTCGCGTCCGGTCCCAGCGCCGGGTTGACGCCGTCGGGCAGCCGGCCGGCGACATAGTTCAGGTACTCGAGGACGCGGGACCGCGCCCAGTAGAGATCGGTGCCGTCATCGAAAATGATGTAGACGAAGGAAAGGCCGAAAAACGAAAATCCCCGTACCACATCGGCGCCGGGTACCGCGAGCATCGCCGTCGTCAGCGGGTAGGTCACCTGGTCCTCGACGACTTGCGGCGCCTGTCCCGGATATTCCGTGAATACGATGACCTGCACGTCCGACAGATCCGGTATCGCGTCGAGCGGCGTCGTTCTGACGGCCCAGAGCCCGGCGACGACCAGAAAAACGATCCCGACGATCACCAGAAATCGATTTGTGAGCGAGGCTTCGATGATGCGCTCAATCATCATTTACCTCCTGCATTTTCGAAGCGGCTTCCCTGAGCTTCGATTCCGAATCGATCAGGAACTGGGCAGAGACCACCACTTCTTCACCCGGTTCGATCCCCTCTCGGATTTCCGTCCAGCCCTCGCTGGCCACGCCGACACGGACGTCGCGAGGTTCGAACTTGCCGGGTTCCCGTACCACGAAGACCTTTTCC
Organism: Woeseia sp.; assembly: GCA_046756445.1. Taxonomy (GTDB): domain Bacteria; phylum Pseudomonadota; class Gammaproteobacteria; order Steroidobacterales; family Woeseiaceae; genus JACZWL01. Next base: position 3,072 of record JBHHWI010000135.1, on the reverse strand, counting down.
CTAAGTCCCGACCGCAGCACGGCTTCGGAGGGCACTGCAACGACGTCCGCCACCGGATTCGCGCGTATCGCGACATTGGCGTACATGTCGGGCTTCAACAGAAGGCGGTCGTTCGGAAACTCCAGCCGCGCCTTGATCGTCCGCGTTTGGCGTTCCGCATACGGGTAGATGTAGGTCAGGCGGCCCGTGAACGAAGTGCCGGGCACCGCATCGACCTGCATCTCGACCTGGTCACCGACGCGAACCCAGGGCAATTCCTCCTCGAAAACATCGACGAAAACCCAGACCTTCGAGAGATCCGCAATGAAATAGAGTTCGCTCTGCGGGGTGACGTACTGACCTTCACGCACACCGACCTTGATGACGACTCCCTTCGCCGGCGAGTGGATATGGAGCCGCTTCTTGACCTGGCGCGTCTCCTCGAGTTCCCGAATCTGGTGCGCCGGCACGTCGAGTAACTGCAAGCGCTCCATTGCCGTCGCCACGAGGCTCTCGGCGCCGCGGCGCACGTCGTCGAAGGGACTGTTGCTGAGCGTTTCCAGGTTGTTCAACGCCAGCAGGTATTCCTGTTGCGTGGAGACGAGCTGCGGCGAATAGATACTGAGAAGAATCTCGTCTTCCCGGATCTCCTCGCCGGTCGTCTCGATGAAAAGCTCCTCGATCCAGCCTTCCGTTTTCGGGTGCAAGCGGGTGATGCGCTGTTCATCGTAGTCCACCCGGCCGACCGTCTGGACATTGCGCGCCAGTGTGCGCAGCTCGGCTTCGGCGGTCCGGACGCCGATCGACTGCGTGGTCACCGGGTCGATGCGCACCGTGCCTCGCGGGTCCCCCGCCGCGGCGTCGTCGGGGAATACCGGTATATAGTCCATGCCCATGCTGTCTTTCGCCGGTACCGGCGAGGTGACCTCGGGATTCATGGGGTTGCGATAGTAAAGGGGTTGGCGTGATGGTTCTGCGTCCGCCGCCGGTGGCGCAGCCGGTCTCATACCGCCGAGCCAGTAGCCGGCGGTTGCGCCGACCACCAGCGCCGCGCTCGCGACCAGCCCCGCCAGCATCGTTCGCTTATTCATAAAGTGTCTCCATTCCGACCGCCGCGGCCAGCGCGGCAAGGGAGCGCTTTGCCTCGCTAAGCGCCTCCCAATAGTCGATCTGTGCGTTGTAAAGGGTCAGCTGGCCGTTCACGACGTTGAGAAAATCGACCTCGTTGACCTGATAAGCGGCAAGCATGGCGGCCACCGTCTGCTTGGCCTGGGGGATGATCGCCGTGTCGAACAGTTGCACCTGCTCTCGCGCGGCCTGGTAGCTGGCAAGATTGCGCGTCACATCGGCTTCGATGGATCGCAACGCGCCGCTCAGCGAAAACTTGCGCTGTATGCGCTCGCTGCTCCGTTGATCGATGGCCTTACTCTGCTTGCTGCCGAAGTACAGCGGCACGGTGACGCTCAACATGACACTGACAAAATCACTGCGGTCGCGACCGCGCGATATATCGAATCCCTGCCGAAGGCCATACCCCGCCCCCAGGCGAACATCCGGATAGACGTCGCGTTCCGCCAGCGCCAGCCGTTCGCCGGCCGCGTCCAGCAGGTGTCGGTGCACCGCGAGCAGATCCCGCGATTCTCCGGCACGGGCAAGAAGCAGCTGCTCCGCCGGCAGTTCGGGCAGTCCGAGGTGCAGTGCCGCCCTCGCCACTACCGTGACCCGGTCGGGAGGCCGGTCGAGCAGCGCGTTCAGGTCGGCCTGCGCGATTTTCCGACGGCCCGTCAGGCGCGCTTCGCGATCGAGCAGCCGCGACAGCTCGAGCTGCGCCAGCAGCACGTCCTGCTGAAGTCCCGTACCGACGGAATATTTCGTTTCGGCGATCTCGACGAAATCGCGCATGAGATCCTTGTTCTGTTCGACGATCTCGAGCGCCTGCTCGAAGTACAACAAACGCCACCAGGCTGCGCGCACCGCGCCCGTCAATGCATCGCGCTCTTCGGCAACTCTTGCGATGCCGGCGCGGGCCTCGGACTCCGCGGCGGCGCGCTTAAGTCTGCGCTTGCCGGGGAACGGAATGCTCTGGCTGAACGCGACCTGCATTTGCGTCATCGGCTCCTGGTCGAGACTGAATGTATCGACTGGGAGGTTGAGCGCGTTCAGCGACAGGACGGGATCGGGCAGCGCGCCGGCCTGTGAGGGCAAATGGCCGAGCGCGTCTGAGCGGGCACCGAGTGCTGCAAGATGCGGATTGTGCGCCAGCGCGATGTCGACCGCCGCCTCGAGCGTAAGGGGTCCGGGCCCGCTTACGGGCTCCCCGGGCGATTGAGCATTGGCCGGCAGCGCGACCAGCACTGCGACAACAGTGGCAAGGAATAAATTATCTGGAATCAGCTTTGGGGCCCAGCGCCCCGCTTTGATGAACATTGGCGACCTCCGCGCGCATCGATCGAACAAGACAATCTGTGGATGCGGGCGGAATCGCTATTTCAGATAGACGCAATAAAGGACGCTGAGTGGTGGACCGGCCGGAGGAGGAAAGACCGCCGCGTTCGCAGAGCGCTGAGCGATGCCGAGCGGTGCCTCGAACTCGTCGGTACCTGCCGGGACGGCAGCGGGAAGCTTGTCGAAGGTGTCCTCGAGCTTGATCGAAAGACTGCGGGCGTCGGCATTGAGCTCACCGTCGAGCGCGCAGTCCGCACCCGCGGCCGCCTCGATATGAGATGTCGCATGTGTGTCACCGGGCGGGCAGTGGGGGCAGCCGTGCTCCACGCCTGCCGCCACGGCACACGGCTGCAGGATGATCGCCAGCCATGCGGCGACAAACGTGCCGAGGACGCCGCGTCCCCACGTTGTCTGATGTCGCCGGAATATGGCCAGTGGTTTCAAAGCCGACTCTCTTTTGTCACTGCCCGGGCAGCTTACGCTATTGACCGTAGTACACCCCGGCAATCGTGGCTGGTACCTATGTCACGTATCCTGGTACCAGGGAGCAGCACCGAGGTCAAGCTATCAGGCCGTGTCGCACGCCAGGTCATTCGAACGCGCTGCCGTTGACCAGGAAATGTACCAGGATGCTGGCCGCATAGCCCA
>JBHHWI010000134.1:0-7135 GCA_046756445.1 Woeseia sp. | reverse complement strand
GCGAAGAACCAGACCAGCCAGGCCCAGAGTACGGCACCGAACAGCGGATGATCCGGGGTTCCGAACGTCAGCCATGCAATCCCGGCCGCCAGCACCGACGCCCCGACCAGCATGTAAACCGGCCATCGGCCCCAGCTCCTGCCCAGGCCGATATTCACGACGTAGTTGGTGATGAATACTGCGGCAAAAACCATGACTGCGAGATTCGGCAGCACGGAAACCGGCGTCCGAATGATGCTCTGGTGGTAGAGAATCAATTCATACAATGCATACAGGCACGCGAGACCGAGTGCGAGTCTGGTCAGGCGGCCGATCGGGCCGGGCGGCTGGAGAGTTCCTTGCCCGACCAGCTCTAACGGGTCGGATTGTTTCATGTCATGTCCGCTTTGCTTGTGTCCGCGGCCGAAACCGTCTGAATCGAGGAGAATCGATCCGTGGCCAACAGCCGTCCCTGCTCGAAATACTGAATTCGATGCGGCAACCTGAACCCGTCGGCATCCCTGTAGTCCGAATACTCGATCCGGATCCTCTCATTGCCCCCGGCGTCGATCAGCGTCGTTCGAAAAGCGTCGCCGGTATGACTGTCCACGTAGATGTGCCAGGTGCGGCCGTTGGTCAATCCGGCTTCCATGAGCCAGGGCAGTCGTTCCCCGACTTTTTTCATGCCCAGTCGCGAGACCTGGTGGCCCTTGTCCTTCCAGTCCGTCATCCACCCGTCGAACTCAAACGAGGTCAGAACCTCGTCGAGGAATGCGGCCGGTAATCCCTGTCCCGGGCCCTCGCGCCTGACTGCGCTGCCATCCCAGCTCACGAGCGACTGGTTGTCCGGATCCCCGACGATGCGCTTGTAGTGGAACGGGCGCCCGGTATCGATTCTCAGCGGATAGCCCTCGCCGCCGATTTCGGTGGTGCCTTTGATGCGAATCGACCGGATTTGCTTGATCGCGTCGTACCCGCCGCGGCTCAGGTGATTCTGCCGGATTATGACGCCGCGAGGCTGAGCCACAGGCAGAATGCCGGCATCGCGTTCCCGAAGCCGGGCGAACTTGGCCTGTTCGGTCGCCGGCGGCAACTCGGCGAGCCGCCCGTTCACCTCCCCGGCAAACCGTCGTGCATCGAGCATCTTGTCGGCTGCAAGGCCCGGTAACTGATGCTCCCAGTAATCGGGATACGGCGGCGTATCGCCGTCTGCCCAGCGGATTCCCGGCTGGTAGACGAACCAGAGGTCCCAGGCATACATCGGAATGTCCAGGGTCTTTTTGAATTCGATACCGGTATTTCCACTCGGGTCCCAGTAATGAGTCACGCGGGGTCCTGACAGCAGAGGAATGGAGCCGGCAACGTGTTTCTCCTGCGCACCCAGGGTCGGAACGTGTATCACCAGCGTATGGATGCGGGGATCACTCTGAACGGACCTCACTATGGACTCGTTCAGGTCATCCATGCCGCGCAGGCAAATGCCACAGGACGGTCCTACGATGAAAACCAGACGAATCTTGTCCTGCATTGCATTAAAGTCGGACCGGATTCGCGTGAGGCTCTCGTCAACAACGTAATAGTCGGGACGATCCGATTGGAACGGTTCTTCCTCGAAGCGGTCACCGGAACACGCGCTCAGCAGCAATGTGATCGAGCAAGCCAGCACGGCAGGGTATTTCATTGGCGAAGTCCCTCCGGGGTCGGGTCAACCAACAGCCATTGCAGCTGGTCGGCAAAAAAGGCGAGTACGACCAGAATCGCCGCGAACCAAAGGCTGCCCTGGAGCCACAAAGAGGGCGTTGCCGGGCACACGCCGGCGGCACATAGTTTTCTGCGCGGCGGGCCGTAGATCCGCCAGAATGCCCACGCCAGCATGATGACGGCGATGCCGAGTATGTACGGACGAAGCGGTTGCCACCGCGCCATCGTGACGGCGCCGGTAACGCCGAGCAGCGCGACGGCCCAGGGACCGATGCAACAAAGACCGACAAACGACGCGATCGCACTGATGCCGATCGCGCCGCCGCTGCTTGCTGCCAGTTTCCGGTCCTCGCGCATCGCCGGATTCACCTAGGTGCAGCCATCGCCAGCCTGGACTGGCGGGCACTTGACGGAACCGTACGAGCAGAAGACACAGCAGTCACCGGCTCTCGGGCGAATAATCGCGCCGCAAGCCGTGCAGCCGTACCGCACCTGGCAGGCGTTGACCGGCATGCGCTCACGTTGAGTGTGATCGCAAACGGGGCAGGTGATTTCCGAATATTCGATGACTTCGCGCATAGGCCCGGTTACCCGGTTCCGCCGGGCGTCGTATGGGCGTATGCTAAAGCTTGTAGTTGCTACAGGGTCAAGGGCCATGAGAATCGGAGAACTGGCTGCCTCCTGCGGCTGTCCCGCCGAGACGATTCGCTATTACGAGAAGATCGGCCTGCTGCCGCGACCGTTGCGCCTGTCAAACGGCTATCGAAGTTACGACGAGCAGCATCGGAAGTGGCTGCAGTTCATCCTCCGGAGCCGTGCGCTCGGGTTTACCCAGGAGGAGGTTCGCCGTCTCTCGGATATCGCTCATCAATCGGATCCGGCTTGCCTGGAAGTCCACGACCTGCTGGCCGGGCATATCGTCGACGTTCAGGACAAGCTTCGCGATCTCGGGCGACTGGAAAAAGCCTTGCTGCGGCTGAAGTTGAAATGTCGGGACGGCAGCTTGAACGATTGTCCAGTCATCGACGAGCTGATGAGGTGAGAACCCCGTCGGTTCGAACAATAATCAAATCGCCTTGTCCTCACGGACCTTGATGACTGCTAGTGTCCGTCACCGCCGCGAAAATCACTGATCAGTTCCTGGTGGGTTTGCGGTGTTACCTTGGCATAGTGGCTGAAGTCCATTGTGAAACTGCCCTCGCCGGCAGACAGTGATTTCAGCCGCGAATGGTAGGATTGCAGCTCTTTCAGAGGCGCCTGACCGGATATCTCCATCCGATTGTTGGGTAGCATGGAGGTGCCGCTTACCATGCCCCGCATTCCGGAAAGATCCCCGGTAACGCCACCCATGCAATCGCTCGGAACCGTAAACGTCACATCCACGATCGGTTCCATGACGATAGGCCGGGCATTTTCGACGGCGTTGAGAAACGCCTTTTTCCCCGCCTGCACGAACGCGATTTCCTTGGAATCGACCGAGTGATGCTTGCCGTCGGTGACCACTACTTTTACATCCTGCATTTCATGTCCGGAGATGGCGCCTTCGTTCAGTACCTGTCGAACGCCCGTCTCTACAGCGGGAATGAACTGCGACGGAATCGAACCGCCGACCACCTCGCTTTTGAACTCGAACCCGGTCCCTGGAGGCAGCGGCTCCACCCGCAGGTAGACCTCGCCAAACTGGCCGGCGCCCCCGGTCTGTTTCTTGTGGCGGTGATGACCTTCCGCCGGCGCCGTAATCGTTTCCCTGTACTGTATGGATGGCAGCGACGTACTCACCGCCACCCCGTAACGATCGGAAATCTCGTCGAGAATGGTACGCAAATGCGATTCACCAAGGCCACGCAGCACGACCTCGTTCAACGAGGCAACGTGCTCCAGGCTCAGCGACGGATCCTCGGCGACCATCGAGTTGAGGGCGTCCGATGTCTTCTGCGCATCTGCGTCATTCGCCGCCTTGATCGCCAGGCCATACATCGGACGCGGCAGGCCATTGGATTTCAGCCGGAATTGATCCTCGTCATGCGAGTCGTGAAGTACGGCGTCGTAATACACTTCGTCTACACGCGGAATCGCGCAGATGTCCCCCGGCACGCACACGTCGGCTTTCAAATGTTTGCTGCCGTTGAGCTTGATCAGCTGACTCACCTTTATCGGCTTGCGCGCGTCGCCGACGTAGAGCTGATTGCCGGTCTTGACCGAACCCTGATACATGCGAAAGACACCGAGTTTTCCTTTGAACGGATCGATGTTCACCATGATTACATGGGCGACGACGTGCTTCTTCGGGTCGGGCGTGACCGTTACGTCCTCGGCGTCCTCGTCTTCGCCTTTCAGGAAGAGCGGGGGGTTTCCTTCCGCGGGGTTGGGCATCAGCTTTTCAAATACGTCGAGCAGCTCATTGACACCGGCGCCGGTTTGAGCGGACACAAAACAGATCGGTATCAGGTGACCATCACGCAGGGCTTTCTCGAAGGGTTCGTGCAATTGCTCCGGCGAGAGTTCCTCACCCTGTTCGAGGTACAGCTCCATCAGTTCATCGTCTACCTCGACGACCTGATCGATGATCTGAGTGTGCGCAGACTCGATGTCGCTGAACATGGTGTCGTCGCCGGTCGGCTGAAAAAAGCAGTCGATTACGCTCTTGCTGTCCGCGGACGGCAGATTGATCGGCAGGCACTCGGTACCGAAGGTGGACCGGATGTCATCGACGAGTCCGGCCAGTTCGACGCCCTCCGCGTCGATCTTGTTGACGATGATCATTCGGCACAGACGCTGCGTGCTCGCGGCATCCATCATTTTACGAGTGATCGTTTCGATACCGGTCTGGGCGTTTATGACGATTGCCGCGGTTTCGACGGCCGGCAGAACGGATAACGCGCGGCCGAAAAAATCCCGGTGTCCGGGAGTGTCTACCAGGTTTACGTGAATACCGGAATGATCGAGGTGACAGATCGAGGGATACAGGGAATGACCGACTGCCTTTTCCTTCGGATGGGAGTCCGAGACAGTGTCGCCCTTGTCGATCGAGCCACAATGGGTAATAGCGCCGCCGGTGTGCAGCAGTGCCTCGGCGAGCTGCGTCTTTCCAGCGTTACCGGGTCCAACCAGGCACACGTTGCGAATGTCAGCGGTGGTATAAGCCATTTAGCGTGACCTCCTCTTGGCGAAAGGTTTGTATGAGCTTACCGCAGAGAGAGCGATTGTCCACACCCTGTTAAACATCTTTCAAATCAGGTAGATATCGGCCAGCCCGGTGAGCCGTGCGACTGACACGCAGGCGGAATTTGGAGACCGCTTCCAATATGATCGAGTTACGGACTATGTATGTGCCGCCACATGAGGAGATTCTGACGTGAAAAAGCCGGGTAGCAGCGAGAATACGCGCACGGCCGGTCTTGCCCTGATTATCTTGTACGCATTGGTGGCGTCCGGGACAGAGGTACTGGCCGAGGAAATTGCCGTTATCGGTACGGGCATGGTTTCCGGTGCGCTGGGCCCGCGTTTCGCAGATATCGGTCATGATGTCGTGTACGGTTCGAGAAACCCCGCCCGGGATGATGTGAAGAAACTCGTTGCCCGCACCGGACACGGGGCGGTCGCAAAGACCCCGGCCGAAGCAGCGGCGACTGCCGACATCGTCGTTCTTGCGGTTCCCGGAGAGGTCGTTGCCGCAGTCACAGAAGGCCTCGGCGACCTGACCGGCAAGATAATCATCGACCCGACCAACGCCCTCACTCGTGGCGAAGACGGACTTTTCGAGATGGGTGTCGCGACCTCGAATGCGGAACTCATTCAGGGGGTGGCGCCCGGCGCCTACGTCGTCAAGGCCTTCAATACGCTGAACTGGCGACAGATGGTGGACCCGGGATCGGCCGGCGGGCCGATTTCGATACCGCTGGTCGGCGACAATGCCGAAGCGAAGGCCGCGGTCGCGACCCTGGTCGAGGCGCTCGGGCTCGAGCCGATCGATGTCGGGCCGCTCCGGCATGCCCATATCGTTGAAGGCATGCTGATTCTTTATCTCAACAATCGGTTTGTTCGCGGCCAACCGTTCGATTTTCATCTCAGGAAGGTGGAAATCAAATAGCTACAGGGGCAGCGGGCCTGTCTGATAAAATGTGAATATGACAAATCGCCTGGGTAACCTCTTCCGGCGCCGTACGGCGATCCAGGCGGGTCGCCAGAACCCGATACTCTTGTCCGCCGTCGACAAATCATCGGAGATCTACGATCAGATTCCCTTGAGGCATTTTATTGGAGCCGACACGAGGGGATCGCTGGGCAGGCAGTTGTACCTGGAAACAAACCTGTTGTGCAATTCACTTGAGCCTGTTGCGACGTGTCGCGAAAAACTCGCCGCTACGATGATGAAGTTCGCGTCATATCAGGTGCTGATTATTCCACCGCCACCGGAGGAGGATGTCAGCGGGCTACGCTCGCAACCGGGAATAACCGGCGGGCTGAAGGAGAATCTCCTTCAGATTGTCGACAGCAATTATCAGCTTTGCTCTGAGGTGCATGAAATATCGGATTCGCCGAACCTGGATGTCGTCTGGGATTACCTGCAGCGCGCATACTGGCAGACGTACTGGTTCCTGGAGACATTCAACGTCGCACGGATCGAACTCGGCGACGTCAAAAAAGATCGTGACTGGTTCTTGCCGTTCAAGCATGCAGCATGTGCGAATTGTGAGCACGCTTATCGCAGGGAGATAGAGTTACCGCCTGCGTTCGATGAGGATATTGCGTCGGAGGCGGCCACCGCTTACTCGTTCTTTACGGATATCGTTATATCGGGCGCGGAAGACCCCGAACAGGAATGGCGCCAGTATCACAAGGGCATCAATATTCCACTGCCTGATTTCGGCTAGCTTTCTGGCTCTGCTTCCAGATTTCCGTCTTTTTCTGGTCTACACCTTCGATGATGATGTCCCCGCGGCGGCATGGCGTGACGAGGTTCTGATCGTCGCAGACCGGAAGGGTCGCCAGGCGTTTGTCATGCCGTTCCCGCATGAAGTCTTTCGGTGCGGGCTCGTCCGACAACACACCCAGTCCCTCGGTGTCTGTAAAGTAGCGATCGGCGTCGGCCCGGGAATCGAATACCTGCAGGTTTCTGGCTGCCGCCTGGCAACTGGAGTCCTGCTTGTTGACGATGACGTTTTCGAAAGTGTCGCGGTAATCAATAAGCTGCTCCAATACCTGCTGACATTCGACCTCGTCAAAGAAGTAATACTGAACTTCCTGCTCCTGACAGACCGTCTTGCCTTCTGGAGCGACACACTCGGCCAGGGTCAGGACGATAACTTTGATCCAGGCTGTGTCCATGCCATCTCTCCTGTTGTCCTTACCTATAAATATAGAATACTCGGCCGTCTTTGCTACCGAAAGCTGATTTAGTTAAATCGGGCGGGAAAGTTTCTTCTCCAGGAACAGGCCGATCAGGCCGAACATC
>JBHHWI010000133.1:0-7152 GCA_046756445.1 Woeseia sp. | reverse complement strand
TGCCGCCTCCGTTACCGCCGCCGTTTCCGGCCCCTTTTGCGGCTTCGGCCGCCCGCTGTTGCTGGCTTTGCGCGTAGAGAGCATCGAAATTGATCGGCTGAAGCAGAAACTCCGGGAAGCCGCCCTTGGAGATGATCGCCGCAACGGACTCCCTCGCATACGGGAACAACACGTTCGGACAGAAGCTTCCGACGATCGCGCCCATCTCTTCGTCGTTGTAGCCCGAAATCTGAAACAGCCCCGCCTGATGCAGCTCGACGAGAAAAAGCGTCTTGTCTTCGTCCTTGGCTTCGACTGTGATCGTCAAAACGACTTCGCTCTGGTCGCCTTCGCATTTCTGATGCGAACTGCGGAGGTTGAGATTCGTTTTGGGGCTCCAATCACCCGACGTAAAAACGGTTGGTGTGTTCGGAGACTCGAACGAGAAATCCTTCAAATATATTTTCTGAATGGTTATCTGTTTCTCGGCGGTTTGCTCTTCGGCCATTACATTTTCCCGTGCTTGAATAAGTAGTTCGAATTCAGGGTTTCTTCTTTGTCTTCCTGGCGGATACCAGCGGCAGATTCGCCTGTTTCCACGCGTTGATACCGCCCTTTAAGCCATAAACGTTTTCGATGCCGGACTTGCGCAGAGAAGCAACCACCTTGCCTGAAGTCATGCCGGCGTCGCAGACGGCGACGATGGCTTTCTTGGCATACTTCGAAATCTTGTCGCGACTGGCCTGGAGTTCATCGAAAGGAATGTTCTTGGCATTGACGATATGACCCCTGGCGAAGGCCTCGGCGCTTCGCAGGTCGATGACGACGGCGTCGGCATTGATCAGTTTGACGGCCTCGGTCGGCTCGACATTGGTCAGCCCGCGTGCCTTACGCTGTAATTCCGTGAATATCAGAACCAGAAAGCTGAATACCAGCGCGCTGACCAGCAAAGGGTGGTTGCCGGCAAATTCCAGGTAAGTGTCCATTGGCGAATCAAGGGGAAATCGATTTGAGCCGATCCAGGTGGGGCAAAGGCCAGCCATTATAATCGATCTTTCGCAGCAACTGATGAAACATTCAGGGTAGACTCCCGGCCATGAGAGCCCGGCCATTGTTCTTCGCGGCCCTGCTTCTGGGTATTCTCGCGCCAGGCGCGCACGCCCCGGGGCAGGAAACCGGAGAGGAGCTCGCCAAGGTCAAAGAGCGTGAACTCGAGACGGTGAGGGAGAAGATATCCGAGCTCAAGAAAAGCATGGACAGGCGGGCTGCAGACAGGGACCGGATTACGGGCGAGCTGCAGAAAGCGGAAGTACAAATATCGGAAAAGCGCGTTCGCCTGAAGGAGATCGAGAGGCAAAAGCAGTTCAGCGAGCGAAAAAAGGCGGAGTTCGAAGCCAGGCTTAACGAGAGGCAGGCGGAGCTCGACGAGGAAACCAGACAGCTCAGCGCGCAGGTTAAGGCGGCATATTCGAGCGGCAATCAGGAGCGCATCAAGCTGATGCTCAATCAACTGGACCCGGCGACCGCCGGCCGGATGATGGTTTATTACCGCTATCTCAGCGAGTACCGCGGTGAAAACGTCGCCAGGGTAAGACGGTACCTCGAGGAACTGGGCGAGTTGCACGGCAGGGCCGCCGACGAGGAAAATCGATTGGCCGGCCTCGCGAGAGCCAGGTACGCGGAGCTCGTGGAGCTGAACAGCGAGCAGGAGAAACGACAGGGCCTCCTTGCCGCACTGAACAGCAGAATTGAACAGGAGGGAAACGAAGTCGAGCGACTCGCAGCTCAGGAAATAGATCTCGCCAGACTGATTACCGAGCTGACCAGCATCCTGTCCGACTATCCGATCACGTCGGAGGAACCATTCAGCCGGCTGAAAGGCCGCCTGACCTGGCCCGTCGCGGGCCGGCTCATGCATGACTTCGGCCAGCCGCGCGCACGCGGACGCCTGAAATGGAATGGCGTGGTGCTGGCGGCCCCCCGGGGGCGGGAAGTGCGGGCCGTATACCACGGCCGGGTGATCTTTGCAGACTGGCTGGCCGGCATGGGCCTGCTCGTGATCGTCGATCATGGCGAGGGGTTCATGACGCTTTACGGATATAACGAGACAATCCTGAAGAGCAGTGGCGAGTGGGTGGCGCCGGGCGACGTTATTGCGACAGTCGGCGACAGTGGGGGGCAGCAGCAGGCGAGCCTTTATTTCGAGATTCGTCAGGGAACGCGACCGATCAACCCGAGGCTGTGGGTTACGCGGCGGCCCAAATCGGGATGATCATGTCAAGCCCTGGCGGCCTGTGCTATCGTCAATTGGCCCGTCGAGGGCTGCGCCGCAGGAGAATCGGATGTCACTGAAGACCAGAAGCATTCTGGTAATCGTTATCGGGACAGCCATGGGGGTCGGGCTGTCCCTCGGCAGCGGCGTGCTCGCGAAACGAGGCAAAACGGCGGCCTCGGAGCAGTCCTGGGAGGAGGCGCAGCTGCTCGCCGAAGTGATGCAGCGCGTGAAAGAGGATTATGTGGAGCCTGTCGATGACGGTGTTCTGCTCGAGAGCGCCATTCGCGGCATGGTCTCCGATCTGGACAGCCATTCACAGTATCTCGATGTGCGGCAGTATCAGGACATACGCGCCGGCACTTCAGGCAGTTATACCGGCGTCGGCCTCGAAGTCAGCACGCAGGAAGGCATCGTTACCGTTATCGCGCCGATAGGCGACACGCCCGCCGAGCGGGCCGGAATTATCAGCGGCGACATTATCGTCGCCATCGACGGCAAGCCGGTCGACGCCGATCACCTTGCCGAGGCCGTTTCGAGAATGCGTGGCCAGGCAGGTACGCGCGTCACGATTACCGTAGCCAGGCAGGATGAGGAGCTGCCGATCGTCTTCGAGTTGTTGCGGGAAAACATTCGTGTTGCAAGCGTTCGTCACGAAATTCTGGATCCGGCGATCGGTTACGTTCGGATCAGCCAGTTCAACGAATCAACCGCCGAGGAGTTGGGCCGCGCGATAGACGACATGCAGGACCGGAAAAAGGGCATGCTGGATGGCCTGATTCTGGATCTCCGGAACAATCCCGGCGGCGTTCTCGATTCAGCGGTTGATGTGTCCGACCTTTTCCTGAACAGGGGCGTGATCGTGACGGCGGACGGCCGCACGGCGGAGGCGCGATTCACCAGGAAAGCCCACCACGGTGACGTTCTCGATGGCGCCGGGATGGTCGTTCTGGTCAACAGCGGGTCAGCATCTGCATCCGAGATCGTCGCCGGAGCCTTGCAGGATCATCATCGTGCGATGGTTGTCGGGGAGGCAACGTTCGGCAAGGGAATGGTACAGACGGTTATACCGCTTTCGAAGGGCAGAGCGATAAAGTTGACGACGTCCAGATTCTACACACCGTCGGGCGATTCGATTCAGGGCAGTGGTATATCCCCGGATATCGTAGTGGCGGAAACCCGTATGGCTTCCGAAATCCGGTTTCGATCGGCAGCCGATTCCGAGCAGGATGCGCAGCTGAGGGAAGCGCTGACGTTGCTTATCCCCAAGAGCGTGATGCAAAGCAAAGTGGAATGATCGGCCGTTTCTGGCTTGTTTTCGGAGCCTCTGTCGTCTTTTCCGATGCCGCTGCACAGACGCTGCCCGCGCCGGTTCCACGCATCGCCATCATCATCGATGACATAGGCTATCAGCTGGAGGCAGGAAGGAGGTCGATCAACCTGCCGGGCCCCGTGGCTTGCGCGATTCTGCCGGCGACGCCGCGCGGCCGGAGCCTTGCCGAAGCCGCTTTCGCAAACGGGAAGGAGGTGCTGCTGCATTTGCCGCTCGAATCGATATCGGGGATGGGCCATGCGGAGCCGGGTGGAATCCTGCTGGATATGAGCAGGGAACAGCTTGCGCAAACCTTCTCGGAGAGTCTCGAATCGGTCCCGCACGCCATCGGCGTGAACAGCCACAGGGGCAGTCTGCTGACGCGTCACCCGGGCCATATGAGCTGGCTGATGGAAGAAATCTCCAAGCGTGACAAGCTCATATTCATTGACAGCTACACTACACATGAAAGCGTGGCTCTGGAGCTTGCCGGAGAAGCCGGAGTGCCGGCGGCGAAAAGGGATGTATTCCTGGACCCCGATCGGATGCCTGAAACCGTTGAAAGAGAATTCCGCCGCCTCAAGGAACTGGCAAGGCAAAATGGCGCAGCGGTGGGTATCGGCCACCCGTATCCTTCGACACTGGCATTGCTGGAGCGGGAAATTCCGAAGCTGTCCGATCAGGATATTGAGCTCGTCAGTATCAGCGAGTTGGTTTTGTTCGGGCATGCATCTGTGGCAGGCAGCCTGAGTGAGGCAGCGCAATGAGCTGGTACGAAGAACGAGTATTGCCGCGCCTGACCGATCTCGCCTGTTCCACGAAGCCGGTGTGCAAACAGCGGCAGAAGATCGTGCCGCTGGCCGAGGGCAACGTCCTCGAGATCGGTATTGGCAGCGGTCTGAATCTACCTTTTTACGACCAAAGGAAAGTCGGGAAGATATGGGGCCTCGAGCCATCCGAAGGCATGAGAAAGCTGGCGGCCCAAAACCTGGAGGGGCTGCCTCTGAACGTGGAGTTTATCGAGCTGCCCGGCGAGGAAATTCCGCTTGAATCGAAAAGCGTAGACACGGTTCTTGTCACATATACGCTGTGCACGATCCCGGACGCCGTAACAGCCCTCCAGGGCATGCGCCGGGTAATTAAGCCTGGCGGTCGTTTGCTGTTCTGCGAACATGGTGCTGCGCCCGATGAAGGCGTTCGGCGATGGCAGGACAGACTCAACACCGCATGGAGAAAGCTTGCCGGCGGCTGCAATATGAACCGCGACATCCCTTCGATAATCCGCGCCGGCGGATTTGACATTGTGCGGGATGAGAGAATGTACATTCCGGGCCTGAGAGTTCTTTCCTACAATTACTTGGGAAGCGCAATACCGCGATGAAGGAACTCGCCAGGCCCGGATCCATCTATAGGAGATGACGCCCGCAAGAACCGCCCCGATGAAATACAGCACGACAATCAGACAGGTTTTGCTTTGGGTTTCCGCGTCGTTGATTGCTGCGGGCAATCCGGCCTTTGCCGAAGAGGCCGAAGACACGGCCTGCACAATGCAATATGACCCGGTGTGTGGCGCGGACGGCAAGACATACAGTAACGACTGCATGGCCCGCGCCGCGGGCGTCGAAGTCACGTCGCAGGGGGTTTGCGCGGATGCGGCCGCCTGCACGGAAGAATTCGACCCCGTGTGCGGCATGGACGGCAACACTTACAGCAACGAGTGCTTTGCCGAGGCAGCGGGGGTTTCCGTCGTATCGCAGGGGATGTGCGCCCAGGTAAGCGAAGCGTGCGCGGACGAAGTCGATCCGGTTTGCGGCGTCGACGGCAATACCTACAACAACGAATGCCTTGCCCTGAGCGCTGGTATCGAGATTGCGAGCCTGGGGGCCTGCACCGCCAGCGGATGCCCGGATGTGCATGAACCGGTGTGCGGCATGAATGCGCGGACCTACAAGAACCAGTGCGAGGCCGAGGTCGATCGCGTGCCTGTTCAGCGCACCGGAGTCTGCGACGTAAAAAACTGCCCCGAAGTCTACGTACCTGTTTGCAGCAAGGATGGCAGGACCTTCGCCAATGCCTGCGAGGCTGACGCGGCGGATGTTAAAACCTTTACCGAAGGCGCGTGTAATGTCAGGCAATGCCCGCGCCTTTTCGTGCCGGTATGCGGTTTCGACGAGCTGACTTATGGAAACGCTTGCCAGGCGGAGCGCAACGGCGCGCGAATCCGGCACGCAGGCATCTGCGCCTCACAGGGCCGGAACTGTCCGCGCGATTATGCTCCGGTGTGCGCGCGCGACGGCAATACGTACAGTAACGCCTGCGTCATGGAGAACGCCGGCCAGGAACTCGCGTACGCCGGGGAGTGTCTGGGAGAGTAGAAAAGGGGGACGGATCCCTCGGGCTGCGCCCCGACATCGTTCCTGACTACCAACCGCAGCTTCGAGCCTGATTCTGCTCCTCGAGCCATCTCATCAGAGGCGAGAAGTAATCGTTGATCGCGGTTGCATCCATCTCGCGTGTGCCTGTCAGCTTCTCGAGTGTCGAGGGCCACGGTTCGCTCTGGCCGGCCTCGAGCATGGCCTGGAGCCTGGCCCCGGCTTCCTCGCTGTTGTAAATCGAACATTCATGCAACGGCCCCTGGAAGCCCGCAGCCTCGCAAAGTGCCCGATGGAACTGGAATTGCAGAATGTGTGCGAGGAAGTAGCGCGTGTACGAGACGTTTCCGGGAATATGATACCTGGCGCCGGGGTCGAAGTCGTCGTCGCTTCTCGGGACAGGCGCGGCGACTCCCTGATACCGGGTTCGCAATTCCCACCACGCCTTGTTGTAGTCCGCAGGCTGAACCTCGCCGGAAAAAACTCTCCAGCGCCACTCATCGATCATTTTTCCGAACGGCAGAAATGCAATCTTGTCCAGCGCCTGCTGCATCTGCCGGTTGATCACCGCCTGTTCGTTCTGTTCCACGGACGAGACCAGTCCGACTTCGGCAAGATATGCGGGTGTCATCGATAAGGTCACCGTATCGCCGATGGCTTCGTGGAAACCGCCGTGCGCACCACCCTGAAACAGGGGTGGCTGGTCCTTGTACGCGCGCTGGTAATAGTTGTGGCCGAGTTCGTGATAGATGACCCGCAGCTCGTCATAAGTCCGCTTGATGCACATCTTGATTCTCAGATCATTTCCGCCGTCGAGGCCCCAGGCGCTTGCATGACAGACGACTTCGCGATCAGCCGGCTTCGAAAACATCGATCGCGCCCAGAACGTGTCCGGCAACTCCGGAAGGCCGAGGGACACGTAAAACCGTTCGGCTGATTCGACCATCTGGACGGGCGTATATTCCTGTTCTGCCAGCGCGCCATCGACGTCGAGGTCCGCAACACTCTCGTAAGGCTCGAGAAGATCGTAAAGAAAGCCCCAGGTCTGAGCCCACATGTTTCCCAGAACATGTGCCGGAATGGGCGCATCGAGAGGCACCTTGTCCTCGCCGTAGTAATCGGCAAGCTTCGCACGAACATGGCAGTGCAGCTCGTCGTACAGTGGCTTTACCTGTTCCCAGAGCCTCAGCGTCTCCCGCTCGAATTCAACAGGGCTC
>JBHHWI010000132.1:0-7183 GCA_046756445.1 Woeseia sp. | reverse complement strand
GTTGCAAGGTCGTGCGTCGGTTCAGGGTCTGGACAGCAGGCGGTTGATTTGCCGGTTGTGCTGGATTGCCGGGATGCTCCTGCTGGTCGCACTGTCGACGCAGGTCTCGGCTCAGGAGGTCCGCTACTCCTGGCTGGACCTGTCCTTCATGGGCCAGGACGTCGAGCGCCTGGGCACCCAGGTGCCGCTTCCCGGCCAGACGGTCGATATCGATGCCAGCGACGGTGACGGCGTCAGGTTCCGGGGCTCGTTCGGGACCTGGCACAACCTGTACGTGTTCATCGATTACGGATCGACGGACATCGATGTGGCCGCGCTGGTGACCAACGCGCAGGGCCAGTTTCCCTCCCAGGACGAGTTCGACTACACGACCATCAGGGGTGGGGCAGGGCTCAGGATTCCGATCGGATTCCAAACGGACATCTATGGCGAGGTCTCATACGACAGTCTGGACTTCGACTTCGGCAGCTTCGCGGGCGAGGACTTCGACGCCGACGAGCAGGACATCGGCGGGGCGATCGGTGTGCGGGCCATGCTCAATGACGATCTCGAAGTGCGCGCCTACGGCCGCTATTCCAACGTCGGCGATCTCAATCTGAACACGAAATTGTTTGAATCGGACACATTGTTCGGCGCCGGCTTCGGCTGGCAGATCATCCGTGGCTTGTCGATCGTCGCGGACTACGAGTCCGGGGAGTTCAGCAACTGGTCGTTCGGCTTTCGCCTCGACCTGGACGAAGACTGAGCGCCGACAACGTCCGGTGACGGTGCATGAGCTGATCCACGCCGTGGCCGACGCGATGTCACCGGTCCGAATGGCCCGGCCCGCCGCCCGTAATACGGATTCCATCCCGGGGATGATTCTATGCGTTTGACCATATTCGGATCGGGCTATGTCGGCCTGGTCACCGGCGCCTGCATGGCCGAGATGGGCAACCATGTCGTCTGTGTCGATATCGACGAGGACAAGATCGGCCGTCTCAATGCCGGCGAGATGCCGATCTATGAGCCCGGGCTCGAGGACTTCGTCCGGCGCAACCAGGCAGCCGGCCGGCTGGAATTTACCGTCGATACGGCCCAAGGGGTCGGGCACGGACTGTTTCAGTTCATCGCCGTCGGCACCCCGCCGGACGAGGACGGCTCGGCGGATCTGCAGCACGTGCTGGACGTGGCCGAAGGCATCGGATCGCACATCGACGAGTACCGGATCATCGTCGACAAATCGACGGTGCCGGTCGGCACGGCCGACCGGGTTGCCGAGACAATCGCCGATGCATTGAAGCGCCGGGGCGAGTCGCACGAGTTCGACGTGGTCGCCAATCCCGAATTCCTCAAGGAAGGCAACGCGATCAACGACTTCATGAAACCGGACCGGATCGTCGTCGGCACGGACAACCCGCGAACCGCAGAGTTGCTGAAGGCGCTTTACGAGCCGTTTACCCGCAGCCGTGACCGGATGATCACCATGGACGTGCGCTCGGCGGAGCTGACCAAGTACGCGGCAAACGCAATGCTGGCGACCAAGATCAGTTTCATGAACGAAGTGGCGAATCTGGCGGAACACCTCGGCGCCGACGTCGAGCAAGTGAGGCTCGGCATCGGCTCGGACCCGCGCATCGGCTATCAGTTCATCTATCCCGGGGTCGGCTACGGCGGCTCCTGCTTTCCGAAAGACGTCAGGGCGCTTGCCCGGACCGCCTCCTCGGCGGGCTATCAGGCGCAATTGCTGGAGCATGTCGAGGCCGTCAACAACCGCCAGAAACGCCGCATCTTCGACAAGATGTCCGGACATTTCGGCGGCAAGCTGGAGGGCAAGACGGTCGCGATCTGGGGCCTGGCGTTCAAGGCGAACACGGATGACATGCGGGAGGCCCCGAGCCGGGTGCTGATGGAGGCCTTGTGGGACGCCGGCGCCACCGTCAGGGCGTACGATCCCGAGGCGATGGACGAGGCCCGGCGGCTCTATGGCGACCATGCCTCGCTGACGCTCTGCGACACGGCCGAAGACGCGCTGACGGGCGCCGATGCGCTGGCCGTCATGACCGAGTGGCAGGAGTTCCGGAGCCCCGATTTCGATGTGGTTCGCGAAACGCTCACTGAACCGGTCGTCTTTGACGGTCGCAACCTCTATGATCCCACTACGCTGGAATCGCTGGGGCTGGCCTATTACGGCATCGGGCGGGGCCGCCGGGGAAGCGGCGCAGGCTGACGAGGGCACCGGACGATGGCTGGAGGCGAGGGCCGGGCGGGCCCAGGCGATTGCGGCGCGGCCGGGAACGGATTCAGAAAATGTCCATAATTCAACCAGTTATCCTATGCGGCGGATCGGGCAGCCGGCTCTGGCCGGCGTCGCGTGCCATGTATCCCAAGCAGTTGCTTGCCCTGACCGGCGAGCAGACGATGCTGCAGGACACCGTGAGCCGGCTGAACGGGCTCCCCGGCCTGGCCGATAAACCGGTGGTGGTCTGCAACGAGGCGCACCGCTTTCTGGTCGCCGGTCAACTGGCGGCCCTGGGCGTCAGCGGGGACATCCTGCTCGAGCCCGCGGGCAGGAATACCGCGCCCGCGATCGCGCTGGCTGCGTTATACGTTCTCGATCAGCATCCGGACGATGCCGCGAGCTTGCTGGTGATGCCGGCCGATCATGTGATCCAGAAACCGGCTGCCTTTCATGCGGCGGTCGAAGCCGGGATGAGCGCGACCGGGGAGGGCAGCCTCGTGACTTTCGGCATCGTGCCAACGAGCGCGCATACCGGATACGGCTATATCGAAGCGCAGGCCGAGACGCCGGCAGCCGCGCCGGTAATCTCGTTCGTCGAGAAACCCGACCTCGACACCGCGACCGCCTATGTCGAGGGCGGCAGGCACTTCTGGAACAGCGGCATGTTCCTGTTCCGCGCCGACAGTTACCTGGAGCAACTCGAGCGCTTTGCACCAAAAGTGCTGGCCGCCTGCCGCGCGGCGATGGCGGGGGCCGCAAACGACCCGGACTTCGTCCGGCCCGACAGGGAGCAATTTCTCGCCTGTCCGGCCGATTCGATCGACTACGCCGTCATGGAGAAGACGGACCGGGCGATGATGGTGCCGCTGGATGCCGGCTGGAGCGATGTCGGCTCCTGGTCGGCATTGCACGAGATCTCCGACAAGGACGCCGAGGGAAATTGCACCATCGGCGATACCATCGTCCGAGGCTGCAACGACAGTTACATCAGCAGCGAGTCGCGCCTGGTTGCCGCGGTGGGCCTCGATGACGTGGTCGTGGTCGAGACCAAAGACGCGGTGCTGGTCGTGGACCGGTTGAGGTCGCAGGACGTCAAGGGCCTGGTCGACGAGCTGAATACGGCCGACAGGGAGGAATCGTCTCTGCACCGCCAGGTGTTTCGCCCCTGGGGGAGCTACGACAGCGTCGACGCCGCCGACGGTTTCCAGGTCAAGCGCCTGGTCGTCAACCCGGGCGCCGTGCTGTCGCTGCAAAAGCACGAACACCGGGCCGAGCACTGGGTGGTGGTGCGGGGTACGGCAACGATTACCCTGAATGACGACGTGTTCGATCTGGGCGTCAATGAGTCCACGCACATACCGGTAGGGGCAACGCACCGCATCGCCAACCACGGCACGGAACCGGTGCATATCATCGAGGTTCAGTGCGGCGACTACCTGGGCGAGGACGACATCGTCCGCATCCAAGACGAGTACGGGCGCGAAGGAACGAATACGTGAGAGGTCACGCCGGGCGTCCGGTGACAATCCAGGACCGACATGACGATCGAGATTGACTGCTTCAAGGCCTACGACGTCCGCGGGCGCATACCGGATGAGTTCAACGAGGACATTGCCGAGAGGGTCGGCAATGCGGCAGCCGAGTACCTTCAGGCGAAGCGCGCGGTGCTCGGCTACGACATCAGGACCTCGAGCGGGGAGATTGCGGCGGCGGTGGCCAAAGGACTGTGCGATGCCGGCGTCGAGGTCCAGGATATCGGTCTGGGCGGTACGGAGCTGGTCTATTTCGCGACCGGCCATTTGCAGGCCGACGCCGGCATCATGGTCACGGCCAGTCATAATCCTGCCGATTACAACGGCCTGAAGCTGGTCCGCGAGGGATCGCGGCCCGTCAGTGGCGACACGGGGCTCATCGACATCCGCGAGATCGCCGAGCGCGACGACAGGATGGTCGTCGATCGAAGGGGCGCCCGCGAGCGCGTCGACATAGCGCAGCCATACCTGGACAAGCTGCTGTCGTTCGTCGAGCCGAAAAACCTGAAGCCTCTGAAGATAGTCGTCAATGCCGGCAACGGCGGTGCCGGCCTGATCATCGATCAGCTCGAGTCCCGGCTGCCGTTCGAATTCGTCAGGGTTCACCACGAGCCCGATGGCAGCTTCCCGAATGGCGTGCCCAATCCGATGCTGACGGAAAACCGTGCGCCGACCATCGAGGCGATCAGGCAACACGAGGCGGATCTGGGCATTGCCTGGGACGGCGACTTCGACCGGTGTTTCCTGTTCGACGAGAACGGACGGTTCATCGAGGGTTACTACATCGTCGGGCTTCTTGCGGAAAGCCTTCTGCACCGGTCACCGGGCGCTGCGATCATCTACGACCCGCGGCTGACCTGGAACACCCTGGAAATCGTCCGGGCCAGCGGCGGCAGGCCGGTGCAGAGCAAGTCGGGCCACTCGTTCATCAAGCAGGTGATGCGCGAGCAGGACGCCGTCTATGGCGGAGAGATGAGCGCGCATCATTATTTTCGCGATTTCTACTACTGCGACAGCGGCATGATCCCGTGGCTGCTGGTGGCGCAACTGGTCTCGGTCACCGGCACGCGCCTGTCGGCCATGGTCGACGATCGCATGCGGAAGTTTCCCGCCAGCGGTGAGATCAACCGGCAGGTGGGGGATGCGGCGGCCACGCTCAAGCTGATCTGCGAGAAGTACGGGCCGGACGCCCTGTCGGTCGATGAGTCCGACGGCATCAGCGTCGAGTTTCCGGACTGGCGATTCAACCTGCGCGCGTCCAACACGGAGCCCGTGATCCGGCTGAACGTCGAGAGCCGCGGTGACGAGAAGCTCATGCAGGACAAGGTCGGCGAGATACTCGGGTTTCTCGACGACCTGAACTGACAGGCTTGCGGTAACATTGTCCGCCGATGGAAATCAATGAATTAGCCGCCACCGGATACGCCATTGCGACGGCGATGTTCGCCTGTTTGTCGGCGTTGATGCTCAGCCGCTGGAAGAGCAGGCCGAAGGCGGCATTCGTCGCGCTGGCATCCGGTGCGACCGCCATCTGGGCAGGCATTCAATCCATCGGCAGCCTGGGCTATCTGAACGAGCCCACCGTCATGCTCATCGTCGAATGGATCCGGAACGTGGCATGGCTGATCGCGCTGGCCTCGATTCTCCGCGATCTGAACCCGTCGAAAAAAATCGACCAGTTCGCTTCGCGCTATGGCGCGGTTTTCCTGCTCGCCTCGGCGCTGCTGATCGTCTATTACGCGATCGAAACCACGGACTCGATCAGCATGATGGGCACCGTTTTCGGCGGCGTGATCCTGTCGGCCCTGATCCTGATGCTTGCGGAGCAAATCTACCGAAACGCCCCGTTCGATGCCCGCTCGGCCCTGAAATACTTCTGCATCGGCATAGTCGGCATTTTTCTTTACGACCTCGTCATTTTCACGCTGACCATCGTTTCCCGCGAGATGAGCGTGAATCAATGGGCGGCCAGAGGATTCGTCAATGCGCTGTTCGTCGTACCGCTGGGATTCGCGGCACAGCGATCGTTCCGGCTGTCGCTGGACACGCATTTCCCGCGGCAGATCCTGTTCTTTTCCTTTGCGCTGATCGCCGCCAGCGTCTTCATGATCTTCATGGTGATGGCCGACTACTATGTCAGGACCTATGCCGGCACCTGGGGCGGTGCGACCCGGATCGTCCTGTTCGTGTCCGCGGTATCCGCGGTGGCCATTCTGATGATCTCCGCGACCATTCGCGCACGCGTTCGCGTGTTTCTGATGAAGAGTTTCTTCCAGTACAAATACGACTACCGCAAGGAGTGGCTGCGATTCATCAGTACCCTGTCGGAATCCGAGTTCGACACCGTCGCCAACAATTCCGTTCGGGCCGTCGCGCAGATCGTCAACAGTCCCGGCGGCGTCGTCTGGGTGCAGGAAGAGGAAGGCAAGGACTACCTGCCGATCGGCGCATGGGAAAGCGAACTGCCGGTCATGACATCGGTCGACCACAATTCCCGGTTGCTGCGGTTCCTCAGCCAGCGTCAATGGGTCATCGATCTCAAGGAGATGCGCGAGTACCCCGCGCGTTACGAGGGGCTGGTCCTGGAGTCCTGGGTGCGCGACCGTGACGATTGGTGGCTGATCGTGCCGCTGCTTCTCGGCGCGAGGTTGTTCGGCTTTATCATCCTGCAGAAGCCGCGGATGGTGCCGTCACTGAATTTCGAGGATCACGACCTGCTTCGGACCGTCGGGCGGCATGTCGCGACGCACATAGACCAGGCGGAGTCCGACCGGCGGCTGGCGGAGAGCAGCCAGTTCGGCACCTACAATCGCCTGACGGCGTTTCTGATGCACGATCTCAACAACCTGATCGCGCAACAATCTCTGGTCGTCAAGAACGCCGACAAGTACCGGCACAATCCGGATTTCGTGGATGACGCCATCGATACGATCGCGCATTCGGTGTCGCGCATGCGCCGGCTGATGGAGCAGCTCTCCAGCGGCTCGAGTCAGTCGATGAGACGGACGATCGACCTGGCGGATGTGCTGAACAAGGCTGCACAAAGAGTCGGACCGCGGCTGCCGTCTCCGGTGATTGCCGTCGATGCGGAAGACATACGGGTACAGGCGGATCCCGAGCGCCTGACGACGGTTACCGAACATCTCATTCGTAACGCCCAGGATGCCACCGATGAGAACGGCGAGATCACGATCGATGTGAAGATCATCGACTCGGTGGTCACCGTGCGCATCCGCGACACGGGCTGCGGGATGACGCCGGAGTTCATTCGCGAGCGCCTGTTCCGGCCGTTCGACAGCACCAAGGGCAGCCAGAGCATGGGCGTCGGCGCCTACCAGGTTCGCGAATACGTCCGCGAGCTCGGCGGGCAGCTCGATGTCAGCTCGACGCCAGGGGAGGGGACGACCTTCAGCATGCGCCTGCCGCTGGC
>JBHHWI010000131.1:0-7250 GCA_046756445.1 Woeseia sp. | reverse complement strand
CGTGGGTCTTATCCCACCGCGTCCTGGTGATATCGGTCGTCCCGGCCGTGCAGGCACGCGATCGGGGGGCCGGACAGCCTCGCGGGGTATTCTCCCCTGACCGAATTGACGAGCGTCAGGTCCGTGGACCCGGACAGTTCAGAGAGGTGTATCTCGCGCTCGCTGACTTCGCCGCGCTCCAACAGCAGCTCGCGATACGTGCCGGCCAGGAGGCCGCACTCGACCGGTGGCGTCACGAGCTCGCCATCGAGCCGGACGATCACGTTCGCGATGCCGGTCTCGGTGACGTAGCCGTCCTCGTTCCAGAGCAGCACGTCATCGGCGTCGCCAACGTCCTGAATCGCTCTCTCGTATGCATCGCGGCGGGTCGTCTTGTGGTAGAGAAACGGATCGCTCGAATCGATCGGCTCGCGCGCCAGCACCAGGCGCCTCGGTCTGTCTGAATCCGCGTCCAAAAGCGGTGCTTCGACCGAGTGGATTTGCCCGTCCCGTCGCAGCAACAGCCGGATGCGATGCCGCTCTCTCGGCAGGCGCTTTGCAATGCCGGCCAGTTCCTTCTCGATCGTTGCCTGATCGAACTCGAAATCGAAATAGCCGGCCGATGCGCGCATGCGATTCAAGTGCTTCTCGATCAGGAAGTACCCGTCATCGGGCGTCCAAAGCATGGTCTCGAGTAACTCGAACTCCTGCCCGCAATCGGGAGTAGAAAGTATTCGAGCCTTGGCGAGGCACTCCCTGTATTCATCATCGGGGTCCGAGTCCCAGACGATGCCCCCGCCGACGCCGTAGACCGCCTCACCGGTCTTGGTGTCGACGATCGCCGTGCGAATCGCAACATTGAACCGCGCCTGCCTGTTCGGAGCCATGAACCCGATGGCGCCCGTATATATCTCTCGCGGCGAATCCTCGAGCCCGGCAATGATGGCCATGCTCGATACCTTCGGCGCGCCCGTCACCGAGGCGCAGGGAAAAAGCGCCCGGAAGACTTCCGCGACCGGCGCTGTCGTCCGCGCAGAGACGGTGGACGTCATTTGCCACACGGTCGGATATTTCTCGATCTCGAAGAGCCTCGGCACTTTCACCGAGCCGGGTACGGCGATGCGGCCCATGTCGTTTCGCACCATGTCCGCGATCATCACGTTCTCGGCGCGGTTCTTCTGCGACTCGTACAGCCGCCGGCGCGCATCGAGATCGTCGGACGACGTCAGCCCGCGCCTCGCCGTGCCCTTCATCGGCTTGCTGATCAGTTGCTCGCCGTTCAGGCGGAAAAACAACTCCGGCGAGGCCGAGACGATTGCATGATCGTCACACTCTATATAAGCGGCATACGGAGCGTCCGCCGCGGTCCCCAGAAACAGCCCCCAGGGATCGGAGATATCGATCGCCTTCTTGCGTACCGTGTAATTGATCTGATAGGTGTTGCCGAGCTCGATCTGGCGTTTGATGGCCGACAGCGTCTCGACATACCTGTCCCGAGAACCCGTCATCTGCCAGAGCGCCGGCCTTTCCGTCCCGGCCTCCGGGCGCTCCAGGGCCTCGCAACGCCGAACCCCGGAGAAGAGGCCGAAGCAGACCAGCGGCAGGCGAGGATCCTTGTGTGTCACGTAAGCCGGATCGAATCCGCTTGCCGCCTCATAGCTGACAAAGCCGGCTGCATAAAGGTCTTCCTGATTGACCCGCCGCTCGACCTCGATCAGTACGCCGGGCACGTCCCCGGGACCCCGTGCCTGCATGAGGTCAACCGGCTCGGTGAAGATCAGCCATTCGTCATTAACGGCGTCGTGAAGAACGAGTCTCTCAGGCATGGCCGGTATCCGTGCCGAGACTCGGCACAGCCCCGAAGCGACGAGGGACGCCGTCGAAGACCGGCGCCGGAGCAGGCAATGACACGGTGCCGGCCTCGGTGTCGACCTCCACGCGGCGCAGGTGCGGATGAGCCGAAAGATCGCTCATGTCGTTCACCCTGGCGTAAGCGATGCCCGCCTTTGCGAGACGTTCTTGCAGCTCATCGGATCCCAACAGTGAAAAAACCCGTGATACCGCCTCATCGGTCGCGGAGCGGTGCCGGACCCGGTCGATGTTCGTCTTGAAGCGCTCCTCGCCGGCGAGCTCCGGGCGTTCGAGCACCTGCTCGCACAGCGCCGCCCATTCCCGGTCGCTCTGAATCGAAATCAGTATCCGGTGATCGTCTCTGGTGTCAAACGCGCCGTACGGCGCGATGGAGGGATGGGCGAGCCCGGCGCGAACCGGCGGTTTTCCGGCTTCCGCCTGCAGAAGCGGTACCGTCAGCCAGTCCGCCATCACATCGAACATCGACACGCGAATGTCCGTGCCCGAACCGGATATCGCGCGCCCCAGCAGGGCCTCGAGTATGGCCGCATGCGCTACGGCGCCGGTCGCGATGTCCGCTATGGATATTCCCACCCGGGCGCAGCCCTCGGCGTTGCCGGTTACCGATGAGAGCCCTGATTCGGCCTGCACGAGCAGATCGTAGGCCTTTCTGTCCGATAGCGGCCCTTGATCGCCGTAGCCGCTGATCGAGCAGCAGATCAGCGGCGGATACTCCCGCCTCAGTCGCTCAATCGGGAAGCCCAGTCGATCCAGCGCGCCCGGCTTGAGGTTCTGGACAAGAACGTCCGCTTCGCCCAGCAGTTGCTCCAGTCGTTTGCGACATTCAGCATCGCGAAGATCCAGAACCAGCGATTCCTTGCCGCGGTTCAGCCACACGAAGTAGCTGCTCAAGCCCTTGGCGAGTTCATCGTACCCGCGCGCAAAGTCCCCCTCCGGCCGCTCGACCTTGATGACCCGCGCGCCGGCATCGGCCAGTCTCGACGTGCAATACGGCGCCGCCACCGCCTGCTCGACGGCGACCACCAGGATATCCTTGAGAGGCAGGTCCATGTACGACTCGTCAATATGACCGGGGCAGCCCGAGCACGTGAACCGCCAGGTAGCTCAGTATCATGTTCCTCGACACCGGGGCCACCTGATACAGGCAGGCTTCGCGATACCTTCTCTCGATGTCGAATTCCGCTGCGAAGCCGAACCCGCCGTGGGTCTGTATGCAGGCTTCACCGGCAGCCTTGGATGCATCCGCCGCAAGCAGCTTCGCCATGTTGGCCTCCGCTCCGCAATCCTCTGAGGCATCGTAGCGTGACGCCGCCTCGCGGACCATCAACTCCGCCGCCCGGGTCTGCGCATAGACGCCGGCGATCGGAAACTGGATACCCTGGTTCTGACCGATGGCCCGATCGAACACGACGCGTTCATTTGCGTATTGCGCTGCCTTGTCGATAAACCACTTTGCATCACCGATGCATTCAGCCGCGATGAGTATGCGTTCCGCATTCATGCCCGAGAGGATGTAACGGAAGCCCTCGCCCTCGTCACCGATCAGGTTTTCTGCCGGCACTTCCACGTTTTCGAAAAATACCTCGGTGGTCGAATGATTCATCATCGTCCTGATCGGCCGTATGGTCATGCCACGACTCTTCGCGTCGCGCATGTCGACGACGAACACGGAGAGTCCATCGGTGCGCTTCCCGGATTTCGGCCTGGGCGCCGTCCGCGCGAGCAGCAGCATCAGATCCGAGTGCTCCGCCCTGGATGTCCAGATCTTCTGGCCCGAGACAACATACTTGTCGCCCTCGCGTCTGGCCGTGGTTGTGATGGACGCCGTGTCGGTACCGCTGTCCGGCTCTGTCACGCCGAAGGCCTGTAGCCGAAGTTCGCCCGCGGCGATCTCCGGCAGGTATTTCGCTTTCTGATCTTCGCTGCCGTGCCGGAGGATGGTTCCCATGATGTACATCTGGGCGTGGCATGCAGCGGCATTGCAGCCGCTCAGATGTATCTCCTCGAGAATTGCCGCCGCCGTGGAAAGCGGCAGGCCGGACCCGCCATGCTCTTCGGGAATCAGGGCCGCCAGGTATCCCGCATCGCTGAGCGCCCGGACGAACGCCGTCGGGTAAGCCGCCTCGCGGTCGAGCTCGCGCCAGTACTTGCCGGGAAATCCGGCACAGAGCTTGCGGACTTCCCCGCGAATCTCCTGGTGTTCTTCGGTGACTCGTGCGTAAGCGATCATCCGGGACTCCGATGGCATCGAGGGAGCACGGCTTCGACGCTGGTGGAGACGACGACAAACTCCGGCCCCCGACTGTCGAGGATTGCGGGCAGCTTGTCCAGCTCGCCAACCGCGCTGATACGCGTAACATTGAACCCGAAGGCGCGACCGATCATCTCGAAGTCCGGGTTGGTGAGGTCGGTTCCGATCGGGCGGCCGGGATAATCCCGCTCCTGATGGATGCGCACCGATCCGTACATGTTGTTGTCCGCCAGGATCACCTTCAGCGCCAGTCCCCTGTCCATGGCAACCGCCAGTTCCCCGCCCGTCATGAGCATGCCGCCGTCGCCGACCAGACAGAACACGGGGCGATCGCGACAGCGCAGTGCCGCGGCAACCGCCGCCGGTATCCCGAATCCCATGGCGCCGGAGATCGGCGCCAGCAATCGTTGCGGAGGCGCAAAGGTGATGAGCCGGTAGGCCGGCGCGCCGAACGATCCGGCATCGAGCGTCACGATGGCGTTCCGGGGAAGATTTTTGCCAATGACGTCGACTGCCTGCTCGAACGGAACACCGTCGCTGGACTCGATGGTCCGCACCTCGGTGATCTTGCGCCTCTGCTCGCCGAGTTGGTCTATCCATTCGCGCCGGCCATCAGGCGCTACGGCAGGCGATGCCACCAGTGCATCCATCAGCATCTTTGGATCACAGACGATGGCGAGGTCTGCCGCAAAGTGCGTCCCGATGACGGCGGGATCACAGTGCACGTGCGCGAGCTTCATCTCGGGAGACACCAGGCGGGGAAACGAATAACCCTGGGTCGTGATGTCGGAAAGCCGCGCCCCGAGCACGAGGAGCAAGTCAGTCCCGCGAAAGAGCGCCATCTGTTCGTCCGGGTTTTTGAGCCCCATGTCGCCCGCATACAGCCGGTGGTCGTTTGGAACGAGGTCCTGCCGCCTGAACGAGACCACTGCCGGCAGTTCCCAGGCCTCCAGGAACGCGAGCAGGCTGTCCCGGCCCGCATCGCTCTCCAATCCGCCTCCCGCGAGAACCAGCGGCCGCCTTGCCCCGGCCAGCCATTCTGTGAGGACCGCCACATCCGCCGGATCTGCGGCCGCCCGCACGGGCGCCTGCGGCTCGACCGGCTCTGCATCGCATTGCGCGGTGAGAACGTCCTCGGGAACCGAGATGACTACCGGACCGGGAACACCGGTCGTCGCTGCCCGGATCGCCCGAAGGACGGTCTCGGGTATGCGATCCGGATCCGTAACAACGGCCGTCCACTTGGCCATGCCGCCGTACATCTGCCCGTAATCGATTTCCTGAAACGCATCCCGCCGGACGTCGCAGGCCGCGACGTCACCGACGAACAGCAGAAACGGAACGCCATCCTGCTCGGACGTGTGCACCGCGATGGCGGCATTGCTCGCGCCGGGTCCGCGACTGACGCAGGCGACGCCGGGAACGCCGGAAAGGCGCGCGTCGGCCAGCGCCATGAACCCCGCGCCGGCCTCGTGCCGGCAGACGACCGTGTCGATGTCGTCTCGATATTCGTAAAGCCCGTCCAGAAGACCCAGATAACTCTCGCCGGGCACGCAGAATACGCGATCGACATCGTTGGCGATGAGACTCTTTATTATTAGCTGGCCAACGGTCGGCATGTGAAGGATTTCCGAAACGTCAGGTCGGCGGCATGCGCACGACTGCACTATACGCCGTGTCGGATTAGACCAGACGCCGGTTTTGTTGGCCACATTGGCCGGCGATGCTGTCGCGGATTGACCTGACGCACCGAATCCACACGGATCGCCGCGTTTCGCAGCTATCGATCAGTTTCATCGCTGTGTATACTTTAGTAAGATCGTATACATGGACGACATCGTACATGCCAGACTCGACAAGTACACGCGGCAGATCATGCGTCGACTGAAGCGCCGTCACGGTTGGAACGATTCGGAAGTCGTACGTTACGGAATACGTGCACTCGGAGAAACAGCTCTGCCTCCCGGAGAGCGATGCAAACGGATCGTCGGCCTCGGCAAGTTCGCCTCGGGCATACCCGACCTCGGCAGCAGCGACAAGCACATGCGCGACTTCGGACGGTGACGCCGGTCCTCCTGGACACAGGAGTGATCGTGGCGTTGCTCGATCGAAGCGAACGGCATCATCTGCGGTGCGTGGAGGTCGTATCCGATCTTCCCGGACCATTGATTACCTGCGAAGCAGTCATTGCGGAATCCTGTTACCTGTTACGGCGTATGCCGGGCGCGCGTGAGGCCGTGATCAGGAATCTCGCCAACGGCGTATTTCAGACGCCAGGCCGCCTGGTGGACCGTGCCGACGCAATTGAAAAACTGTTAAAGAGATACCGAAACATACCAATCGATCTCGCCGATGCGTGCCTTGTCGATCTGGCCGATCAGGCCGACACGGGCCGGGTCCTCACGCTCGACAGGGATTTCGAGATTTACCGATGGCGATCACGGCGCAAGTTTGAATTGCTCGTCGATCTGTAACGGGCGCGTGAGTCATTCCCGGTCCGCTACTCCGGACAACCGGCTGTATGATTAGGCATCTCCAGCCCCGCAATCCATCGTGAACGAGCTTCAGATTCACAGCTTCCTGGTTCTGACGACCATCGGCCTGGCCGGTGTGACGTTCATGGTGTTGCTGTCGATAAACGCCCCCTACGGCCGGCACCTGCGACCCGGGTGGGGGCCGACCATGCCCGCCCGCATCGGATGGATCGTGATGGAGTCTCCGGCGGTCTTGTTGTTCGCAGCCGTGTACGCCATCGGCGTTCATGCGATGAGCATCGCGGCGCTGGCGCTCTTCGTTCTGTGGCAGTTTCATTACCTGAACCGCGGCTTCATCTTTCCGTTTCGCATGCGCGAAGCCGGCAGGCGCATGCCGGTCGCAATCGCAGGCACGGCATTCGCCTTCAATTGCCTCAATGCCTACATCAACGCCCGCTGGATCTCCCACTTCGGTCATTATCCCGATGCCTGGCTTGCAAGTGGCTCGTTCGCCGTCGGCCTCATACTCTTTCTGGCCGGCTGGGCCATCAACCAGCAGGCCGATGCCGTCCTGATCCGATTGCGGCAACCGGGAGAGTCCGGTTACCGGATTCCCCACGGCGGGCTGTATCGCTGGGTGTCCTGCCCGAACTATCTCGGCGAGATGCTGCAAT
>JBHHWI010000130.1:0-7323 GCA_046756445.1 Woeseia sp. | reverse complement strand
TCTTCTTCGCGGCCGGCTTCTTCCTGGGTGTCTTTCTGGAGGCCGGCTTCTTCTTCGCGGCCGGCTTCTTCCTGGGTGTCTTTCTGGAGGCCGGCTTCTTCTTTGTGGCGCGCTTCCTGGTGGCGGCCTTTTTCTTCGCGGCTTTCTTTCTGGCGGCTTTTTTCCTGGTGGCAGGCTTTTTCCGGAGAGCTTTCTTTCGGGTCGAAGCCTTCTTCCTGGCGGGTTTCTTTCTGGCTGCGACCTTCTTTTTCGACGACTTCCTGGCCGGCGCTTTTTTCCTGCTCACTTTCCGTTTCTTGCCTGCCGACTTCCTCCTGGTGGCCGGCCTTCGCGATGCCGCCTTTTTCCTGGTGGCGCCAGTCTTCTTCCGCTTTTTGGTGACCGTCTTTTTGGCGGGCATTCTGCAATTCCTGCCGGATCGAAAAGCGCGGGATTATACACCTGTTATCGCCACATGGAAGGGCCTCTATGGCGGTTTCTTTGCAGCATTCGGACATCGCCTGAGGGCGCCGTCACGATCCCCGGGCAGGGCGCGTTTCGGCGCCGCGCGACGGCCCCGTGGAGGGGCCGCCTTGAGCTCGATTCTCAGGCCTGTGCGGCGCTGAAACCGGCTTCTGTGGCGGCTCTCAGCGGCGGAAGCGTTTCTCCGGCGGCGATCGTTTTATTGCCGGAATTACATTACACTACCCCGAATTTTCCGGGCTATGGGCACCACATCACCTGATGCGACTAAGCAAGATAAAGCTTGCTGGCTTTAAATCATTCGTAGATCCCACCACCATCCCCTTTCCGAGCAACCTCGTTGGCGTTGTCGGGCCGAATGGTTGCGGCAAATCGAATGTCATCGATGCCGTCCGCTGGGTCATGGGCGAGAGCTCCGCGAGCCGCTTGCGGGGCGACTCGATCACCGATGTCATATTCAATGGCTCAAGTTCCCGCAAACCAATTGGTGCCGCGTCGGTAGAACTGCTGTTCGACAACGCCGAAACGACCCTCGAGGGCCAATACGCAAAATACGCCGAAATCGCCATCCGGCGCGAGGTCTCGCGCGATGGCATATCGACCTACTACCTGAACGGCACCAAATGTCGCCGCAAGGACATTACCGGCGTGTTCATGGGGACCGGACTCGGCCCTAGAAGTTATTCCATTATCGAGCAGGGGATGATCTCGCGCCTGATCGAGGCGAAGCCCGAAGACATGCGTGTGTTTCTCGAGGAAGCGGCCGGCATATCCAAATACAAGGAACGCAGGCGCGAGACCTCAAACCGAATCAGGCATACCAAGGAGAATCTCGATCGCCTGATGGACGTTCTCGAAGAGGTCGAAAAGCAAATCAAGCACCTTAATCGCCAGGCAAAGACGGCGGAACGATACGGCCGTCTCAAAGATGACGAGCGTCGCACCGGCGCGGAACTGCTGGCATTGCGACTTCGCGAACTGGATGAGCGCGCGGACCAGGCCAGAAAGACCCTCGGCCAGCAGGAAACGACACTCGAGGCAGAGATTGCGAAGCAGCGAAAAATCGAGGCTGATATCGAGCAACTGCGCGCTGCGCAAAGCGACCGTACGGATGAATTCAATGAGGTCCAGGCACGCTTCTACAAGGCGGGTTCCGAAATCGCCCGCCTGGAGCAGGCGATCGAGCACGCGCACGAATTACGTGAACGCCAGCAGACGGATCTCCAGCAAGCAATATCCGGAGCCAGGGAGATCGCCGGACATATCAATCAGGACATGAGTGAGATCGAGGAGCTGGAGCTGTCGCTCAACGAGCTCGTGCCGGGCCTGGAACAAGCGAGGGAAAGTGAAGAGAAATCCCTGGAGTCCCTGCAACACGCCGAACAGGCTTTGGCCGAATGGCAGGAACACCGCGACATCCACGTGCAAAAGTCGAACGAGGCTCAGCAGGTTTTCAACATCGAGGAGACCCGAATTGCCGAAATCGAATCGAAGCTGACGGGTTTGGCGGAGCGGCAGAGAAAACTGGAAGAAGCCGTGGATGACGCCGACCCGGATGATCTGCAGGAGAACTTCGACGAGCTTGCCGGGAAGGAGGCGCGGCAGCGCCAGGCGATTGAAGAATTCGACCGGCACGTGAAAAATATCGGCAACAAGATTCAAAAGCTGCGCAAGCAAGACGCGAAGCTCAACAAGCTGGTCGACGAACGCCGTTCGACCCTTCAGGCGGAGCAGTCGAAACTCGCATCGATGGAAGCCGTACAGAAGGCAGCGCTGGGCCAGGGCGATGACGGCATCGAGCGCTGGCTCGAGGCATCGGGACTCGAGGAAAGCCCGCGTGTCGCTCAGTCGCTGGATGTCGACAGCGCATGGGAAAGGGCAATCGAAACCGTCCTCGGCGACTACCTGCAAGCGGTTTGTGTGTCGGACGTAGCGACGGCGACTGCCGGCCTGTCACGCCTGAAATCGGGTAATCTGACTCTGTTACTGGGTCAGGTGGATGCGGACTCGCCCGATGACGGATCGACGATGCTCGCAGGCAAGGTCTCCAAGGCACCCGCGGCAGTCCTCGAAATGCTGCAGACCGTGCGAATCGCCAAGTCGCTCGATAAGGCGCTGGCCGTCCGGGAGCAATTGCAGGAGCATGAGTCGGTCATTACACCGGACGGCGTATGGCTCAGCCGACACTGGCTTCGGGTCAGCCGCGACAAGGATCCGAAAGCGGGCGTATTGTCTCGCGAGCACGACATGCGGCGCCTGAAGGCCGAGATCCGGGAAGCCAAGTCCCGCAGTGACAATGCCAGAAAACTGGTCAAGGACGGCCGCGCCCGCCTGGCCCAACTGGAAGAGCGCCGTGACACCCTGCAGCGCGATGCGGGATCTCTCCTGAACGAGTATTCGGCGCTCAAGGCCAACCTGGACTCCGCACGTTATCGTATCGATCAGGCGAACGCCCGTCAGGCCGCGGTGAGAGAGGAGAAGAGCGACCTCGAAAAGGAGCGGTTGGCTGCCGAAGAGCAGCTGAAGGCGTCACGCGCGCGATTCTCCCAGGCGGCGGACATCATTGCGCAACTTGCGTCGAGCCAGGAGGCGCTCGAGTCACAGCGGGAGGAGCTGGGGGCGGAACTGCAGCGGGTGCGCGAGCAGGCCGATCAGGATCGCCGGGCCGCCCAGGAAATCGCGATCCAGTTCGAGGGACGGCGTTCGACCAAGGATTCGGCGGCACAGAATCTGGCGCGCATGCAGTCGCAACTCGAACAGTTTCAGACTCGTGAGCAGGAGATTCAGCAACAACTCGAACAAAGTGAAGCACCGCTGGCAGACAACAAGACCGAGCTGGACGAACAACTGAAGGTGCGCGTCGCCGTCGAGGAGGAACTGGCCGAGGCGAGGCGCCGGGTCGAGGAAATCGAACACAATCTGCGTGAACTCGACCGTGAACGAATGCAGGCCGATCAATCTGTCGAAGAGGTGCGCGGCCACGCGGACGAAGCGCGCATGGCTTTCCAGGAAATCCGGGTACGCCGCGAAGGGTTTGCCGAACAATTGGCACAGACCGGTTTCGAGCTCGAGGCGCTGCTGGATAATCTCGATGAAGAGACATCGATCGAGGCGTGGAATGAAAAGCTCGAGAAGCTCCAGCGCCGAATAGAGCGTCTCGGACCCATCAACCTTGCGGCCATTGACGAGTTCAAGGAACAGTCCGAGCGCAAGGAGTACCTGGACTCGCAACTCAAGGACCTGAACAGCGCGCTCGATACCCTGCAGAGGGCGATCCGCAAGATCGATCGTGAGACGCGCACTCGTTTCCGCGAGACCTTCGCCAACGTCGACAAGGGCTTCAAGCGACTCTTCCCGAAGCTGTTCGGGGGTGGCCACGCTTACCTCGAGTTGACCGGAGACGATCTCCTGTCGGCCGGGGTAACGGTCATGGCCCGGCCGCCCGGCAAGAGAAATAGTACAATTCACCTGTTATCGGGCGGTGAGAAAGCCCTCGCGGCGGTCGCGCTGGTATTTGCGATCTTTGAGCTCAATCCGGCGCCGTTTTGCCTGCTGGACGAGGTCGATGCGCCGCTCGACGATGCCAACATTCATCGCTTCTGCGATATCGTCAACGACATGGCCGACAAAGTGCAATTCGTGGTCATCACGCACAACAAAGGAACCATGGAAATGGCTCGTCAGCTGACCGGCGTGACCATGCAAGAGCCAGGCGTGTCACGTCTCGTCGCCGTGGATCTGGACGAGGCGGTGAGAATGGCGGCGAGTTGATGGGCGATGGACGGACTGCGTTGGTTGCTGCTGATCGCCGGGCTGCTCGTCATCGCCGGCGTGTATCTGTACAGCCGCCGCGAGCGCATGAAGGCAGAGAAGAAGTCAGCGAGCCAGGGGCAGCTTGAGTCCGAGTTGCCGGGCGACTCCCGGGCGGCGCAATCAGGCCTCGATCCCTGCGCCGTTTCCGCCGACGAAGCTTCCCGAAATGTGGTTGCCGAAGAAAAGATTGTC
This sequence comes from Woeseia sp., assembly GCA_046756445.1. Classification (GTDB taxonomy): domain Bacteria; phylum Pseudomonadota; class Gammaproteobacteria; order Steroidobacterales; family Woeseiaceae; genus JACZWL01. The sequence goes on along the minus strand of JBHHWI010000130.1, from coordinate 2,856 downwards.
ACCTTGCGATTGGTCGCACGAGACAAGGGCGCCTTCAACGGTGAGGACCTCGTACTCAGCCTGCGGGGCATCGGCTTGCGGCATGGCAAGTTCGGCATATTCCATCGCCACGAGGGCACGACCGAGGGCGCCGCCGTGTTCAGTGTTGCCAGTCTGGTGGAGCCGGGTAGTTTCGATATTCCGAATATCAAGGAGCAGAAGATCCCGGGTGTCAGCATATTCATGGTTCTTCCGGGTCCCATGGACGGCGCACAAGCGTTCGACCTTATGATGGAAGCCGCCAGGGCGCTGTCTCAGTCCCTGAATGCAGAACTCCTCGACGAATCGGGAAGCACGCTCAGTATCCAGCGTGAACGATATTTGCGCGAGGAAATTATTCGATACCAGCACGGAATAATGGTGGCCTGACAAAAGGCCGACAGCTCACTGCAACATGACGGCGCCCGCTGCTACCCGGAAGAAAGTCGAGTCTCTGCGCAGCCAGATCCGCCGTCACAACTACCTCTACCACGTTATGGATGACCCGGAGATTCCGGATGCGGAATACGATCGCCTCGTTCGAGAGCTGACTGCCCTGGAGGAAGCGTATCCGGTTCTGGTCACACCGGATTCGCCGACGCAGCGAGTCGGTGCGGAGCCGATAACTGCTTTCGGCACCATACAACACAAGGTACCGATGTTGTCACTGGATAATGCCTTTAGCGAAGACGAACTCAGGGATTTTCATCGCCGCGTTACGGAACGACTGGATGTCGCCGAGGGTACCGACGCGTTGCGGTATTCAGCGGAACCAAAGCTCGATGGGGCTGCTGTCAGCTTGCTTTACGAAAACGGACAACTGGTTCGCGGTGCCACCCGCGGAGACGGTACAACGGGCGAGGACATCACGCACAACGTTCGGACGATCGTCTCCGTGCCGCTCAGGCTCATTGGCCGTGGGTTTCCAACGACACTGGAAATACGCGGTGAAGTATTCATGCCCCGGGCCGGCTTCAGGGCATTTAACGATCTCGCTCGCCAGAAGGGCGAGAAGACCTTTGTCAATCCCCGTAATGCGGCGGCAGGCAGCCTGCGGCAACTCGATCCTCGTCTGACGGCGCAACGACCGCTGGATATGTACGTCTACTCGGTCGGGCAGGTCGAAGGCGGTGCCTTGCCGGATACACACAGCGCCATCGTGGGTCAACTTCAGGAATGGGGGTTGAAGATATGCCCCGAGCGCGAGGTCGTCGAAGGTATTGAAGGATGCCTCGATTACTACGCGGCACTGGGAGGGCGGCGAGATTCGCTGAGCTACGACATCGACGGGGTGGTTTACAAGGTCGATCGAATAGACTACCAGCAGCAGCTCGGCTTCGTATCAAAAGCGCCGCGCTGGGCCGTCGCGCACAAGTTTCCTGCCCAGGAAGAGCTGACCGTCGTACGCGACATCGAGTTTCAGGTCGGGAGAACCGGTGCCGTGACGCCCGTAGCGCGACTGGAACCGGTGTTTGTCGGCGGCGTTACCGTCAGCAACGCCACCCTCCACAACATGGATGAACTGCATCGCAAAGACGTGCGTATCGGAGACAGCGTCATCGTTCGCCGCGCCGGAGATGTTATTCCGGAGGTCGTTCGGGTCATCAAGAAAAAAGGAGCGAGAAGAAAACCGAAGGTACAGACCCCGACGAAGTGCCCGGTTTGCGACTCTAGAGTCGTGCGTATCGACGACGAGGCGGTCGCCCGCTGTACCGGCGGGCTTTTCTGTGAGGCGCAGCGTGCCGAGGCCCTCAAGCATTTTGTGTCCAGGCGCGCTCTCGATATCGAGGGCCTCGGCAGCAAGCTCATCGACCAGCTCGTCGGGGTAGGCAGGATCAAGACCCCGGCCGACATTTTCAGTCTCGAGAAAGACGAACTGGTCGAGATGGAGCGGATGGGCGAGAAATCCGCCGACAACCTGCTTGGATCCATCCAAAAGAGCAAATCGACGACGCTCGCCAGGTTTCTCTATGCGCTCGGCATCCGCGAGGTAGGGGAGGCCACTGCAACGGCTCTGGCAAGCCATTACGGCCAACTTGACGCGATCATGAATGCCAGCGCGGACGAGCTGCAGAACGTGCCGGATGTCGGCCCTGTGGTCGCCTCACGTATCCATGCGTTTTTCAGCGAGAATCACAATCTCGATGTTATCCACATCCTGCGAGACTTCGGTGTCCGATGGGAGGAATCCAGGCCGAGGGCCGCCGTCCAGGACGGGCCTCTGGCCGGCAAGACATTCGTGCTGACCGGCACACTTGCCGACATGACACGTGACGAAGCACGAGAACGAATTCAGGCGCTCGGCGGCAAAGTCACGGGCAGTGTGTCCAGAAAAACCGATTTTCTCGTCTATGGCGACAACGCTGGTTCGAAACTAACAAAAGCGCAAAAGCTTGCAATTGAGACAATTGACCAGGTCGCGTTAGAAAAACTTCTGGGTGATCAATAATTAACCAACTTTTGGGAATTTTGGATCAAAAAATTTCAATAAAATCAATTCCTAAAATTCAGTAACACGTACAGAAATAACAATAGTTTTCGCCCCGAAACCGACGCAAAACTTGGGCACTTTTTCCCAAGTGTCTAATTTCGTTGACCGAAAAATGACGCGCTCCTATATTTCGCGACCATGCAAGACAAGATCCAACGTCAAATCCTGGACGCATTACTGGTCGCAATAAGACCGCTAGCCAGAGCACTTCTTCGAGTCGGCATCGGCTATCGCGAATTCGCAGAGATCTCCAAAGCCGCATTCGTCGACATTGCGACAAAAGACTACGGCTTACGAGGCCGACCAACCAACATTTCCCGAGTCGCCGTCATGACCGGCCTTACTCG
>JBHHWI010000129.1:0-7363 GCA_046756445.1 Woeseia sp. | reverse complement strand
CGCCTGAATGTCAGCGAGAATCGACAACGCGATGGCGGCCGGACCGACCGCACCGATATCGAGACCCGCCGGACCTTTCTTGCTCAGGAAACCATGCCCGCCAGCATGACTGCTTCAGCGATCTCGTCGTGCAGCCCCGGCGCCATCAGATGTGCTCCGGCGACGCCGTTTATGTCCCTGGCCTGCTGCAGCAGTTCCGCACAGATGGATATCCCCTCCTGCCGGGGATCCCTGGCGGCTTCCATGCGCCTGATGATTCCATCCGGCATCACCGTCCCGCCGAGGTTGTCTCGCATCCAGCGGGCGCCTCTCGCCGATCTGAGTGGACCGAGGCCGACAAGGAAATACATTCGCTCGGTCAGTCCGTGATCATTCAACCGCGCCATATACCGGGCGAGCAGGCCGATATCGAAGCAGTATTGCGTTTGAATGAATCGAGCTCCCGCGTCGAGTTTTGCCGTCAGCGCCGCCGGCTTCCAGTCGCGCGTCACTTCGCAGGGTTTGTCGGCAGCCCCGGTGAAAAAATCAGGCGCAGCCTCCAGTTTGCTGCCCGACAAAGTCGTTGCGCCCGCCGACATGTTTTTCATCGCCGCGATAAGTTTGACGGCGTCCAGATCGAACACCGGCTTCGCTTCGGGATTATCCCCCAGTTCAACCGCGTCGCCGGTCAAGACCAGAACATTGCGGACACCAAAGGCTGCCGCGCCAAGAAGATCGCTTTGCAGGGCGATTCTGTTTCGGTCCCTGCAGGTAGCCTGGAGTATCGGCTCGACACCCAGCTGCTTGACGTGGACCGCCGCAGCCGCGCTCGCGATCCTGACCCTCGCACCGGCGCCGTCGGTGAGATTGATTGCCGTTACAACCTGCTTCAGCGCGTTGATGGCGATCGTCAGGGGCTCGAGGCTGGCGCCGCGCGGCGGCGTCAGCTCCGCGGTTACGGCAAAGCGACCCGAAACCAGGCTATCGCGAAATGGATTCTCGCCCCGGTTCACGTACCGTTACCGGCCGTTCCCAACATCCTCAGCAGTGACCACGCGAGCAGGACATAGACGACCAGCAAGGGCAGCGACGCCACGACGGCGGCCGTTTTTACGGGTTCGAGTCCCCCGAGATAGATAAGGGCGATGGGCAGGGCGCCGAGCGCGAAGGCCCAGAAGACCCGGTGCGTGGTTGCGGGCTCTTGTGTTGCGGCGAGACGGCGACTCGCCGACGCGGCCAGCGTATACGAGGCCGAGTCATAGGTCGTCGCCATGAATACGAAGCAGATGATCCCGAACACGGGCAGAATCACGGAGGACAACGGCAGTGACATCACGATATCGATCACGGCGACCTCACCGCCCAGTTCACTCAATCGCCGGACAATATCCAGTTCTCCGCTGAGCTGCAGGTCGAGTGCGTAGTTCCCGAGGACGACGAATACCAGCACACAACCCAGGCTGCCGTAACCCATGGTGCCCAGCACTACCTGCCTGATCGTCCTGCCGCGTGAAATTTTGGCGATGAACATGCCGACAAACGGCCCCAGCGCGATCCACCAGGCCCAATAGAAAACGGTCCAGGATTCGACGAACCCGGAGTCTGTAACGGGGTCGGTCCAGGTCATCATTCGAAGAAAGTTCTGCAAGACGACACCGATACTGTTGGTGCCGGATTTAACGATGAACAATGTCGGCCCGACGATCAGCACGAACGCGAGAAATACGAAAACGAGGCCGGTGTTCAGCAGACTCAATCGCTTGATGCCCTTCTCGAGTCCGAGATACACGCTGATCGCGAACAATGCGGTGCCGGTCAGCATCACCCAGACCTTCAGCGCAAGGCTGTCCGGCCAGGCGGTCAGCCGGGTCAGAGTCTCGGAAATCAACGGTACACTGAGACCGATTCCGGTCGATGCGGCACCGATCAGGCTGATCATGAAAAAGAGGTCGATCACCCGCCCCGGCCAGCGTTCGGACCACGGGCCGAGAACACCCTGGCAGGCCGTGCTCAGTCTCAGCTGTGACTGGCCCCTGGCGTGGTAGACATAGGCAATAGACAGCGACGGCAGGCAATAAAGGGCCCAGCCCGCGAAACTCCAGTGAAATATGCCATAGCTCACCGCCCACTCGGCCGCTGCCAGCGACCGGGCTTCGACACCGAATGGCGGCGCCGTGAAGTACTCGACCCACTCGATAGCGCCCCAATACATCACGGTCGAGCCTATTCCCGCGGCGAACAGCATCGACGCCCAGCTCAACGACGAGAACTGCGGCGCCTCGGCCGGAGGGCCGAGCACGGTGTGGCCGTAGCGTCCGAACGCGACCGTGAGCAGGAAGGCGACCGTTGCAATGCCGGCCCAGATATAGATCACGCCGAATTGGCGCGTTATCCCGGAAAACGCCCAATCAACCCACTGCGCGCCTCTCTCGGACCCGATGAGAAAGCCGCATACCAGCACGAGCACGATGACGGTCGTCGTGAAGATGAACCAGTCGATATTGGCGTTCTTCGTCTTCATTATTGTTTTCGGGCGATACGGAATCGCCCGGACGACTACATCGTCGGCATCGAAAAGTCGGCGCCGGAACGTATCCCGGTCGGCCACCTCGCCGTCACGGTCTTCAGCCGGGTGTAAAACCGCACACCTTCCATGCCGTAAATCGACATATCGCCGAAAAGGGATCGCTTCCAGCCGCCGAAGCTGTGGAATGCAAGCGGTACCGGGATCGGTACGTTGACCCCGACCATGCCGACCTGAATCCCGGAAGCGAACTCCCTGGCTGCGTCGCCGTCTCGCGTGAAGATCGCCGTGCCGTTGCCGTATTCGTGGTCGTTGACCAGCTTTATCGCGTCGTCAAAGGTCTCTGCGCGGACCATCGTCAGCACCGGGCCGAATATCTCTTCCCTGTATATGCGCATGCCGGCGGTTACATGATCGAAAAGCGTCGGCCCGAGGAAGAAACCCGGTGATTTGGTGCTCTCGTGCCGGCGGCCGTCGACCAGGAGGCTGGCGCCTTCTTGCTCGCCGATATCGATATAGGAACGTACCTTGTCGCGATGCTCCGCCGTGATCAGCGGGCCCATGTCGTTGCTGTTGTCCGTGCCGGGACCGACCTTGAGCGCCTCGACCCGTGGCAGTACTTTGTCCAGAAGCGGCTCGGCCGATTCGCCGACGGCTACGACGGCGGAGATCGCCATGCATCGCTCTCCCGCGGAGCCGTAGCCCGCGCCGACCAGCGCGTCGGCCGCCTGGTCCATGTCGGCATCGGGCATCACCACCAGGTGGTTTTTTGCGCCGCCGAGCGCCTGCACACGCTTGCCGTGCGCAGAGGCCGTCCTGTACACGTGCTCCGCCACCGGGGTCGAGCCGACGAAGCTCACCGCGGCAATGCGCGGATCCGTCAGCAGGGCATCGACAGCAACGTGATCGCCGTGAACGACATTCAGGACACCGGCCGGCAGTCCCGCTTCCTGCATGAGTTGTGCCCATTTCAGCGAGCAACCCGGATCCTTCTCCGAGGGTTTCAGGACGAAAGTATTGCCGCATGCGATAGCGATGGGAAACATCCAGAGCGGAACCATTGCCGGAAAATTGAACGGCGTAATACCGGCACAGACACCCATCGGCTGGCGAATCGAGTAGGTGTCGACGCCGGCACCCACCTGGTCCGAGTACTCGCCCTTGATCAGATGCGGGATGCCGCAGGCAAATTCGACGACTTCGAGGCCGCGCTGGATGGAGCCGTCCGCGTCATGCAACACCTTGCCGTGTTCCTGCGTGATCAGCGCCGCGATTTCACAGCGGTCTCTTTCGATCAGTTCCTTGAACCGAAACATCACGCGAGCGCGCTTCAGGACCGGCGTGCGCGACCAGCCCGCAAAGGCCTCCTGCGCGGATCGCACCGCCGCATCGACGTCGGTCTCGGTTGCCATGACCACTTCGGCGCATTGCTTGCCGGCCGCAGAATCGAATACCTCACCGTATCGGTCCGAGGCCGATTCAAAGACCTTGCCGTCGATCCAGTGTGGAATCCTTCTTATTGCATCGAGTGCTGCCGCTTTTTCGGCCATGATCGTATTCCTCTTTGACGTCAGATGGCGTTCAGCCCCTTGCGCACGATATCGAAAACCTGATCGATCTGGCCCTTTTCGATGATCAGCGGCGGTGAAAACGCAAGGGTATCGCCCGTTGTCCGGATGATTGCACCGTTATCGAAGCAGTGACCGAACACGGCCATCGCCCTGGCGGTCGGCTGTCCCTCGATCGGCTCGAGTTCCACCGCGCCGACAAGACCGAAGTTGCGGACGTCGATGACATTGGGCTCGCCCTTCAGACCGTGAAGCGCGTCCTCGAAATACGCTTCCAGCGATCGCGCCCGCTCGAACAGGCCTTCCTCCTGGTAGACGTCCAGCGTGGCGCACCCGGCGGCCGCCGCCAGCGGGTGCCCGGAATAAGTATAGCCGTGGAAAAACTCGATCGCTTCTTCGGGGCCGGTCATGAATGTGTCATAGATGTCTGCCGTGGCCAGGACCGCGCCCATCGGAACGGTGCCGCTGGTCAGGCCCTTGGCCGTCGTGATGAGATCCGGCATAACGTTCATTCGGGTAGCGGCAAAACTGTCACCCGCACGGCCGAATGCGCAGATCACTTCGTCGAAGATCAGCAGGATCCCGTGTCTGTCGCAGATATCCCGCAGCCGTTGCAGATAACCCTCGGGTGGTATGAAGACGCCCGCCGAGCCCGCAATCGGCTCGACCATAACCGCGGCGATGGTCGACGCGTCGTGAAGCGCCACGATGTTTTCCAGCTCGTCGGCCAGGTGCGCGCCCCAACTGGGGATGCCACGTGAGTAGGCATTTTTCTCGATGTTATGGGTGTGCGGCAGGTGATCGACGCCGGGCAGCATGGCACCGAACATCTTGCGATTCGGCGAAATGCCTCCGACCGAAATGCCACCGAAACCGACACCGTGATAACCGCGCTCCCGCCCGATAAGGCGCGTTCTCGCACCGTCGCCGCGGATTCTGTGATAGGCGAGCGCCATCTTGAGCGCCGTATCGACGGCCTCCGATCCCGAATTGACGAAGAACGCATAGTCAAAGCCCTCGGGTGCGATGCCGGTCAGTTTGTTTGCCAGCTCGAACACGCCGGGATGGCCGAGCTGAAATGCCGTCGCATAGTCGAGCGTTTCGGCCTGCCTCTGAATCGCATCCACGATCTTCGGGTGACAGTGGCCGGCATTACAGCACCACAGGCCGGAGGCGGCGTCTATCAATTGCCTGCCGTCATGCGTCCAGCAATGCATGCCCTGCGCCCGCGTGATGACTCGCGGATGTTTTTTGAAAAACCGATTGCCCGTAAACGGCATCCAGTACGCCTGAAGATCAGGCAGATCGAAGTCCAGTTTTCTTGCCGCACTGTCGCTCATCTGTTTACTCCAAATGCTTCTTTCAAACGGTAATACATCATGCCGAGCGCCAGCGCCGGGTTCGCAAACCACTTGCCGCCCGGCAACTTCAGATGGCGCACGCGCTCGAATACCTCGAATCTCTCGCCGTCGCCGGCGATCACATCCGCCACCATCCGGCCGGCGATGTGCGTGGGCGCCACGCCATGGCCGGAATAGCCGTGCGCGAAATAGGTGTTTCCCTCGATTCGCCCCAGCTGCGGAATCCGGTTTACGCTGATCGCGATATCGCCGCCCCATTCGTAGTCGATTCGTGTGTCTTCAAGCTGTGGAAAGACTCTGAGCATTTTCGGGCGCAGGATCGCGGTAATGTCCTTCGGCTTCCTGCCCGAGTAATTGCACAGGCCGCCGAACAGGAGCCGCTTGTCGGCGGACAGTCGGAGATAGTTGAGCCCGATTCGCTGATCGCAGGCCGCCATGTCCTGCGGCAGCAGCTCGTCCGCGAGGTCCCGCGACAACGGCTCGGTCGCGATGATGTAAGTGCCGGCCGGAATAACCCTGCCGAACAGTTTCGGTTCGGCTCTGCCCAGATAGGCGTTGCCGGCGAGCACGACCTTGTTTGCACGCAGGACACCGTGCGTGGTTTCGATCCGCGGGCTGTCTCCGTGGTGAACTCTGGTGACGGGCGATTGTTCGAAGATTCTTGCCCCGTTCTGCTCGGCTGCCCGAGCTTCACCGATGCAGAGATTGAGCGGATGCAGGTGCCCGTTGCCGCGATTGATCAGGCCACCGACGTAAATATCCGAACCGATGACCGAATGCATGTCTTCCCTGGCGACGAGTTCCATCTGGTGCGGATATCCTCGCTCCCGTTTGCGCTCGATCTGGATGCGGAACTCGTCCATATCCTTTTCCCGCAGCGCCAGATCCAGGAAACCGAACTTGAGCTCGCAGTTGATGGAGTATTTCTCGATCGCCTGCAATACGACGTCACGGCACTCGACCCCGACCTGATAGGCGATATCCGCGGCCTCGCTGCCGAGCCGCTTCTCGATCTTCTCGACGTCGACGAAACCATCGATCAGCTGACCGCCGTTTCTGCCCGAAGCGCCCCAGCCCACGCGGTTGGCCTCGATCAGAGCAACGTCGTAACCCCATTCGGCAAGGAACAGCGCGGTCGACAGGCCCGTATAACCGGCGCCCACGATCGCGACATCGCAACGGTGCTCGCCTTCGAGCACGGGATAATCCGTTTCCCAGTTGGCCGTCGCGGCGTAATACGATTCGATGTGCTCGCCTGGCCATTTCATGACCACCCAGCTTACCCTCCGCGCAAAAAGTTAACAATATTTAAACACTGGACATTAACATACTGAATTTATTACGATGGTGATGACTCCTGTTAATAAAATTCAACAATTCAACGCAAGGACAGATGCCATGGACAATATCGGCCTTCGTCTGAAAGCGCTGCGAACCCGGCAGGGGCTGTCCCAGCGCCGGCTGGCACGTAATTCCGGGGTCTCGAATGCCACGGTCTCATTGATCGAGAACGGTCGCACGGACCCGTCGATGGGTCTCCTGAAACGCATTCTCGATTCGATGGGCGTGTCATTCGCCGAGTTCTTCGCCAGCGATACCAGGCAGCCGGAGAAGTACTTCTTCGCCCGGGCCGAGCTGAGCGAGATCGGCAGCGGCCCGATCTCCTATCGGCAGGTCGGCACCGATCTTTCCGAGAGCAATCTGCAGATACTCCACGAACGCTACCGGCCCGGCGCCGACACCGGACAATCCATGTTGACCCACGAAGCCGAGGAAGGCGGAATCATCCTCAGGGGTCGTCTGGAAGTCACCGTAGCCGATCAGGTCCGTAGCTTGTCGCCCGGGGACGCATACCGTTTCAACAGCCGGCTGCCGCACCGCTTCCGCAACACCGGCGGCGAGGACTGCGTGCTCGTCAGCGCCTGCACGCC
>JBHHWI010000128.1:0-7461 GCA_046756445.1 Woeseia sp. | reverse complement strand
ATTCGCACGAATTTTCCGCTCATCGTAAAACGGAGTTTTTCAACAGAATAGGCCAATTCTCCTCGTTGATGAACTTAGCACCCGGCTGACTGCTTCCGGGGCGAGAGCCGCGGCTGATACGAAAGTATCGGTGATTGCTCCCGGACGGTATCGGCTGAATCTCAACGACTGATTACTTCTGGCCGGCGAGTGCCTGTTTTTCGATCTTTGCCCAGCTGTCTCGCAAGGTCACGATGCGGTTGAAGATCGGGTTTTCGGACGCGGAATCGGGATCTTGCTTGAAATAGCCAAGCCGTTCGAACTGAAATGATTCATCCAGTGCGGCATTGCCCAGTGACGGTTCCAGCTTTGCCGTGACGATTTCGAGTGAATTCGGATTGAGATGCGCCAGCGGGTCTCCCTCTGCGGCCGGATCGGGTACGTCGAAGAGACGATCGTAAAGGCGGACCTCAGCCTCGACTGCAGCGTCCACCGAAACCCAGTGAATCGTGCCCTTGACTTTTCGATCGCTGCTGCCGGTACCGCTGCGTGTGTCGGGATCGTAGCTGCAGTGCAGCTCGACGACCTTGCCCTCATCGTCCTTGATGACTTCGTCACAGCGAATGATATAGGCAAATCGAAGCCTGACTTCCCCGCCGGGTTTCAGGCGAAAGAATTTCCTGGGCGCATCCTCCATGAAATCGGTCTGTTCGATGTAGATCTCGCGGCTGAATGGCAGATCGCGGCTGCCCAGTTCGTCTCGATTCGGATGGTTGAGAGCAGGCAGTTCCGCCGATTGGCCCTCTGGATAGTTCGTCAGTACGACCTTGAGCGGTCTGATGACAGCCATGCGCCGCGGCGCTTCGTGATCGAGGACTTCGCGTATGCGGTTCTCCAGTGCCGCCATCTCGATCAGGTTTTCCTTCTTGGTGACACCCACCCTGCGGCAGAACTCCGTGAGGGCCGCCGGCGGATAGCCGCGCCGGCGCATGCCGGCCAGCGTCGGCATCCGGGGGTCGTCCCAGCCCGCGACTATGCCGTCTTCCACGAGCTGAATGAGCCGTCGTTTGCTCATGATCGTGTAGGCGAGGTTCAGCCGGGAGAACTCGTACTGATGCGGGCGGTGCGCCGGTGCGACTTCGTCGATGAACCAGTCGTACAACGGACGATGATCCTCGAACTCGAGCGTGCATAAAGAATGCGTCACGCCTTCGAAAGCGTCCGACAGGCCGTGCGCGAAATCGTACATCGGATAGATGCACCATTTGTCGCCGGTGCGCTGATGTGGAGTGTGCCGGATGCGGTAAATGGTCGGGTCCCGCATGTTCATATTCGGCGAGCCCATGTCTATCCTGGCGCGCAGCACATGTTGCCCGTCTTCGAATTCACCGTCGCGCATGCGGCGAAAGAGCTCCATATTTTCCTGAACACTGCGGTCACGGTACGGGCTGTCCTTCCCCGGCTCGGTCAGCGTTCCCCGATACGCACGGATCTCTTCGGCGCTCAGACTGTCCACGTAGGCCTTGCCTGTTTCGATGAGCTTCTCCGCGGATTCATACAGCTGATCGAAGTAGTCGGATGCATGGGTGATGTCTTCCCATTCGAACCCGAGCCAGTGCACGTCCTGCTCGATCGCTCTAACGTATTCCTCTTTCTCCTTGCCGGGATTGGTGTCGTCGAACCTCAGATAAGTCCTGCCGTCATACTCCCGGGCAACACCGAAGTTCAGGCAAATCGACTTTGCGTGCCCCACGTGCAGATAACCGTTCGGCTCCGGCGGAAAACGGGTCACGACCTGTCCGGCATGTTTGCCGCTTGCAACGTCGTCGCTGATGATCTGGCGGATGAAGTCTTTGGGCACGCTCATACAGATAATTTGCCGGGATCAGGATCGGCGCAATTGTATGCAAAAAATGGGGACGGACCCCGATTGACGTGTACTCGGCAAGGCATTGGATCAGGATTCAGTGGGGTCCGTCCGGGAGTACGTCCCCGCCCGGCAGTCCTGACACAGGCCCTGGATTTCGAACATCTGGTGAATTGCCGAAAATCCGAGATCCGAGACTTTTTGCTCGACAATGCGGTTGATGTCGGCATCGTCGAGTTCGGCCACCGATCGACATTCCCGGCAAATCAGGAACTGGCCGGTATGCGAGCTGCCGGGATCCGGGCATCCGATATAAGCATTGATCGAATCGAGACGGTGGACGAGATCTGCCTCGATCAAGAACTCGAGCGCCCGATAGACAGTCGGTGGCGCCGCCCGTCTCCCGTCGGTCTCGAGGCTGTTCAGGATTTCGTATGCGCCGACCGGCTTGTGACTGTTCCAGACGAGCTCGAGAACACGGCGCCGCAGTCTGGTAAATCGCAGTCCCCGATTACGGCATATGCCGTCGGCCATCTTGATGGCCGTCGCGACACAGTCATCATGGTCGTGATGTTCGGGCGGGAAACGATTCGATAAATTAGAGGTCGCCATCGTCGCGATAATCTACCGGGTTGCCGATTGGTACGCCACCCCCGGAGTTATTTCCGCACATCGGTCCATGGGTAAGATTTTCCGGGATTTCGCGTACAATAGCGCGCCGTACATGAAGCACGACTAATACCTGACAGACAGACGATGCCGAAAATCAAGCTACCAGACGGATCGGAACAGACGTTCCGGCAGGACGTGACGGGACTGGAGATCGCCACAGCGATCGGCAAGAGCCTGGCACGCGATGCCGTTGCGATCCGCGTGGATGGGCAGCTCCGGGACCTGACTTGCCGCATCAGCGAAGATTCGGCGGTCGAGATCATAACCAGGGACACGCCCGAAGGGCTGGAACTCCTGCGTCATGACGCTGCACACGTTCTGGCCGAGGCGGTCAAGGAGTTATGGCCGGAAACGCAAGTCACCATCGGTCCGGCGATCGAAAACGGTTTTTACTACGACTTCGCGCGGGACGATCCGTTTACTCCCGAAGATCTCGAAATAATCGAAAAGCGCATGAAGGAAATCATCGACCGTGACGAAAAGATTCAGCGCGAAGTCTGGGAGCGCGGCGAGGCTATCGGACTGTTCCGCGCCATGGGCGAGGAGTACAAAGCGAAGATAATCGAGGACATTCCCGAGGACGAAACGATTACTTTGTACCGCCAGGGTGAATTCGTAGACCTGTGCCGCGGTCCACATTTACCGAGCACCGGAAGATTGGGCAAGGCCTTTCACCTGACGAGAGTATCCGGGGCGTACTGGCGTGGTGATTCCCGCAACGCCATGCTGCAGCGCATATACGGCACGGCCTGGGCGAACGAGAAGCAGCTCAGAACATACCTGGCGCAGCTCGAAGAGGCCGACAAGCGGGACCACCGCCGGCTCGGCAGGACAATGGACCTGTTCCATTTTCAGGAGGAAGCGCCCGGGGCCGTATTCTGGCATCCCAAGGGCTGGGCCCTGTTCCAGAATCTCATCGCCTACATGCGCCGCCGCCAGACCGCCGCCGGCTACCGGGAAGTCAGCGCGCCCGATGTGATGGACCGCTCGCTCTGGGAAGCGTCCGGCCACTGGGAAACCTTTGGCCAGCAAATGTATAGCTGCGACATGGAGGACGGGCGCAGCTATGCGATCAAACCGATGAACTGCCCGGGGCATGTGCAGATTTTCAATCAGGGCATCAGAAGTTATCGCGACCTGCCCTACCGACTGGCCGAGTTCGGCAAATGCCATCGGTACGAACCTTCCGGTGCACTGCACGGCATGATGCGCGTCCGCGCCTTTACCCAGGACGATGCACACATTTTCTGCACGGCGGACCAGATTACGGCCGAAACCATTTCGGTATGCGACCTGATCTTGAGCATTTATCACGACTTCGGTTTCGACGACGTCGTGATCAAGTTTGCAGACCGGCCTGAGAACCGTGTGGGCGAAGATAAGGTCTGGGACCAGGCCGAAGCGGCATTGATTGAGGCGCTCAAGTCGTCGGGGCTCGAGTACACACACAATCCGGCCGAGGGCGCATTTTACGGCCCCAAGCTGGAGTTTGTTCTGCGCGACGCCATCGGTCGCGACTGGCAATGCGGAACACATCAGGTCGATCTGAATATGCCCGCCCGGCTGGGTGCCGCCTACGTGGGCGAGGACGGTCAGAAACATACGCCGGTCATGTTGCATCGTGCGATATTCGGTTCGCTTGAACGGTTCATCGGCATACTGCTGGAACATCACGCCGGCCATCTGCCGCTCTGGCTCGCACCGACGCAGGCGAAAGTGTTGACGATTACGTCGGACGCCGATGCCTATGCCCTGGACGTCGTGTCCAGACTGCGGAATGCCGGCATCATGGCGGAGGCCGATCTCAGAAACGAGAAGATCTCCTACAAGGTCCGTGAACACAGCGTCGCAAAAGTACCCGTGCTGATGGCCGTCGGTCAGCGTGAAGTCAGCGAACAAACCGTCGCCGTGCGCAGACTCGGCTCCAAGAAGCAAACGGTTGTGCCGGTGGTCGACGCCATCGCCGAACTCTCCGACGAGATTAAATACCGGGGACGGGCCGCCTAGGGAATCGCAGCCGGCTCGTGCGAATCCCGACCGGCCCTTCGCGCATGGCCGCGCGGATTCCCGCGCCGGAATATTCTTGTCAGATTGCCGGTTGCGCGGCATCGACCAATCGTGACATTGTCAGCGAATCGACTGTGCAGCCCGTCACAGAATCGGCATCCTGTCGGGCATCCGCGACATTTCCCGAACCTCTGAAGGCTATACTTGGCGGTCGCAAGACCTATAGCCGCAATTGAACATAAGTCGCCAAGGAGGACGTGCGTGGCGCTGGAAAAATTCAAGACTCAAGTTCTGCTGTTACACAGTAAACAGAGCACGCTTGATGTATTAAGCGCCGGAATTAACGATCGATACGCCGTTCATCTTGCGACAAGTGGTTCAGAAGCACTGACCACGTTGGGTGAAACCCCGATCAACGTAATCGTGTCTGCCCAGGACCTGCCAGGCATGAGCGGTCTCGAAGCACTTCGGGAAGCAAAGAAACGTTCGCCGGACACGATTGGAATTCTGTTGGCCGGCACTGACAGCGACGACGGACTCGAAGCGCTCGTCGGCGAGCAGGAAGTCTTTCAGATCGTGCGCGGCTCCATCAATCCCAACGAGCTGCGTGAGCTCATCGATAATGCGACGCGTCGCGTAAGGCTGCTCGCGCTGACCGAATCCGCGAACGATCAGGCGGCGAATCCGGACGAACCCATTACCGAACACATCGTTATGGAAACGTCGGAGAACGGCTCGACGATCATCAGCGATGGCACTGGCAGAATGCCGGCGCTGAAGCCCGAGAAGGTGGGCGTCAT
This sequence comes from Woeseia sp., assembly GCA_046756445.1. GTDB lineage: Bacteria > Pseudomonadota > Gammaproteobacteria > Steroidobacterales > Woeseiaceae > JACZWL01. Next base: position 2,136 of record JBHHWI010000128.1, on the reverse strand, counting down.
CCCGAGCGTCGGCGGAAAGCAGGTCGATGTTCTCGTTCTTACGAAGGACGAAGAGTTTCTTGTGACCATCAGGGATTCGGCGCGCGGACTGCACGAAGTGCACCATGCGAACACGCCGACACAGGCCGAGGCAATCGTCAAGGGACACAATATCGGGGTCCTCGTTACCGACGCGGCAATGGTCGGCTCGAACATCGAAATCCTCACGCAACGTCTGCGTGCTGCTGTTCCGCGGCTCGTTGCAGTCGTCGCCGGACGCCGCGACGACGGCGAATTACTGATGGACCTGATCAATCGCGGGCAGGTATACCGATTCCTGTTGAAACCCGTTTCGCCCGGTCGCGCGCGGCTCGCGATAGAAGCATCGATCAAGTACCACCTGGAAGCGCCGGAAGGCGCATTCAAGGCCAAACCGAAAGGCGCCGCCAAACGCGCGACCGCCAGACCGGCGCCTGCGAAGGCTGCCGCGGCGAAGAAGCCGAAACCCGCGGCGAAAAAGCCGAAGCCCGCGCCGAAACCGAAGCCCAAGGCGAGGGCCAAGGCCAAACCCAAAATGTCGCCGCGGGCCCCGACACCGATATCGGCTTCACGGAAGAGTGATCGCCTGTCCGGGCCGGTCGACAAACCTTCCAAGCCCGCCAGGAGAACCACCGGCACCGGCGAATCCGTCGTGTCCCGCGCGTCGCGAGCAATAGCCGGCGGCGTGAAGTCGGCGCTGAAGTCTGTCGGCCAGTCCCTTATCCGTCTGCTGAGTGCCGCTACCGCGCCGGTTCGCAAGCCCAGGAATCTTGCAATTCTCGGCGGGCTTCTGGCCGTCGTCGGCGGAGGATACTGGCTGGCGAATAATTGGCAGTCCCTGGTACGGGAATTGGTGTCCGAGGAAGCGGCGGTGCCGGCGGTCGTGGACACCGAGATGCCCGTCCCGGATTTCCAAGCCGAGCCTGCCGGTCCTTCGGCACAAGCCGCTGTCACGGAATTGCTCCGCCAGGCACGCACGGCGCGCGATGACGGAGACATCTTCACCCCCATCGGGACCAACGCCATCGAACTTTATGTCGCCGCGATATCCGAAGCGCCGGACGACCCGGTCATGGCCGCGGAGCTCGAGGATGTCGTCAATCGAACACTCGGCATGGTCGAGTCGGCGCTGCTCGAAGATCGCACGCCGGATGCGGCCGAGGCGCTTCGCATGGTCCGCCTCGCCGATCCGGAAAATGCTCGCCTCGCATTCCTCGATGCACAGCTGGTCCAGATGCAGTATCGCGACGCTCTGGACGCGGCGCGGGCCGCCATTCGTAGCGGTCGCTTCGAGGATGCCGGCAACCAGATTGCAGAGGCGGAGGCGCTGGGTACTGGCGACCCGGCAGAAATGAGTTTGCTCAAGCAGGAATTATCTGCGGCCCGCAGCCAGCAGCAGGTCGATGAGGTTCTGTCGCTTGCAAACGCACGCCTCGACGACGACAAGCTGATCGTTCCGGCGAATGACAACGCGCGTTATTACTACGAACTTGCACTGAGCAACGATCCGGACAATGCGGCCGCAATACAGGGCATCGCGATCATTGCCAGCAAACTGGTGTTGAGGGCGCGGGCGGCAATCGACAGGAACCAGTTCACGCTGGCCGGAAGCCTGCTCAGGGATGCCGAAGCGCTTGACCGGAATAACGAGGATCTGATTGCCTCGAAGACCGCGCTGGCTGACGCGAAGGCCAGGCAGGAAGCCGAGCGGCAGGCTGCCGCCGAGAGGCAGGCGGAGGCAGAGCGGCTTGCCGAAGCCGAACGCCGGGCCGAAGCCGAGCGCCGGGCCGCCCTGGAGCGACAGGCCGAACTCGAGCGTCAACTTGCTGCGGAACGCGAGCTTGCGGCTCAACAGAAAGCGGCCGCTGAAAAGGCTGCCGCTGAAAAGGAAGCTGCCGAAAGGCTCGCCGCCGAGCAAAAAGCCGCCGCCGAGAAGGCCGCCGCAGACAAGGCTGCCGCCGAGAGAATCGCAGCGCAGCAGAGGGCCGCCGCCGAGAAAGCCGCCGCAGACAAGGCTGCCGCCGAGAGAATCGCAGCAGAGCAGAGGGCCGCCGCCGAGAAAGCCGCCGCAGACAAGGCTGCCGCCGAGAGAATCGCAGCAGAGCAGAGGGCCGCCGC
>JBHHWI010000127.1:0-7592 GCA_046756445.1 Woeseia sp. | reverse complement strand
TGAATCTCGTGTGGTAGCACCTCGAACAGATTTCGTTCCAGCACGACGAGATCCGCTTTCTTGCCGGCTTCTATTGACCCGATTTCCTCGTCTGCCTCGAGCTGACGGGCGGCACGAATGGTCATGCCGGCGATCGCATCGGCGAGACCGATGCGCTCGGCCGGGTTTCTGACCGGCATGTCGGCGCGTCCAGGCAGCTGGCGGGTCACCGCGGCCTCGATCAGGATCAAGGGCTCATAGGTCGACAGGTATGCTGCGGCAGGCCAGTCGGCGCCGAAGGACTGGATTGCGCCGGCCTCGATGAGGGACCTGACGGGGTAGGCCGCTTCCATGCGCTCCATGCCGACGAATGCGCCGATGTTCGTGTAGCTCGGATCGCGGGCCGCCCACTGGATCGAGGTCTGGGCTACGACGCCGAGCTGTGCGAACCGTGGAATATCGTCGGTGCTGACGAAATCCATGTGTGCGATTGCGGTACTGACATCGTGATTTCCGGTTTCGATTTGTGCGGATTCGATGGCATTCAGGGTCAGGCGGATCGCTGCATCCCCGATGGCGTGCACGTGCACGGGAACATCCTTTCGATAAGCCGACGTGATCAGTGTCGTCATCGTGTCCTGATCAGTCATCGGCTCACCCGCCGATTCCGGGCGATCGACGTAAGGCGTCAACAGATACGCGGTGTGCCCTTCCGGCACGCCGTCGGCCATGAGCTTGATCGAGTATGGTTTGTAAAAGGCACCGGAATGACGCGCCTGCATGTCGCCGAAACGGGCGGCAGGGTCGTCATCACCGAATCGATAGCGGACGGAGCCGAATACACGCAAGGTAAGCGCGTTATCGGCTTCGAGCTCTGCCAGAATCCGATAGGCGTCTTCTTCGGTCGGCGCCGCCGCGCCCGCATCGAAAACAGCGGTCAGCCCGGACGCAGCCGCATCCGGCAACCAGCGCGCGAGCGCGGACTTGTAGAATTCCCGGTCGAAGTCGAGCAGCGTATCGCGAACGATGTCGCCGGCACCTTCTCGCGTCGTGCCCAAGAGCTCGCCTGTAGCAGAATCCCGCTCGAAGAAGCTGACGCCGGGCACCGGGTCTTCGATTGCGGCCGTGACGCCCGCGAGATCGAACGCCGCCGATGAGAACCAGGTCGAGTGTCCATCTACCGAGCCCAGTATCACCGGCCGGTCGCCGAAGACTTCGTCCAGCGTCTCCTTTCTCGGACCGTCGGCGGGGAACAGATGGTTCTGCCAGCCGCGCGCATAGACCACACCGTCGCCCGGGTTGGCGTCCTTCAGTGCCTGAAGCGCCGCCGCCAGCTTCTCGGGCGTGTCCGCCAGGCTCAGATTGACGCTTTGCGCACTGGACGAGCCGTTGAAGATATGTGTATGCGAGTCGATCAGGCCCGGAAGCAGCATCCTGCCGTCGAGATCGATCCTGCGTGTATCCGGTCCCGCCAGACGCGCGGCGCTCCCGGTATTCCCCACGTAGACGATTCGATCGCCTTTGATGGCGACGGCTTCGGCCCAGGGATTGGAATTGTCGACGGTATAGATCGCACCGCCGGCAAAGATCATATCGGCGAATTCGCCTCCCTCATCGGTTTCAGCACAGGCGGCCAGCAGACCCGATATCCCGGCAAGCAGCAGGCAGCTAATCCGGTTCATCTGTGGACCTGCGCTGCCACGTCGGCCTGTGCGCGGATCAGGTGCCGATCCAGGAATTCGGCGACGCGCCGATAGTAAGCGACCCGGTTCTTCTGTTTGTCGAGGCTGTGCCCCTCATCGGGAAAGCGCATGTACTCGACCGTGCCGCCGGCTTTGCGGATCGCGAGGACCAGTCGATCGGACTCGGCAACCGGGTCCTGCGGGTCGTTGACGCCGTGCTCGACCAGCAGAGGCACGGTTATCCTGGCCGCGTCGTTGATCGGCGAATACTTCTCGTAAAAGCGCTGCCAGCGCTCCTCCCGAATATCGCCGTACTCGATCCGGTCCGAGGCCTTCAGCGCCGGTGATGCGTCCTGTAACGCCCGGACCCAGTCGGAAACGCCCACTCTGGAGATACCGGCGTCGAAGACACCCGGGTGCAGACCGAGCACGGCGTTTACCATGTAGCCGCCGTAGGAACCGCCCATGACGGCTGCGCGACTGGTGTCGACACGCCCGTCCCGGCTGAGAAAAGCCATGGTATCGACCAGGTCGCGCACCGAATCCAGGCGCTTTTTCTGATTGTCCAGGCGCGTGAATGTCTTGCCGAAGCCTGTCGATCCCCTGACATTGACGTCGAAGACCGCGATACCCCGGTTGACCAGGTATTGCGTCGCGAACTGAAAATTCGGCAGAGCCTGGGCGGTCGGGCCACCGTGAACGTCGAGCACGATGGGCGGCTTGTAGTCGAAATCGGAGTCGTCGGGCAAATACAGAAGACCGTGCAGCGTGACGCCATCCCTTGCCTGAAAGCGCAGGGATAGCGGCAGCACCAGACTCTCGGGTCTGAGGCCGGCCAACGATGACTGAACCGGATTTGTTCTCGCTCCGGATTGCAGGTCCCATGTCCAGACATCGCCCGGCGTCCGCGGCCCCGATATGAATATGCTCAACACGGAAGCATCGGACGAGAAGTGAAGCTCGTACTCACCCGGTGGAAACTCGGGCACAGTCAGGTCCGTGCCGGTCAAACGATCCATCGCGTGCAATCTGTAGTAGCCACCTTCGTTGGTGGTCCACACGAGGAAGCGCCCGTCGCCGCTCAAATTGACGTTCGAGACGTCGAAATCGGGTGTGCTCAGATACTCGAGCCGGTCTTCGGCGACCGAGTAGTATGCGAGACCGGCATACTCACGGTCTTGATTCGTCGCCATGAAAAAGCCGCTGCCATCCGGCAGCCAGGCGAAGTGCTCGTACAGCGCGGCATCTTCGGGCCGGAACCTGGGTGTCAGCTCGCCGCTTGCGACATCGAGGAAATGGACGTCGTTCGCATCTTCACCGCGGGTCTCCGACACGATGACGATAGCACCACCCGGCTGCCACGCCCGCGGGAAGAAACCGAATCGGCTCTGTACGATCAGGCGTGTCTCGTTGTTTGCAAGATCGAGGCCGTAGATGTCGTAATCGACGCCGGTTCGCTCGGTCGAGGAGTACAGAATCTGATCGCCGTCCGGCGAAAACATCCCGAATGCCCGAAACGCTTCGGAGAGCGGCAGCAACTGCTTCTCCTTCGTTCCGTCCTCGGAGATCAGGAAATAGCCGTCGCGTCCGTTGCCGTCCATATCCCGCCCGACAATCAGATTTCCGCCCTCGGGCGCCCAGCGAAAGAACGTGATTGCCCTGCCGAAGGTGATCTGGCGCGGCGTGCCACCATGGACGCCCACGATCCAGAGCTGCGGCTCACCGGTGATCGACCACTCGTACGCCAGCTGAGTGCCATCCGGGGACATTCGCGCGGTATCCGCACCGTTTGCCATCAAATAACGCACGATGTCGGCAGGCTTCTCGCCGGCAAGACCGACGGTCACCGGCCCTGTAACGGGAATATCGTCAGGATTGTCCCAGCTCGCGTCTGTTCGCGCGGACAATACAAGCATACATACGACGATCAACATTCCGCCCAGCATTTTCTTGCTCATCGGATTCTCCCGGGCTACATTGGTTTCAGGCATTCACTAATGATCGCGCCCGATCCCGTGCGAGACAAGGGCTCTCGCATTCGATTTCGGACTAAGAAAAAAAGCGGGGGATATCAATGATAAGCGCCAGGTTGCTCACAATCCTTATCACTTTGGTGCATGCCGGGCACCTGGCGGCGGATGAGCCTCGGACCTTCGTCATCGCCGGCAGCATGGTCGACGTGATTTCGGGCCGGGTGTTGAGCGATCAGGTGATTACCATCGAAGGGGACAGGATCGCCGCCGTGGGCCCGGCGGGATCGACGGTGATTCCGCGGGGCGCCGATGTTATCGACCTCGGCGAAGCGACCGTACTGCCCGGACTGATCGACATGCACGTGCACCTGACGGGCGATCAAAAAGCGCATGGCTACAAGAATCTGGCGGCATCGACGCCCAGGAACGCGTTGCACGGCGCCACCAATGCGGGACGGACCATCGCTGCCGGGTTTACGACCGTACGCAATGTCGGGGCCGGCGGATATGTCGACATCGCATTGCGTGACGCGATCAACGACGGTGATATCGTGGGACCGCGTATGCTCGTTTCGGGCCCGGCACTCGGCATCACGGGAGGCCACTGCGACAACAATCTGCTGCCGCCGAGATATGAGGAACGATCCCAGGGGGTCGCGGACAGCCCCTGGGCCGTCAGAGCCAAGGTCCGGGAAAACATCAAATACGGGTCCGACATCATCAAGTTCTGCGCGACCGGCGGCGTGATGTCGAAGGGCACCAGCGTCGGCGCGCAACAGTACACGCTCGAGGAAATGTTTGCGATCGTCGAGGAAGCGCACCGGCGCGATCGCAATGTCGCAGCACACGCTCACGGGACAGAAGGCATCAAGGCAGCAATAACGGCGGGTGTCGATTCCGTTGAACACGCGAGCATGATCGACGATGAAGGCATACGCATGGCGAGGGATGCCGGCACGTTTCTGGTCATGGACATCTATGTGGACACATACATCCTCGAGATGGGCGAAACGGCCGGCATTCTGCCTGAATCGCTGGAGAAAGAGCGCATTGTCGGCCAGCTTCAACGCGATAATTTCCGGAAGGCGCACAAGGCGGGCGTCAAGCTGGCATTCGGAAGCGACGCCGGCATTTACCCACACGGCGACAACGCGAAACAGTTTTCCTACATGGTCGAATACGGCATGTCGCCGATGGAATCGATCCAGGCGGCGACAATCAATGCAGCCGAGCTGATCGGATGGTCGGGCGATGTGGGTGCGATCAGGCCCGGCGGCTACGCCGACATCATTGCCGTCAGAGGCAACCCGCTCGAGGACATCAGGGTGCTCGAAGACGTGCGTTTCGTCATGAAGGGTGGGGAGATTTACAAGCAGCTATGAAATACAGACTCCGTAACGCCGGCTTCGCCGCCGTAATCTGTCTGGTAGTCACTCCGCCGGCCCTGTGGGCGCAGGACGATACGCTCGCCATCGTCGGCGGTCGCCTGATCGATGGCTACGGTGGAATGCCCGTTCATGACAGCGTCGTGCTGGTTTCCGGCAATCGTATCAGCGCCGTCGGCGCTCAGGAGAACACGGACATTCCGGACGGCGCGCGCGTCATCGACGCCGATGGCCGCACGGTGATGCCCGGTCTCATCGATCTCCACGTTCACTTCGACATTATCGGCCACAGTGACTATGACCACTGGTTTGCCACGTACGAGGACCGAATGCGGTCGGATATCCTGCCGACTGCGGCCCGGATCATGCTCGATGCGGGCGTGACATCGGTCCGCGACCTCGGCACCGACATCGATAACAGCTTCTGGCTTCGCGAGCAGATCAACTCCGGCAGAATGCCCGGACCGCGGCCGTTTATCGCCGGGCCGTTTCTGAGAAAAACACCGACATCGTTCGTCTCGAAAGACTTCGTGGATACCTGGGTGGTCGAGAACCCGGCTGACGGTCGCCGCAAGGTCAGGAAACTCGTGGAGATGGGCGTGGACGTCATCAAGACTCAGGACGAGAATCTGTCGAAGTCTGAACTTGTTGCGATCTATGACGAGGCTCACAAGCTCGGCATGAGGGTCGCCACGCATTTGTTCAGCCAGAAGGCATTGCGGACGGCCCTCGAAGCAGGACTCGGACAGTGGGACACGGTCGAGCATATCGGCGACGGAGCGCAGCCAAGTTATCCCGACGACGTCGTCAATATGATCATCGAGCAACAGGTGGCGATGGGACCGACCATTATGGCCGACGAAGGTCTCAGGCAGATCTATAGGAACCCGGAGCTGGTGCATGACCCGGCGTGGAAGAAGCACATGCCACCCGACATCTATGAAGACATACGCGGGTCATACAAGCATCCGTCACGGCACCCGCTGTTTAGCGGCGCTGTCATCAACCGGGAGGCCAAGATGATGAAGCTGCGCCAGTTATTCGAGGCGGGCGCACCGTTTATCGTGTCAAGCGATTCAGGCTCCAGGGCGAATCCGCACCATATCGCGGCCGCACGCGAAATATATTTTCTCCACGAAGATGTCGGGTTATCGCCGATGCAGGCAATCATGGCCGGTACCCGATGGGCGGCCGTGGTACTCAATCGAGAGGACCATCTCGGCACGATCGCGGAGGGCAAGCTGGCCGACATCATCGTTATCGACGGCGATCCGCTACAAAATCTGGGGGACCTCCGCCACGTTCTCCACGTGATCAAAGACGGCGACGTTATTCGTTGAAAGCGTGCCCGATCCCGGTGAGCGGGGCGCCCATGGAGGTCTCCGCATACCAGATTGCGCCATCCTTGACGACGATGTTCACGTATCCGAGCACCGTGATGTCGGCGAGGGGGTTGCCGTCGACGACAATCAGATCGGCGAGTTTTCCGGCCTCGATCGTGCCCAGCTGATCGATTTGACCGAGGATCTCCGCGTTCGTCCTGGTCGCCGCGGAGATTACCTGGATCGGCGTCATGCCGCTGTCGACCAGGGCCGACATTTCCCGCCAGATCGCTTCCGTATGAAAATTCAGGGGGCTGGCCGCGTCGGTCCCGACGCCGATGTAAGCGCCGGCGTCGATGAACTGACGCGCCGCGATCTGAGAGTTTCTGGTTTCGCGGCCGATCTCGTGAAAATAGGACAGGCGGCGAAAGTCGTTGAATGAGTCGATAACCTCCGCATAGATGTCCGGCGGCATGTCTATCTTGTGGACCGGATCATTGAGCCGCTCCGGAAACTCGACCGTTGCCGGATACACCCAGATTCGATGCGAGATCGTCTGTATCACCGGGATATTTCTGTGTGCGATGTCCAATACGAGGTCGTCGTCGTAGGGAGAATTGCCGGCGGAGCCGACATGCTGCAACACATCCACGTTCGCTGCTATTGCAGCACGAATGGCCTCCGGTCGATACAGGTGTGCGTGGACCTTGATCCCGTGTCGATGAGCCTCCTTGACTACGGCGCGATAGTCGTCCTCGGTCAGCCCGACCCAGGTCTTGATCACGTCCGAGCCGCGTGCGATCAGTTCCCGGGTCCGCTGCGCCGCCTGACGTGGACTATCGATGATGATCTGATACTCATCAGGAACACCTTCGAGATAAACCCGCGTTATCCAGGGACCGGATATGGTCAAACGCGGCCCGGGAATCTCCCCACGCCTTATTCGCTCCCGAAATTCGAGTATCTGAAATGGTGCGCCCAGGTCTATGGCGCTCGTGACACCCGCACGCAACATCTGTTTTGCCGCTATCGGCATGACCTCATGCAACCGTTCCATACCGCCGAGGAATTTGTAGTAACGGTCATAATCACCATGGCCGATCAGGTCGACGTGGACGTGAGCGTCGATCAACCCCGGCAACACCGTCCTGCCGCTCGTATCGATAATGACGGCATCTTCCGGAATGTCGGTATCGTCAACAGCGCCAACTGCAATGATGCGACCGTTGTCGATGACGACGACAGCGTGAT
>JBHHWI010000126.1:0-7630 GCA_046756445.1 Woeseia sp. | reverse complement strand
GGAGGAAAGTTCGGAAAGTTCGCTCCGGCACCGAATCTACTGCACGCGCACGCGGATTCGCAGGTCGAAGGTCGTCGGTGCGACGGTCGATTTACCGAGGAAGGTGCCGCTTGGACTGATTCGGATATGGCGCACGGCGGAGTCGAAGCCATCGGCATCCGGTGACGGCACGTAGCTGTAGACGACGCCGTCGGTAGAGAATTCCACGTCGTCGGTCAGGTCGGCCAGGCCGCCGAATACGTATGTCAGACCGCTCGATGCCGGGCCGGCACCGTCGGTGAATTCGACCGGGCCGCTCCCGGCCGCACCCAGGTCGCCGACGTACAGGTCCACGTTGGCGGGCATGGGATCCGTTATGACCAGCGACTCATTATCGACGTCGCCTGTGCCGTTGTTCGATGCCGTAATCGTATATTCGACCCAGCCGCCGGGAATGGCTTTGGGATTCGTCGTGTTACTGACCGGGTCAAAAACCGTCAAAACTATCTTTTGCAGGATCAGATCAGGCGGTTGACTTTGCGCAGTCAGTACCAGCACTGGCTCCGGTGCGACGTAACGCCGCATCAGGATATTTCTTATCCGTGCCTGATCCTGTGCGGTCATGAACGCCGCGAAGCCGCGGCCTTCGTCATCGGCCGCTTCGCTGCCGGTCACGTGAAGGTTGGCACCACTCGGATACCCGGGCGCCGCCCAGCTCGCCGAACTGTCTTCGTCCCAGAACGAACCATTGGTCGGATTGACGAGCCAGACGGCCAAACCCTGGCGGCGCCACACATTGGCGACGATATCAGGGGGATTGGGACCGTCGATCGCGGTTACAGTCCGGAATCCCGAGAAGACATCGCCATCGTGGGTATAGCCGCCGGCGGTGCAACCTGTCGGAAACTCGCCGCGGTTGCTGGCGTAGTAGTGGTCCGACGACTCACTACCCAGTGTTCCGCTTGCGATAATGCCGCGGACCAGCAGCCCGGTCGTGATGTTCAACTGATAACAGCCGGTGTGAAACCACTCGGCCTCGATGTAGATGTCCCTTTCGTCGATCGCGCGACGATAGCCGCTCGTGAAGTTGTCGCCCGTGTCGTATGTGTAATAACCGGCGGCGTTCCAGCTCAGCGAATCGTCCCAGCCACTGCCGTGCCAGGCATCGACGCGGCCTCGGATGTAGCTGGCGGAGCGGTCGATCGATGTATCGTCGTACCAGAGATAAACGTTTGTCGTCGTCATCACCGGCAGCGCAGCCGGTGCCGGATTGTCATAGTACAGGTAATAGTTGTCGTCGTTGCTGCTTGCGGGTATATCGGCAAGGAGCGCGAAACGAATATCGCTTGTCGCACTGTTGCAGTTCAGGACATGCCTGGGAAGGTCCTGCCAGCCGATGCCATCGTAGTAGGTGACACGCAAATCGCTGCAATCCGCCTGCATCTGGCCGGCCGCGATCAGCGCCTGCGTGTCGAGCGCTGCGATCCTGGCGGTGTAGCCAATGTATCCCTTGTCCGGGACATTCGGCCCGGTCGCAACGTCGATTTCGAAGCGATTGGCGTAAGCGGTGTCCCACCAGAGGGTCGTGGCGGCGCTCGCGTAATCCGCCGGCGAGAAGGTCACGGCAAGATTGATGGTCAATAGACCCAGTAGCCGTCCAGGAGTCAATGTGCCTGTCATAAGCAGATGCGGGATCACGCTCGATCGGTGCCAGAGGCTCAGAGAATATCAGACTTAAAAACAATCACATAGGATGTAAGCGGTTGTCCCGGCATGCATATTGGACGTTAAATTGAACCATCCGGCAGAAGGGCCGGCACCCAGGCGCAAAATGAGCATGCAGAAGCACCTGAAAATCGGACAGGGCGATGCCCTTATCATCGTCGACGTTCAGAACGATTTTCTTCCCGGCGGCGCCCTGGCGGTAAGCGACGGCGACGCCGTCATCCCGGTCATCAATGACTGGGTCCGAAATTTCGGAGCCAAAGCGTTGCCGGTATTTGCAACAGCGGACTGGCATCCTGCTGAACACTGTTCGTTTGTGGAGAGCGGCGGACAGTGGCCCGAACACTGTGTCGCAGACAGCCGGGGCGCGCAATTCGCCGCCGACCTGGAACTTCCGGATGACGTCCTGGTCGTTCGCAAGGGCGCCGAACCCGACCAGGAAGCCTATTCGGGCTTCCAGGGAACAGATCTCACGAAGCAGCTGCGGGACCGCGGCGTAACACGAATATTTGTCGGCGGTCTCGCCACGGATTACTGCGTGTTGAATACCGTCCTGGACGCCCTCGGAGAGGGCTTCGGCGTCGTGCTCCTGACATCGGCCATTCGTGCAGTCGACCTGAATCCGGGCGACGGTGATCGGGCCATCGCGTCGATGCAGGAACACGGTGCCAGCATTCAGGCGTGAAAACTGCAGCACTGCTCACTGATCTGTATCAGCTCACAATGCTGCAGAGCTACTACGAGCACGGCATGGAGGACAAGGCCGTGTTCGAGTTCTTTGTCAGGCGCATGCCACCACATCGCAATTTTCTGTTGTTCGCAGGCCTCGAGCAGGTCATTCAGTACCTGGAAGAGCTGCGCTTCTCGGAGGAAGAACTTGATTGGCTCGCGGGATCGGGCAGATTCAATGCAGGTCTCGTTGATCGACTTGCGGAATTCCGTTTTTCCGGTGAGGTACACGCGATGGCCGAGGGAACCGTGTTTTTTCCCGAGGAGCCTGTCCTTCGGGTCACCGCGCCGTTACCCGAGGCGCAGCTCGTCGAGAGTCGTATTATCAATATTCTTAATTATCAGATACTTGTCGCCAGCAAGGCCGCTCGCTGCCGCCTGATCGCTCCGGGCAAGACACTGATCGATTTCGGGATGCGCAGAGCGCATGCTGGCGAGGCCGCTCTGTTCGCCTCACGGGCCGATTACATTGCCGGCTTCGACGGAACGGCGACTGTCCAGGCAGGGCAGGAATTCGACATTCCCATTTACGGCACGATGGCGCATTCCTACATACAGGCTCACGAGTCCGAATCGCAGGCCTTCGAAAATTTTGCGAACTGTCATCCGAACAACACCGTGCTGCTCATCGACACGTTTGACACCAGACGTGGTGCGGAAAAGGTCGTTCATCTGGCGCAGACCATGAAAGAAAAGGGTGTTTCGATCAAGGCAGTCAGGCTGGACAGCGGTGACCTGCTGGAGCTGGCGCCTTCGGTACGGCAGATTCTCGATGAGGGCGGCTGTGGCGATATTGGAATTTTTGCCAGCGGCGATCTCGACGAGTATCGTCTCGCCGAACTCATTGATGGCGGCTGCCCGGTGGACGCATTCGGGATTGGTACGAGGGTGGATGTTTCACAGGACTCGCCGTCCCTCGACTGCGCGTACAAATTGCAGGAGTACTCCGGTCTGGCCCGGCGCAAACGATCCGAAGGCAAAATGACCTGGCCTGGTGCCAAGCAGGTTTACCGTTACCCCGCGGATAACGGCTACATCGAATGCGACCTGGTTGCTCTGGATGCGGAGTCGCCCGGTGCTGGTAGGGCCCTTGTCGGACCCGTGATGCATGAGGGATGTCGTGCCCGAGCGGCCGAAACACTTGAGCACATACGTGAAAGAAGCAAACAGGAGTTCGCATCGCTCCCGCAGCATCTAAGAGGTCTTGACGTTTCGAAGAATCCCTACACTGTTAATATATCTTCCGGTCTGCAAGAGCTCGCGGCCGAGGTCGACAGGACATTTGACTGAAATGGACATCGCCAAACCATTCATACGGCTGCCGTACGGGTTCGATGCCAAACGGCTGGCCAGGGAAGTGACTGCATTGCCGGAAGCCGCGTGGATGGCGCATCCGTCCGGCATGAAGGGAAACTCGGCCGTGCCACTCATATCGCATAACGGGGGCGACAACGATGACTTCGAAGGATCGATGCGCGTAACTCGCCACCTGAACGGCTGCGAATACGTTCGGCAGGTCATGGCCAGTTTTGACGAAGTACTGGGGCGTACTCGACTAATGAAACTTGCCGGTGGATCCGAAGTCTCGATGCACGTCGACTTCAATTATCACTGGTACACGCGCGTGCGTATTCATATTCCGATCATTACGAATCCCGCGGTGACTTTTTATTGCGCGGATCAGCAGGTGCATATGAAGGCCGGCGAATGCTGGATTTTCAATTCATGGCGACGGCACAGGGTAACGAATGCCGGTGATGAGGACAGAATCCACCTGGTCATCGATGCCGCGGGGTCTTCACGATTTTGGAAAACCGTGCGGGACATGGAACAGTTTGATCCGGTCACCGACCAGGCGGCCGTCGAGAAACTGGTGTCGCCGGCTCCGTTCGAGGCTGGCAAGGAAGTAACCATCCTGACGGAGAAATACAATATTTGTCCCGTCATGTCGCCCGGTGAGGTGGATGCCCTGGTGAGCGGACTAATTCGGGATTTTGAGCACAACCCGAAGAACGACTCGAAACTCATCGATGCCTACGAGAGAATGCTGCTGGGTTTCGCCAAAGACTGGCGGGAGACGTGGCATCTCTACGGTTATCAAAAAGACGGCTGGGATCATTATCAAAAGATAATCGATAAGGTGTATGAACAGCTCCATCCCGACATGCGGGCGCTGGTGACCGAGAGTAATGACATTGGCGTCAATCCGATAATCGTTCAGCGCATCCTGAAATCGGCGCTTGCGGTGGACACCATGGATCAGTTCATTGGCGAGCTCGAATCAAACCGATAGGAAAACAATCGCAAATCGTCTTTGTAGAAATCCGCCACCATCTCTTTGAGCTCGTCGTCATAGTATTCGGAAAAACGATCGTGTTTGGACGGATTTTTTCTGCCGAGCTCTGTCGTCTGAATGCCTATGCGATCACAGATCTCGTCATAGGACTCCTGAAGGCGCTCATACCGCCCGAGCGAGTCGAGAACGAGGCTCCCGTCCTCATCGGTCAGCAGTGCGCTCTGCGGCACGACCAGGATCCTGCGTCGGAACCGGTCGACCGTAAGTGCTTGTTTCATAAATGGTATCGCCGAGTCCTCGAACCCCGAATTCTTCCTGTTCAGGAAGAAACAGGTGGATACGAACCGGTCGAACGGATTCCTTACGAATGCGAACCTGTGATACGAGTTCCAGACCTCGTCAGAAAGATGATCCCTGATCTGGCGGGCCGAGATGTGGCCGTGCTCTATTTGCGCAATCTCGGGATGGGGTAGTCTCCTTTTCTCGAACAGATCCTGTTGTTCCCAGTCATCGGGTCCGAGATGGCTGGCCAGCGCCTGCCGAATGGTATGGGTTGCCGTCCTGGGCACTGCGAAGAAAATGAATCTGTGCTTGTGAGAGATAATCAACGCGATCAGGAGATCGGATAGCGCTCGATCACCGCCGGGCCCAATGCTTTCTTCACCGGGTCGAGCCAGGGCTCGAAATGACGCCACTGCTCCAGGCCGGTCTTGTAAATGGGCTGCCTGACCTGCTCCGAGCTCGGCGTTCTGACGCTTCGCTCGGTCTTGTGAAAATCCACACAGGCCTGCTCGAATGGCAGGTTGCAAAAATCGAGCATCCTATTAACCTGGGTCTCCAGATCATCGACCACATCTTCGTGCTGCACGCGCAGGACGAATCCGGGCAGTGCTTCGTCCCAGTGGTCCATGAGCTCGACGTATTCACGGTAATAGTTGCCGATCTGTGTCAGGCCGTACGAAAACTCCTGGCCCTGGCCGAACAGCTGTTTAAAACCACTAAAGCAGCAGGACATGGGATGGCGGCGCGCGTCGATGACCTTGGCATTCGGCAGGATCAGCTTGATGAGTCCGATGTGAAAGAAATTGTTCGGATTCTTATCGATAAAAAAGGAAGCGTCCTGCCGGTAAACCCGCGTATCCTCGATGAACTGTTCGCCGAATCGCCGGAAGTAATCGTCGTCGAGCTCCGTCAGAATTTTCGGATAATTCGGGGTCCCGCCCTTTTCCTCGATCAGGTTGAGGCTGCCCCGCAGGCGCTGCGCCAGCGCAATGATGTTCGGCAACTCATGGGTGCCTTCCACCATGGAATGCGAAGCCAGTATCTGCTCCAGCAGCGTCGACCCGGCTCTCGGCAAACCGACGATGAATATGGGATCAGGCGCCTGACACCCGACGCCTTGTTTCTGTTCGAAGAATTGCGCGGTGCACACTTCGATCTGGGCGCTGGTGCGGATGGCCAGATGAGCCGGCTTGTGGCGGACGGATTCCTGCTTCAAGGCATTGCCACGCGAGTAGTATCGGAATGACGGCTCGTACTCGCCACGGTCCTCGAAGGCCTTGCCCAGCGCGAAGCACATATGGATCCGATCCTCTGAAGAGATGCTCTCGGAGGCCTCATACTTCTCCATGTGGGCGATCTCGGCGTCGGTGAAGCTGTAGGTCTTGGTATTGGCCAGCGACCAGAAGGCGTCGCCTAGGTCTGGCTGGAGCTCATAGGCCCTGTGGTAGGAGGCGATGGCGGCATCCAGGCCCCCGATGGTCTTCTCGGCGTGCCCGCGCATCACGTACAACATGATCTGCCCGGGACTCTCTTTCAGCACCTCGTTGTAGAGCTCGATCGCCTTCTCGTGCTCGCCGATGCCCGCGGTCGCGTTTGCGAGCAGCGACCGGTAAGCGAGATTACCCGGTTCTTTGTCAACGAGTATTCGTGTCTGCTCGTGGGCCTTTTCAAACTTCTGCATCTTCAGGAGCAGGTTCGCGTAGTCGTACCTCGCCGCATCGTGCTCCGGCGCGAACTCGACGCAGCTCTCCAGCAGAAACTCGGCATCGGAGAGCACTTCCAGCCTGTCACCGATCGCCGCCAGCAGACGCATGCCCTCGATATGCTGCTTGTTGTTGCGCAGGAAGTGCCGGCACAGCCGTTCCGCCTTGTAAAGCTTGCCCTCGTGAATCATGCTCGTGACGCTCAGGAGTTCCTTGGGCAGCCGGCACAGGATTTCCACCTGCTCGAGTGCAGTCTGTGCCTGTTTGGACAGCCCGGCGATCTCGTACAGGTTTATCAAGGCCTGCCAGCTCGCCAACAGCGCCGGGTTCAGGCGTACGGCGTTCTCATAGGAAAGCCGCGCCTCGTCGATGCGATTCTGTGTCAGGAGCGTGTGACCTCGCTCCTGCCGGGCACGAGCATTCTCAGGATCGAGACTCAGAAGCTGATCGAGTGTCGACAGCGCATCATCGAATTTTTGCTGGTAACGCTGGGCGACGGCCAGCACGTAGAGGGCCCCGGCATGCTCGCGATCCAGGCCAACGCCGTCCAGTTCCTCGCGGATCAGGCGATCCGCGGCGGCGAAGTCGGCTTGCTGTATCAGGGCTTTTGCGCGTTCGGCCAGCCGATCTGCCGTATTATTTGAGTCCGCCGCCGCTGTATCCAAACCCGGTTGTCCCCTTCGGCAATACCGAATAAAAAAGGGCGGACCCGACGGCCCGCCCTATTGTTAACGACTAAATGTCACTCATAATCGTAGGTGAAGCGCACCCCGATCTCCCTTGGCCGATTCGTGGTTACGCTCGGTACCCAGTCGGCCGCGTTGATGTTTAGCTGCGCGTGCTCATCGAAGGCGTTGTTGATAAACAACTCGGCGCCCCATTCGTCCTTGTTGACGCCGACGGCGACATTGACCAG
>JBHHWI010000125.1:0-7676 GCA_046756445.1 Woeseia sp. | reverse complement strand
AACGCTACTATCCGGCGATGGCCGCACCCGTGGACGTTAGGGCTCGAACAGTCGCCGAGCTGGTTCTCCAGTTGGGCTGCCTGGCCCGCGGAGATGGCTTCGTTGCCGATCTTACCTTCGCGCAGTGGACAGCATTGCGGTATTTTTCCCGCGCCAATCGTTTCTCACGCACCGTTTCAGCCTTCGCTGAGTTCCATGGCACAACCCGTGGCACGGCATCTCAGACCATCAAGAGCCTGGTGCAGAATAACCACCTGACGCGCAAGCGCTCGAAAACCGATGGTCGAAGCATTGATTTCACTCTGACTAACAAATCGAAAAAGTTGCTTGCCGAGGATCCGTTCGAGGCGATGGTGGTTGCGGCCAGCGCACTATCGAACTCAGCATACCTAACTGTCACACGCAGCTTAGAACGCATGTTGCGCAAAATGGCGCAGCAGCATGGCAAACGTCATTTTGGGATGTGTCCGCACTGCAAGTATTTTCAGGAGGACGGTTGTTGTATGAACGGCCAATCCAGTTACTGCTGCACTTTGATGGATGAACCGCTCAAGGACGCCGAAACGCAGCAGCTTTGCGTCAATTACCTACCCGACCGCTAGCCATTTATCCCGGCACATCGATCAGCGAGGATTTTCATCAGCTTGGCTGCCCCTTCTGAAAATGAAAACGGTCAGATTTGGAGGATCAGAGTGGCAACGTGGCGCGAGGAATTTACAAGACTATCGGATATACACGGCGAAGAGTGGCAGAAATTTATCCACGGTGAACACAACCAACAAGCCGTTTGTAACTCCATGGACGATATTGCTGAAATACTCAGAAGTTGGGAAGCGGCGGGCTGTCCAAATAGGGAAGAAGAAATTTCGGTCTAGCAAATTGTGCTGTCCCTGGCCCTTCTACAATCGCTAGTGCGTGTCAATACTCGCCGCCTGGTTGTTGTCGTTTTGGGAAACTCTGTGTTTCGCACCCAAGCGTGAATTACATCGACCTCATTCATTCAAAGTTAGCACTAGGATGATTGTCAGGTCGCGCAGCTGGCTCCGTCACTTTGTAGGTCTTGAGCACTGCTTTCCCTCACTCTCGGCCCACTCCATTGCCGTTTTTGCCCGGCTGCGCGACGACTCCCGTATCAGTATTGTCCACCCCTCAGTAGTAAGAATTACGAATTTAGAATGTGCACGATCCACCGCATTTTTCAATCTGAAACTAGGAGTATTGAGTGATGATGAACGAATCGGTGCAAATTCGGGAGGAGAAACGGGAAGCGGAGCCGACAAGACGATTTGTGGACGGTCGCCTCAGCCGTCGGTGGTCGCAGCGCATGAATCTCGATGAGAGTTACCGTGCGCCATCTCTTTTCACCTGGCGCTTCTGAGCCGCGTACTGAATGTTGTAGGGAATTAAGGGGTTTGGGCCGTCCTTGGCCCTGACTGATTCGTCTATCGATTGTAGACGCCGTTAATCAGGTATTCGCCAATTGCTTCGAAAAAGCCGATTGAAAGTCCGTCGGTGTTGTATTTTCGACGATATTCGGCTTCGGTTTTCGCTATCTCGCTGGCGATATGTCAAAACCAATTGGGTGTATTGCCGTCTTCGTCCTGCTCATGCTCCGGGTTATGAACAAGGCCCAATAAGTCGAACGGCATTGGTCGGACTGTAACAGATCAAGGCAGTCCTGGAATTCCTGATTAACATTCAGATAGCAGGCACAATCGATCTGCCGTCGGCATATCCTGACCTTATTCAGCTGGAGTCGTTTTTTGATGAAGATGGAGGCGAGGTCTCGACTCATTTTCGCTGCAATTTGGAGAAAATGCGTACAAATCAAAAGTTCATCAATAACTTCAGCTCTAATATTGATCGATATGACGCGTATATAAGAGACGGGCTCGCACCGTGGAGCCAGCAAGTTGATACGGTCCATCAACTCGTCGACAATACGATCGGTACTCAGCATGAATAAATCATGGCGCCAATGCCTTCATTGGATGACGTCAATGTCCGATTAGGCTAAGCGGACATTCGCTTGGCCAGGCGCGAGACCCCTTCCGACAGGCCCTCGCCTGTCGGCGACTATCCGTCCGGAAGGGCCGGTTGCTGCAGCCGCGGCCCCTCCGGAAAGACAGTCGACGGAGATCAGACTTATTTGGAGAGTAATTACTCTTCAATAGGCACGGTTGCCGTAGCGGCGACCTGCCACTTGCCGTCCCGTTTTTGCCAGATATGCATGCTCCAATGGGGATCTGGCTCGGCCGCGCTGTGAGTCATCACGGCAACGTCTTTGCTAAGAAAACGAACCTTGTAGTCCCCGGCAACGTAGGGTCCCGTCGGCGCGTCGTCGCTTGCTGCGGCCTCGAGTATCTGTGACTTGCCCCCCACGCCCTCCAGGCCCAGAGCCACGATGTCGTCGGCGAGCAGAGGCTCAATGGCCTCCGGTCCCTCGGCTTCTCCCCATTCCTTGTCCAGCTGTACCAACGCATCGGATTCATCCGCATATGCAACGGCGCCCACCATGATCAGGCAAATTGCACAGCCGAATATCGTTTTTATGTTCATGGTTCTCTCCCTCACGGCAGCCATCTGCCGGCGTATTGCGCAGTTTAATCCAACCATGTGACCCGTGTCCCCGGATACCCGATCGGCCCCGACCAAGCGCCTGCCTCTGCACTCGTCGGTGACCCGAACCGGGCGGTTCGAAGCCGTCCTCAGCTGTTCTTCATCCGACCATCAGGAAACCTTTCTGAAACAATTATATTTAGATCAGTTGCTTACAAGCGTTCATCACTACATTTGATTCCAATGCAACGGGCCAGGCCCCGACCGGAGTCAAAAGATGAACAGCTCGAACAGCAACACAAATCTCGCCCGGGCAGCCTCGAGAGCGGCGGCATGCATGCTCCTCGTGAGCGCCGCGCTGGCAGGATGCGCCAGCGGCCCGGGTACACAGCCGGCAGCCATCGCCGGCGAGCACGAGACTCACGCAGAGATCATCGTAGCGGCGCCCGATGGAGATGCCCGCCGGGTTCGCAGCAGCAAAACCCTGCGAAAAGCGACCTTCGCGTCTCAGGCGGCCGTATTGTATTCCCGCGCAATCCATGTGGATCCGGTCAACCGTCCGGTTTCGAACACGGCGTCACTTGCATCGTTTGCCCTGAAATCGGTGACCGGGTTTTTCCGTCGCGGCGCTATCAGCACGTTTCAGCTGCCCGCGCTCGAGAACAAACCGATACCCGATATCAGCCATGGCGAGGGCATGGATCTCGGGCAATGGGAAAAAGACCTCGACAGGATCGTCGGCCACAAGAGCTCCCGGGGGAGGATCACCTTCCTGACCGACGGCGAGCAGTTCTTTACGCGCTACCTGGACGTCATTGGCGCTGCCGAGCAATCCGTCGACATTCGGACCTACATCTTCGACAACGACGATTTCGCCGTACAAATCGCCGATCTGCTCAAACAAAAATCCAGGGATGTACGGGTCCGGATACAGATCGATGCGCTGGGCAACATGGTCGCCATGCAGACGGATCCGGACTCGCTGCCCGAGGGTTTCCGCGGCCCGCTGTCCATTTCCCGTTACCTGCGCAAGGACTCGAAGGTCAAAGTCCGCAACCGGGCGAACCCCTTTATGTATATGGGCGATCACACCAAGACGACGATCGTCGACAAGAAGATCGCCTTCGTCGGCGGCATGAACATCGGCCGCGAATACCGCTACGAGTGGCACGACCTGATGATGGAAGTGACGGGGCCGATCGTCGACCAGCTTCAATACGATTCGGACAAGGCATGGGCACGCGCCGGCTTCTTCGGTGATGTCGCCAATTTCCTGAGAATCCTGCGCGGCAAGAAAAAACGCGCCGACGACCAGGGCTACCCCGTTCGGGCGCTCTATACGCAGAACTTCGATTCGCAGATCTACCGCGCACAGGTCGAAGCTATCCGCAGGGCGAAAAGCTACATATTGATTGAAAACGCGTACTTCTCGGACGACCTGATTACCTATGAGCTGGCGAAAGCACGCCGCCGTGGTGTCGACGTGCGGATCATATTGCCGGACCGCGGAAACCACGGTCTGGTGAATGCCAGCAACCAGGTCGCCATCAACACCTTGCTCGATAACGGCATCCGGGTTTTCATTTACCCGGGCATGAGCCACGTCAAGGCAGCGGTCATCGACGGCTGGGCCTGCCTGGGAACGGCCAATTACGACAAGCTGAGCCTCGAGGTCAACAAGGAACTGAATCTCGCCACGTCGCATGCCGGTACCGTTGATCGGCTACTGGACGAATTATTTATCCCCGACCTGGCAATCTCGACGGAAATCACGGAGCGCGTCGATGTCTCGTTTACCC
Source organism: Woeseia sp. (assembly GCA_046756445.1). Classification (GTDB taxonomy): domain Bacteria; phylum Pseudomonadota; class Gammaproteobacteria; order Steroidobacterales; family Woeseiaceae; genus JACZWL01. The sequence goes on along the minus strand of JBHHWI010000125.1, from coordinate 3,318 downwards.
AGCGACTGACAGAAAGAGCGGTTGACGAGCTGTTGTAGCGAGCGCGTCACACTGGCGTAATATTCGGGCTAGTAGCCGAAATGTGCGACCGATGCCTGGTAATCCGCGAGCTGCTCCTCGTGGCGCGCCCGGTCGTCGACGAGCATCAGGATTTCCGCCTCGAGCCTGCCTGATTGTTCGGACAGGTCTTTGAGATCGGCCAGAATCAGAATGCGGTCCTGCGTCCTCGTTTCCTCGGCAATGAGCAGCGCTTCTTTTTCCCGAATCAGGTCGTGGACATCATCCAGCTCGTGTTGTCTCGCGTTGATCTGGTAGTTGGCCGAGTTAACGGCAGACTGCAGTTCATACAGGTGATACCCGGCACGATAGGCGTCGAGAAAGTCGGATTCCATATCGACCGAGCAAACACCGTCATAGCGGCCGCCTCTCGCCCCGAGATTGAATCCCCGGGACGGCTGACAAAAATCCCTCAGGCCTTCCTCGCGTCCGGTCCGGTATGCCTGCAGGTCGGGCGTGACGCCATGCCTGGCACATGCCTTGCGGTGTTCGCCGAGACGCTCGGCGCCATAGCCCTTCGAGCCGTCTTCGAAACCGATCATCCGCCAGTCGCCGGTTGTGCACTCGTCGCCACTCATCGTCGCACAAGCGCTGAGGACCATCGTTATGGTAACCGCCAGTATGCCCACCCATTTGATCTGCATGTCATCCCTCGCAAATATCCGCTTCGGTATCGCCGACGTGTTTCGACCGTAGCAGGCCTGTCGCACAGCCGGCTGTGACAGCAATCACAGATCAACCGAGGCGCACACCGGCAAGCGGAATGCCGATCAGTGTGATCTGTGTCACAGAGGACCGGATACCACGACGGCTAATCTGGACTACTTCCCCTTCGGCCCGGGCAGGCCCGCATGAGTCTAGAGGCATTCAGCACCGCAGCATCGATCGCGCTGGTCGCCACCTTTGGGTTCCTGCTCGCCGCGAATTCCTGGCACACGATCACCAGAAACCTCGGCGATTCGAGCAGCTTTCCCGGCACCATCATGCTGGAGGCGGCACAGCGGTTTCGCGACGATCTGGACCGGCTGACCCGCCGCCTTCATACCTACCTGGCATCCGCGCTGGTCTTCGTCGTGATCTTCGCCGTCAGCTACTCCCTTGAGCCCGACGCGATCTTCGGCGACTTGCCGGGGTGGCAACTGAGCCTGGTCGTGGCGGTATTGGCAGCCGTAGCGCTGTACGCAGCCTGTCGATTCTTCGCCGTAGTGCTGGCCAGACGCCGGACCCAGTTCGTGCGTGACGCCAGCATCGCCGCCGGTCACGGCCTGCAAAAACTGAGCGCAAACATGAACAGGGTATTTCACGATGTGCCCTGCGGCTCAGGGGTGATCGACAACGTTATCGTCGGGCTGCACGGCGTTTATGCGGTCAACGTCGTTGCCCGCAGGCCCGGAAAGGACAACCGGGTCCGGCTGGATGGCGATATTCTGGCGTTTGCTCCGGGCCGGTATTCTCGTTCGCTTGCCGAATTTCTTAAACGCAACAAGCAACTGGCGCTGGAATTCGGGAGGATGCTGGGGCATGAGGTGCGAGTGCGTTCCGTCGTCGCGATTCCCGGATGGGAAATCGAGTCACAATCGAGTACCGAGCACCTGATCGTAAACGAATGCAACCTGGTCATGCTGCGCGGCTGGAAAGATCAGAACGACTACTTGATGCACGAAGAAGTCGACGAACTTCAGGAAGCCCTGACCCGACGCTGCACGCGCTCCTAGCCTGAATATTGCACCAGTTGGCGCAATGTGCGCGCTAGTGATAAAAGAGCCTGCGGAATCCGCTGATTTCGAAAGGCGACCACTCGCCTTCCGCCTGACTCAGGCGATCGGCTATCGCAAAGAATACGACCGGGTTGAATCCCATGCCGAAATGACTCATGCGAATGCCGATGTTCTCGGCCATGTCCCCGGCAGGAATCGTCGCGATCCGCCATGAGACCACCGCATCGGTCTTGCTGTAGATCGATGTGACGGGCAGGTCGGGAAGCGGTTTCCGAAAATCCTCGATCCTTTGCCGAATCGCGCGGTCCGAAAGACTCGTCCCCGACACGTACTCGTACAAGCGCCAGATGGTCGTCGACTTCGGGTTGCCCGTCGGGCTGCCGAGGGTGATGACGGTGCGAACGAACTGCGGATTCCGGCGCGCCATCTCCCTCGCGAACAGGCCACCGAGACTCCAGCCGACGAGGCTGACCTTGCCGCCGCTCTCGACGTACAAGGCCTCGAGGCGCTCGTCGAGCATCTTCTCGATATCCCGTTGCCGGGTCACCCCGGTGTTCCTGCCGAGCTTCCACCGTCTCGCGTCATAGCCCCAGCGCCTGAGGTATGCGCGCATCAGCGACAGGGAGTAGTCGGTCGCCAGAAGCCCCGGCAGGGTCATGACGGCATGCCCGTCGCCGCCCGGCAGGCTGGACAGGATCGGGTGGGTCGGGATCAGCGCGGTCGCCTCGGATAACGCCCGCGGCGCCTCGATCAGGGACAGCAGCAGCGACGGCGGGCTGGCATCATCCGCCGGCGTTTCCGCCTCCGTGAGAATGGCTCGACGCTTGGTCACGGCCCGAAATATACCCGATGTACCCCCGGTGAAGCCAAGGATTACCTCACAATTTCACAAAGAAACAATAACTTATGGCGATAACTCAAGTGAGATCTCAGGTTCCGGCGGCCTTTTGGCCTGCCGCCTCCAGCCGCTCGACGGCATCCCGGAACTGGGCCAGGGCCTTGTGAAGGTAGGAGCCGGCCTCGGCATCGTAGTCATCCGCAGCGGCCGACCAGACCCGATTGACGTAGCGCTCGCCGGCCGCGAAATCGCTCATGATATCGGCGTAGGCCTGCAGCCCGTAAAGGTGCACCATGCTGTCGCGAGCGTCCGCAAAGCGGCGCAGATCATTGCGCAGCTTCTTATCGATCGCGTCGCGTATTTCGGTGGTCGACATCGACGCCGAATCGTCCCTGATCTGCTCCAGGTCCCGCACGATGTTGCCCAGGGACTCTCGCAGCTCGGTGCGATTTGCCGACAGCACGGCATCGGACCGGGCATGACCCCGCGCATGCGTCTTGATCAGGTACACACCGGCAATCGCGGCAAGGGCGGCCGGCACGAACAGGCCCCAGTCGGTCAGCCGCGGGTCCAGCGCAGTGGAATACGCCGCCGCCAGGAAGCCGCCGATCAATAACAGGTATCCCAGGGATTTCATAAGCACCTACTAGGCCGCCGCCAGTACGTATCTGATCGCATAGCCGACGCCGATCAGCGCCTCACCGA
>JBHHWI010000124.1:0-7970 GCA_046756445.1 Woeseia sp. | reverse complement strand
AAACGACAAGCTGTCACCATTCGGGATTTCATCATTCGTATTCAAATCATAACGTCGTCAATGATCTCGGGCGGTCTCGTGTAATGTTCCGGCTAGTCCATGGTCAGGACGACCTTCCCCATGACGCGCCGGCCGGTTACCTGATCGAACGCATCGATGTACTTCTCGAGCGGATATTGTCCGGTTACCCGTGGCCGCAAGCTGCCTTCGGCGATCAGTTCGCTCATCTCCCGAATGTTCCGAGCCTGCCCCTCGGGATCTCTCGCCGCCCAGTCGCCCCAGTACACGCCGATAATGCTTCTCTCTTTCAACAGGGCAATGTTGGCGGGAAAATCCGGAATGTCTCCGCTGGTGAATCCGATTACGAGATGGCGCCCGTGCCAGGCCGTAGCCCGAAATGCCTGCTGGGCGAGTTCTCCGCCCACCGGATCGTAGACAACGTCGACGCCCTTGCCGTCCGTCAATTTCCCGACAGCGTCTTTCAGCGAGACGGCCGAGTAGTTGACGGTTTCATCGGCGCCCGCGGATCTCGCGAACGCCAGCTTTTCCTCGTTGCTCGCCGCCGCGATCACCCTCGCGCCCAGCGCCTTGCCGATTTCCACGGCGCTTATTCCGACGCCGCCGGCGGCACCGAGTACCAGCAGGGTCTCGCCAGCCCGCAGCCCGGCGCGTTGCCGCAAGGCGTGATAGCTGGTGCCGTAGGCAATCGGAAACCCCGCTGCCTGCGGATAGTCGAGACCCGGCAGAATCGGGAAGATCCTTTGCTCTGGCACGGTGCATTTCTCGGCAAATGCTCCGCCCATCGATGTCAGGATGACCCGGTCCCCGACCTTGAATCGTGTAACACCGTCGCCGATTGCCTCGACGACGCCGGCGCCTTCGGCGCCCGGAACAAAGGGCGGCTTTGCCCTGACTTGATACTTGCCGGCGAACATCAGCAGGTCCGCGAAATTGACCCCGGCGGCCTTCAGGCCCACGAGCACCTGCCCCTGCCCCGGGGTGGGGTCGTCTATCGTTTCCAGCACGAGGTCCTCGGGCGGGCCGTATTGCTTGCAGACCAGTGCGCGCATCAGTTTTGCTCCCGCGCCAGTTCGATGCCGAGCTTCTCCGCGGCCTGCCCGGCGAATTTCTCCGCCTGTTCGAACCCGGCCTGTAGCTCGCGCATGGCGGATTCGTCATCGATGGCATCCCAGGCATCCGCAATACCTTCCGGCGTCACCTTGTCCGGATGCAAGTTGGCGCCCTCGGTCTCGAAGCCTTTGAATACGGCAAAGCTTCCTGCGCCTGCCGCCAGCACTTTTCGGCTCGGCGCATCCGGCCCGCACAGGAACACGACGCCGGGACTGACCGATTCCGGCGACAGCAGCCTGAACACGGCATCGGGAAGTATTCCCTCGGTCATGGCGGTGCCCGCGGCCGGGGCCAGGCAATTGACACGGATATCGTACTTGGCGCCCTCGAGATGCAGCGTATTCATCATGCCGAGCATCGCCATCTTGGCGGCGCCGTAGTTTGTCTGCCCGAAATTTCCGTACAGTCCGGTGCTCGAGGACGTCAATACGATGCGCCCGTATGACTGCTCGCGCATGATCTCCCAGACGGCCTTGCAGCAGTACATCGAGCCCATCAGGTGGACGTCGATCACCAGCCGGATGTCCTCAATCGGCATTTTCAGAAAGGACTTGTCGCGCAGGATGCCGGCATTGTTGACCAGGATGTCGACCCGGCCCCAGGCATCCATCGCTTCGGCGACCATCGCCTGTACCTCGTCGAAGTCGGCGACATTTGCGCTATTCGCCATCGCCTCGCCGCCCGCCCAGCGAATCTCCTCCACGACCGATTCGGCGCCGGCAAGATCGTTGACCACGATTTTCGCGCCGCGCTCCGCGAGAGCCAGCGCGTGCGTTCTCCCGAGGCCGCGACCCGCTCCGGTGACGATGGCCGCCTGGCCGTCGAGTCTTATGCTCATTAACTGCTCCCCTGAATTCTTTGCTGAATGTCTCTATAAGACACTATTGTTCTTATTCCTTTGTTGCGCCGGACAGGCACCCGCATACTATACCGTCGTCAACGATCGGCCGACCAATGAAGCCAAGAGACGTCACCGAACTTACCGTGCTCGCCGCTCTCTGGGGAGCCTCGTTCCTGTTCATGAGGGTCGCAACACCCGAGTTTGGACCGATCGCTCTGGTCGAGCTGCGGGTAGCGATTGCCGCAGTTTTTCTGTCGCCGATACTGCTCGCAGGAACAGGCATGGCAGAGTTCAAGGCGGACTGGAAGCCGATAGTCGCGGTCGGCGCGCTGAATTCGGCCATACCCTTCTGCCTCCTGTCGTATTCCACTCTTTATTTGAGCGGCGGATTCGCCGCCATCGTCAATGCAAGTTCGCCGCTTTTTGCCGGCCTTTTCGCCTGGATGTGGCTAAGCGAACTTCTGAGCCGGGGCCAGGTGGCCGGGCTCGCGATCGGCTTTGTCGGTGTGGTGGTGCTGGTACGGGACAAGGTCAGCCTGCAGCTCGACGATGCCGGCATCGCCGTGGCCGCGGCGATACTGGCGTCGGCCTTTTACGGACTGGCAGCCAATTACACGAGGAAGAACCTGGCGCATAAGGCGCCACGCGTCGTGGCCGCCGGCAGTCAGCTCGGCGCTGCCGTGGTCCTGTTGCCGCTGGCATTATTGATGTGGCCTGAAAGAGCGGTCTCGTTGCAGGCCTGGAGTTCCGTCATGCTGATGGGCATTGCCAGCACCGGCATCGCCTATCTGCTCTACTTCCGGCTGATCGCCCACGTCGGCCCGACGAAAGCGATAACCGTGACCTTCCTGGTGCCGGTGTTTGCGGTCGTCTGGGGAGTGCTTCTGATAGACGAAACCCTGACCCCCGAGATGGTCACCGGCAGCGTCGTCATCCTTACCGGCACCGCGCTTGCCACAGGATTGATTGGCCCGGGCCGACGCTAGTCATTGGCGAACGGCTTGACCACCAGGCCGCCGATATCCACATGCCTGAAACGAGGATCGACGATTTCGATCTCACCCTCCCTGATCATTTCTTTTGCAGCATCGCCACCGTAGGCCCATCCGACATGTTGGAGACCGCCGGCCTGCCAGCCTTTCTTGCTCATGTAATAAAACTGTGAGTGCCCGATTCCGTGTTCGTGTAACAGGAACAGCAGATACTCGTTCTGACCGTCGCCATCGAGGTCAAGCCGGAACATCAGGGGCTCACCCGGATTCCTCGAAATGTAGTTGTTATTGATAACGTTCTTCAGGCTCTCCGGAACGTCGAACGGCTCAGGCCGATACTGCATTGTCTGCCACATTTTATGTGCGCTGCGTATATCTACTGCAGCCATTCTTCGCACCGGGCTGTTTATCATTTCGAGAAGCTCGGGATCCGAATCACCAATTTCCTGCTTCATCTTCTCCATCGCCAGGTAGCCGGGTCGTGCCAGGTGATTCTTCGCATACCAGAAATCGAACTCCCTGAGCCCGATCTCGCCGGATTCGATCCGGCCCAACTGGCTCGCCAGAGAGATCTTGCGGAAATCCAGCAGCGGGCTGTTCGCCATCAGCATGATGACCAGCACGACGAGGCCCATCGCCGTATTCACCCGCGCCAGGTCACTCGTCCACTCCGTGCGCCGCCTGACGATGCCGACCACGTAACCGACTGCGAACAGCGAGAGCACCAGCCAGACGACCAGCGCCCAGCAACGTTCGATCGACAGGCCGTACTGATTCACCCGCAGCATCAGCCCGTAAAGACTCAGTGCCGAGATGACCGGCATGACGCAGAGGCCGATGAAGATCAGTCGATGAATGATCGCCGGGTACGGGTTCGTCTCGCGGCCGTCCTGGTAGACGGCGTTGGTAAAGAACAGGATGATTGCCAGCAACCACAGCAACAAGGCCGTGCCGTTGCCGGTAGACCAGAGAACCTCCAGCCCGACGAACGGCAGCGTGGCAAGAAAGATCACGGCGACCGACACGACCAGCGGCAGCAGAAGCTTGATCAGCCAGTGCAGCAGCTTGGTGATGTTGTCTATGACCCGGGTCAGGTTACGAAAGATGGTCATCCCCAGGCCGAGCGCAAAGCCGAGCACCGGGAAGATGAACCAGTCCTCGGTGAACAGCTCGTAAAAGAAATCGATTTCGATGACCTTGAACAACTGACCCCAGAGCATCAGGATCAGCCAGAAAATGCCCACGAAAATCGCCGATAGCGCCGTGACCAGGAAGTTTCGCCAGGAGTTGGTAAACAGGACCTGATAGGTCAGCGGCACACGGTTCGCCCGCTGCTGCAGATACATCAGCGCCTTGAAGCAGGCCAGGCTGATGCTGGCGGAAAAAGCGAATGACAGGCTGAACACCGGGAACTCGTCGAACGGCTCCGCCTGCCAGCCCGTATAGACCGCCAGGAGCGCCAGCACAGCGCCGAGCGCGGCGACCTGTTTGACAACGCTGCCGACGTTGCTGCGTTCGATCGACAACAGCAACAGCAACGGCACTGTCGCGGCCAGGGTCCACAACGGATACGACCACAGCGGCGACTCGCTCGGCCAGGAATCTGTCTCGAATGCACGATAAAGGGCAAACAGCAAAAGGCCCTGCACGACCGCGATGACCAGCATCGATGTCCTGGGTAACGATGACGAATCATTCATTCCGGATTCCTCCATCACGCTTGGTTACTCCGCCAAAACAAAAGCGGCAATTGTCTCTGCAGCGTCGCGTGCTTTCTTCTGCAGATTGGGGTCGACGGCGGTTGCCGCATAGTCGCCGAGGAATTCGAGATCGTCTGCGTGATGCAGCTCTCCCATACTCTCCAGCGCGGTTGCGCGAATCTCCGGATCGGGATCATTGGCGAGCTCTCTCAGAGCGCGCTGTAACGACGGATCCTGCGGCGCGGCTCGCACCCAGCCTTCTATCGCCGCCTCGCGCACGTCGGGGTTGAAGGTGCTATCCACGTAACGCGCAAACACCGGCGCCAGTGTCGGATCTTCGAGTTCCGCAAGACCCGTGATCGCGCTGTGTCGTATGGCGTCGTAATATCGCGATTCCCTGTCTATCTGAGTCATCAGGACGTCCTTCGCGTTTGCCGCACGCATCTTGCCGAGCGCGATCAGCGCCGCGCCGATGACTTCCGCGGCTGAATCGGACGTAACGGCTTTCTCCAGCGCCTTCGCGCTTTCCTCGCCCCCCGCGCGTCCCAGCCCAATGGCGGCGGCACGCCGGATCCTGTTGTCCGGATCGTCAATCGCGGCGAGCAACGCGGCAACCGCCGCCGCCCCGCCCGCGCTGCCGAGATCGATTGCCGCCTCCTGCCTGAGGCCCCAGTAGGCATCGCCGTCCCTCAGCACGCCGGCCAGCGCGACGACGGCTGCCGGGTCCCGGGGATAGTCCTCGGCAAGCTGGCGCGCCGCCCTGAGTGCCGCGGCAAGATCACCGTGTTCAAGCTGGTAGATGGCCTGGTCCGCCGATTGCTCCTGGTGGATGTCCGCGATGAGCCAGTTGCCCTTGTCTACCACGACCATCAGCGGCTCACTGTCGGCAGGCAACGCCACGGTCAGCTCACTTTCATTCAGGCGCACGGTATGCACGCGCGAGGCGCTGGCGGTGACGATTTCCACGTCGATGGGTACGTCGAAGTAGTCCTCGAAGGGTTGCACTGCCTGTACCTGCTCTATGGTCAGATCCAGTTCGCTGCGCTCCGGCACCCACAGATGAGACACGGCCAATGCCGGGTAGCCTCCGCCGCCGCGTATCCAGTCCTCGAAAAACCACTTCAGATTGCCGCCCGATACTTTTTCCATCGATCGCTGGAAATCGAATGAATCGACCTCGGAAAAAGCATGCGTATGCAGGTAGCTCTTGATGCCACGATAGAAGTCCCGGCCACCCAACACGTGGCGAAGCAGATGCAGTACGAGCGAACCTTTCAGATACGTGATTGCCGACGTGTACATGTCGTCGGACGAATCGTAGTTGAAATACTCCAGCGGCCGGACCTCGCCGGTACTCTTTATATAAGCGAGGTATCGCTGCAGATATCTCCAGCGTTGGTAGGTCAGGTCATCCTCGCCCTGGGCGTGGCCGTTCCATACCGTGTGCATGTAGGTCGCGAACGACTCGTTCAACCAGAGAGAGCCGAGCGAACGGCAGGTGACCAGGTCCCCGAACCAGTGGTGCGCCAGCTCGTGTGCAATGGTGTCTTCTGTCGTCCAGGTAGGGAAGGGCTTGTCCAACGCCGGTCCGTCGTCGGCCATTTCGCCTTCGCGATGCAGGGAAGCTTCGGCAAAGCCGACCATCGTGGTCGTTTCCATGGCGCCCGAGAAGTTCCTGAGCGTTACCTGGTCGTACTTGGGCCAGGCATAGTCGTAGCCCAGCAGCTCCGAGAAATACTCGACCATACCGGGCGTCGTTTTGAAACTGTGGGCCGCCGATTCCTCGTCACCGGCATGCGTCCAGACGCTGAGCGGGATCCTGCGCTGCCCCACCTCGGCGTCCGCGAGCGGCACTTCGACGAACTCACCCACATTCAACGCCAGCAGATAGTTCGGGATCGGCTCCTCCTGCAGCCAGTGAAACGTCCGGCTGCCGCCGCGATTTATCGTGGTCTCCCGTAACAGACCGTTTCCCAGCACAACGTAGGGCGCATCGACCGTTACGCGAAAATCCACCGCAAACCGGTCGTTGGTGTCGTTGTATAAAGGCAGCCAGTTGTAGTGCCGGCCGCCCTCCCCATAGTTCCACGCTTCCGCCGTCCTGCTCCTCGACTCTGCAAAAAAATACAGTCCCGTATCGGGCCTGGCGCGGTAGCTGATTCGAACGGCAACATCGGCGCCGGGATGGATTTGCGCAGGCATGGCGATTTGCACAATCCGGTCCCCGATGGAGAAATCCAGCCCGCTCGCTGATTCCAGCCCGATATATTCGACCTCATCGATATCGATATCCGCGGCATCGAGTATAAGAGTGTCCAGCCCGGCCCTGAGCGGCGTGAACATTACCGTTATCGAACCGTTGACTGTCTGCCGTTTCATATCGATCGCCAGATCCGCAGTGAGCCGCTTGATATCGACCTGGCGTTCACGGACCGCCTGCTCCATGCCCACCGGCAGCCGATGGCCGGGGATTGGCGCTGCAAACGCCGGACAGGCGAGCAGACCGAGGAGAATCACGAATTTCGATCGTCTCATTACCTTTCTCCGTAAAGCGGCGATACTGTCGTTGCACAGCGAGTGTACAATGCCGGCTGGGGTCAGTTAATCATTGGTATGACGATGGCGCCGAAAGTTCGTTCGCTGACGGGACTGGTTCTGGCCGTGATCATCGCCCCCGCACTGCTCGGCGTGCTCGCCTGCATGCCCGTGCCGGTCGGTAATCCCGAACGCAGCAGGATCGATCCCGAACTGACCGGCGTCTGGCTGGGTTTCGCCGAGGAAGGTGCTGTCGCAATGATCCTGGATCCGTACGACAAGCGAACCTGGCATGCATCGTGGTTCACGATCGAATGGGACGATGCGGACGATGCCGCGATTGGCGAACACGATAGTGCCGAAAAGATTCTTGAGCTCGTGCAGCAACAGGAATCCACCGACCGCGCGGTCGGTACCTACAAAGTCTGGCTGACCAGGCTCGGTGGCGCGCGTTTCATGACCTGGGAGTACCAGGGCATATTCGACGAGGAACGCGGTTTCGAGCCGGAATTCTGGTTCGTGTTCCGCGTGGATTCACCAGGGCCCGGTCAAATTCACCTCAAAATGGTCGACAGTGATTCGGACTTCTTCGACGTGTACGACGAGATAGAGACCCGGCGCCAGGCCGAGAGAGTCATACGGCGACACGCCGACGATGAGGAACTTTACGGCGGCGAACACGCAGAGATCTTCCGCCTGTACAGGGCCCGGCCGGAACACTACGACGATGTAGAGAGCATCCTCGAGGGCGCCACCTATACACATGACTAG
>JBHHWI010000123.1:0-8081 GCA_046756445.1 Woeseia sp. | reverse complement strand
CGCCGATCAGGTGTTCCTCGAGAAACATCACGGTGACCTGCTGGTAGATATCGCGGTTCTCTTTCTTGCGATAGCCGTGGCCCTCGTTCAATGCGTTCATGTACCAGACGGACTGCCCCTGGTTCCTGAGTGCCTCCACCAGCTGTTCGGACTCGGTGACCGGGACCCGGGGGTCGTTCTGGCCCTGCACGATCAACATCGGGATCCGGATCTTTTCCACGTTGTTAAGCGGGCTGATCTTCTCGAGGTGTGCGCGCATAGCGGGGTCTCTTTCATCCCCGTATTCCGCGCGCCGCAGATCGCGCCGGTAGTCCTGCGTGTTCTCGAGAAAAGTAACGAAGTTGCTTATGCCGACGATATCCACCGCGGCCTTGAGCCTGTCGCCAAAGTGGACCGAGCTCGCGAGAACCATATAGCCGCCATAGCTGCCGCCGAAGACCGCCACCCGATCCTGATCCAGCTCCGGCCGGGTCGCGATCCACTTCAAGAGCGCGCCGATGTCTCGCACCGAATCCTCGCGCTTGAATCCGTTATCCAGGGCGAGATAGGTCCTGCCATAGCCGGCCGATCCCCTGACATTCGGCCTCACCACGGCGACACCGAGCTTGTCGACCCACATCTGGGTCGTGCCGCTGAAGCCCGGCCGCGCCTGGCTTTCAGGGCCGCCGTGAATGGAGACGACCACCGGAAACGGGCCCTCGCCTGCCGGTTTGAACAGCCACGCCGGAATCTGTCGCGGCTCGCCGTCGACGGTGTCGAAAGTCGGAAAGTGCACCAGCTCCGGTGTCCGGAACGATGCGGTATCCAGCCCCCCGACTTCGCTGACCGTCCATCGCAGCAGTTCCCCGTGATGCAGCGGGTCATCGCCGAGCTCCAGCGCGAAGGTGTCGCTCGGTGTTCTTGCGGAGTTCAGTGTCATCGCGAGGTAGCGATCGTCGGGGCTGAAGGCGAACCCGAATGCCAGGCCGGTCGGAATGTTATTGATGCTCTTGTATCGCCTCGTGCCGGTGTCCAACAGGTACACACGCGACATGCCGTCTTCGTTTACAGCGAAGGCGATGCGACGCCGATCATGGCTGATAGCGCCGTCTTCGACATCCCACGGGATGTCGGCCGTAACAAATTCCGGCTCGGCGCCGGCCGCCGTGGCCTGCCAGGCCAGCTGCAGAAACTCGCCGCCCCGGTCCGTGACGAACCAGAATCCCTGATCGTCATCGTCGAAGCCCAGTGGCAGATTCGCGTACCCTTCGCCAGGGCCTCCGGCCAGACGCTGTCGGTCCCGCGAGTCGAGATCGACCAGGTGCACACTCGAGTCCGTGATACTGACGTAATTCACGGCGAGTAGCTTGCTGCCGCTGTCGGAGAACTCCACCGGCCCCCACCACGTGCCGTCCGGAGATTCGAGCGCCAGCTCCGCGCCGGAAGGCTCTTTGGGGTCCATAAGCCAGATATCATTCGACGCGCCGTTGCGGCGCGTGCTCTGGAACGCTATCCGCTCGCCCTGCCGATCCCAGACGGTTGCGCCGTTGCGCGAGTCGCCGTCGGTCAGCAAGGTCGCGCTTCCGTCGGCGGGGTCGAGCAAATATATCTGCGAGAACTCGCTGCCGCCGGCATCCCGCGTGAAGATCACGTCCCCGCCGCCCGGCTGACGCTTGAGTTCGCCGATCGGTTCGGTGTCGAAGGTGATCTGATGGCGCGCGCCGCCCGGCCTGTCGACCCGGTGGATCTGGCTCACGTCGGCAAAGCGCGTGGTGATGTAAACCCCTGCGCCGCCTTCGGTCCAGTCGCGAAAGTACGCCTGCCGCACGTTTTGATAGCGATTCAGGCTGTCGGCGATATCCGCAGGTATCGGTGCAATATCCTCCATGATCAGATTGCCGTTATTCACCTGCCTGCGGTTTGCCGAATCGGCTGCCGCCACAACGCCGGCGACCAGGCAGACGAACCCGCCTATCAATCTGGTCTTTGCTTGCATGTCTTCTCCCGTCTGTCAGGCTACGAGCAGGGCCATAAAGTCGTCGACGGCCGTAGCCGCCAGCTTCCCGGGAACGGAGCAGAGCGCTTGCAGCTCGTTCCACTGGCCTGCTTTTAGTTTAGGCGAAACGTTTCCTTCGAATTTTTCGATCAGCAGGGGAATGCCTTCCTCGCGGCGCCGGCGATGACCGATCGGATAGTCGATGCAGACACGCTCGGTGCTCGCGCCGTCGTGGAAGAATACCTGCACCGCATTGCCGATGTAGCGTTTGGCGGGATCGAAGTAATCCTTTGTAAAGCCGTCGTTTTCGGCAACTTGCATCTTTTCGCGCAGCGCATCGATGCGGGGATCGGCGGCCACCTCGTCTTCGTAGTCCGCTGCTGTCAGGCGGCCGAATATCAGCGCCACGGCGACCATGTATTGAATACAGTGATCCCTGTCGGCGGGATTATCCAGCGGGCCGGTCTTGTCGATGATGCGCCTGCCTGCTTCCTGAGTCTCGATGACGACTCTTTCGATTTCATCGAGCCTGCCTTTGACCGCATCATGCAGGGCCATGCCGGCTTCGACCGCCGTCTGCGCATGAAATTCGGCCGGGTAGGAGATCTTGAACAGGATATTCTCCATCACGTAGCTGCCAAAGCCCCGCGGCAAAGTGAACGGCTTACCCTCGAAGAGTACGTCGAAGAAGCCCCAGGTCCCGGCCGTAAGCGCCGACGGGTATCCCATTTCTCCGGTCATCGCGATCAGGGCGAGCCGCACGGCACGGCTTGTTGCATCACCGGCCGCCCAGCTCTTGCGCGATCCCGTATTGGGCGCGTGCCGGTACGTCCTTAGCGCGCCGCCGTCGATCCAGGCGTTGGAGACGGCATTGATCACCTGGTCGCGGCTGCCGCCGAGCATTTGTGTGACCACCGCCGTCGAGGCGGCGCGCACGAGCAGGACGTGATCGAGGCCGACACGGTTGTAACTGTTCTCGAGCGCCAGCACGCCCTGGATTTCATGGGCCTTGATCATCGCCGTCATCACGTCGCGCATGGTCAGGGCCGGCCGGCCTTCGGCGCGGTTTCGCCGGCTCAGGTAATCCGCCACCGCCAGGATGCCGCCGAGATTGTCTGATGGGTGTCCCCATTCCGCGGCCAGCCAGGTATCGTTGAAGTCCAGCCACCGAATCATCGCGCCGATGTTGAACGCAGCCGCGACGGGATCGAGTTCATAAGAGGTCCCCGGCACACGGGCGCCGCCGGCCAGCGTCGCGCCCGGCACGACGGGGCCCAGGAGCCTGGTGCAGGCGGGGTAATCGAGCGCCTGGAAACCACAGGCCAGGCTGTCCATCAGGCAGTAATGCGCGGTCTGAAAGCCGAGCTCGCTGTCGATCTGCACGTCGCAGACATAATCGGCGATGTCGACGAGAACCCGATCCGGATCGGCCCGCTTCGCCGACCGACTGTCTGTTCGCGACACCGTCTTATTCCCGCTTGTCTATCGGCACCCAGGTCTGAAGACTCGGCCCGATGTAATCTGCAGCCGGCCGGATCAGCTTGTTGTCCGCGCGCTGCTCCATGATGTGTGCGGCCCAGCCCGTGATCCGGGAGCAAACGAAGATCGGGGTGAACAGACAGGTCGGTATGCCCATGAAGTGATACACGCTCGCCGTGAAGAAGTCTGCATTCGCGAAAAGCTTTTTCTCGTCCCACATCACTTTTTCGATCGCCTCGGATACTTCATAAAGACGCATGTCACCGGCTTCTTCCGCGAGGATCTTCGACATCTTCTTGTTGACCGAGTTACGCGGATCCGAGGTCGTGTAAACGCGGTGCCCGAAGCCCATGATTCTTTCCTTTGCCGCGAGCATCGCCAGCACGCCTTCGGTCGCCTCTGCAGGCGTCGCGAACTTTTGTATGAGTTCCATCGCCGCCTCGTTCGCGCCCCCGTGCAACGGCCCGCGCAGCGCGCCGATTGCGCCCGACACCGCCGAGTGAAAATCGGACAAGGTGGCCGTTATTACCCTGGCTGCAAACGTCGACGCATTGAACTCGTGCTCCGCGTAGAGAATCAGCGTCGTGGCCAGCGATTTGCGATGAAGCTCGCCCGGCGCTTTGTCATGCAGCATATTGAGAAAGTGCCCCGATATGCTGTCGTCGTCCGTCTCGACGGCGATGCGTTTGCCGTCGGTATGAAATCGGTGCCAGTAGAGCAGCATCGACGGCAGGCAGGCGAGCAGGCGATCAGCAACGTGGTTCTGGTTTTCGAATTCGCCTTCGGGCTCGATATTGCCGAGAATCGATACGCCACTCCGAAGCACGTCCATCGGGTGCGCCTCCGCCGGGATCATCTCGAGCACTTGTTTGAGCTGATCGGGCAGGCCACGCAATGTCTTGAGCTTCGCGATGTAGGCGCCGAGTTCCGGGGCGTTCGGCAGCTTACCGTACAGCAGCAGGTAGGCCACTTCCTCGAATGATGCGTTGTCCGCGAGATCGTAGATATCGTAGCCGCGGTATGTCAGCCCCGCGCCTTCCTTGCCGACCGTGCAGAGGGCGGTGTCACCCGCGGTTACCCCGGCGAGCCCGCCCGTCTTCTTGTTTGTTGCCATTTATTTCTCCAGCGTTTTGTCCGGACCGTTGGCAAACAGCTCGTCCAGCCTCCGTTCGAACTCGTGATAGCCGAGCACATCGTACAGCCGTGCGCGTGTCTGCATCGCGTCCACGGCCGCCGCCTGGGTACCGTCGTCTCTGAGCGTTTGGTATACGCTCTCGGCCGCCGCGGACATCGCGCGAAAGGCCGACAACGGATACAGCGTCAGGCGAACGCCGGCCTCGGCCATTTGTTCTGTCGTGAAAAGCGGCGTCTTGCCGAATTCCGTCAGGTTGGCAAGCACCGGCGCATCGACTGCCGACGTGAATTGCCTGTATTCCTCCACCGTCGTCAGTGCCTCGGCGAAGATCATGTCCGCCCCGGCCTCCACGTAGCTTGCGGCCCGGTCGATTGCCGCCTGCTGCCCTTCGACGGCATGCGCATCCGTGCGGGCCATGATGACGAATTTCCGGTCGGCGCGATGGTCAGTGGCGGCTCTTATCCTGTCGCTCATTTCCGCCGCATCGACCAGCGCTTTGCCGGGGCGGTGGCCGCAGCGTTTGGCGGCGACCTGGTCTTCGATGTGGCAGCCCGCGGCGCCTGCCCGGGCCAGCTCCCGAATCACCCTGCCGATCATGAGCGCACCGCCCCAACCGGTGTCGGCATCCACGAGCAACGGTAGATCGCTTGCGTAGCAGATCCGCCTGATGTCCTCGCAGACGTCATTGACGGTCGTCATTGCGAGATCGGGCAGCCCGAGCGAGGCATTGGCCACGCCGGCGCCGGACAGGTAAATGGCCTTGAAGCCGGCGCGCTCCGCCAGCAGCGCGCAATAGGCATTGATCGTGCCGACGACCTGCAATGGCTGCTCTTCTTTCATGGCCTGCCACAGCCTCGCGCCTGCGCTCATATTGCTCCTCGATTCGAAATTGTCGGCTCGGCCCAGAATTTAGGGGGCCGGATTCTACCAAATTACGTGGCTGCGTTTGCTGATGAAACGGCCAGCGCACGCCGATACTGCTTATCAGCGAATGTTCGCATATTCCATGTCGGCGCCATCCCTTCGGTCGGTGGACGACATCGAAGCCGCTTCCGGCGGGAAGAGTTACTCGCTTATCTTTACGAGCGTACGGCCGGTCACCGTGCCATCCATATATGGCTGGAATGCCTCGGGAAGCGCATCAAACCCTATCGTCCTGCCGCAAATCCGATCGAGGTGCCGTGGACGAAGCTCACCACCGATTCTCTTCCAGACTGCAAGCCTCAGTTGCCGCGGCGTGTCGACAGAATTGATACCCAGCAGGCATACGGCGCGCAGAATGAACGGCAAAACGGTCGTATCCAGAGCGGGGCTTGCGGCCAGGCCGACGCTCGCGATGTTTCCGCCGTATTTCGTTGTCCGCGTCAGCCAGCCGAGTACGTCGCCGCCTAGGTTGTCGATGGCGCCGCCCCATTGCGCCGCCTCCAGCGGTTTTTTGCCGAAATCGACCTCGTTCCGGAGTAGCACCGCGTGCGCACCGATACTCTTCAGATACTCCGCCTTGTCGGGCTTGCCGGTCAGCGCGACCACCTCGTATCCGCGGGCATCCAGCATGTCGACGGCAATGCTGCCGACACCTCCGGTCGCGCCCGTCACGACCACGGCGCCATCCGCAGGAAGCTGGTTGTTCTGCTCCATCCGGTGAATGGCAAGCGCCGCTGTATACCCGGCCGTACCTATCTGCATTACCTGTGCCGGCGTCATCCCGACGGGCACCGGCACCACCGAGTCGCTGCTGACACGGGCGAACTCCGCGTAACCCCCGTCGCATGTCTCGCCGAGGCCACAACCGTTGACGAGCACCTCACTGCCTGCGTCGAAGCTTTCATCCTCGGAACTGACGACCGTCCCCGCGAGATCGATGCCGCCCACGAGCGGGTAGGTTCTCAGTATCCTGCCGGCACCGGTCGCCGCCAGCGCATCCTTGTAATTGATCGTCGAGTGGCTGACCTTGATGATCACCTCGCCCGGGCTCAGGTCGTCGAGGGACAGGTCGCAAAAGCCGGTGCTGATAACGTCATTGTCCCGGTCGATCCGAAAAGCGCGGAAGCTCTCCATCTCAGCTCCTTTTGTCCGCCAGTCTGCGTGGCCATGCTAGCATGCGTGACTTCCACTATATTCGGACAGGAGCGTTACGTGAAACGTTGGTTGGTAGTCTTGTTGATCGTGGTCGCAGTGATCATTCTCGTGTCGCCCGGGATCATGGGACGCCTGGCCGAAAAAAGCGTTGAGCGGAATCTCGAATTCGCGACCAGCGAAAGCGACGAACTCGTTGTCACGACCGAGAGCTTCGAGCGCGGCTGGTTCACCTCCGAAGGCCGGCATCGCATCGAGCTGCGTGAAGGCGCGGTTCGTTCCACGATCGAGGAAGCCATGGGCCGCCACGCCGGCGTTCCGTCGCTGGTTATCGATACTCATGTCGACCACGGTCTGGTGCCCGTTACATCGATGTCGCGCGATGCCGGTTCGCTCAAACCGGGCCTCGCCAGCACCATGTCGACAATGCAGCTCGATCCCGGAAATGGTGACCTCATCGAAATGCCGGGCAAAATCTATAGCGATGTCGGATTGACCGGTGTGACGGCATCGCGCTTTCGGCTTGAGGCCGGGTCGAGGTCGTTCGACGACTTGGCCGCCGAATGGCAGGGCGCGGACATCATCGTCAAGACGAACCCGCAAAGCGGGACGATGTCTGTAAAGGGCGAGGTACAACCCTGGTCTGTCGGCAAGGATCACGGCGGACTGAAAATCGGTGCGATAGCAATCGAGGGAACCCAGGAGCGTAGTCGGTACGGCTTCAATGTCGGCGATATTCGCATGAACATTGGTGCCCTGGTCCTCGAGGGCAATCATGGCCTTGTCACGGGTTTCGACAGTTTGTCGATCGATGCCAGCAGCGAAATCGACGGCGATCGTGTCAACGCCAAGTCGAAACTCGAAGTGTCCGGTGTGACGGCACCCGGCGTCGGCGATATCAGCGTGGCCATGGAAGTCGTCCTTGGCGGGCTGGATGCCCGGTCCTTTCAAGACATCGTGCAGTTCCTGCGGGCTGCGGGCAGCTCCTCCGACCCGGAGAGCGCCCTGGTAGACGCCTACCCGGCCATGGAGGCCGACCTTCGCAGGTTTCTGGCGGCCGGTGCGGAAATCCGGCTGGACCGGTTCGATGTCACGCTTCCGAACGGTGAGCTCACGACGAGATTTCGATTCAGCCTTCCCGCTTCCGACCCCGATGCCGAGTTTTCCTGGCCCGGCCTGCTGCTGGCGCTTGACGCGTCGGCCGATATCCGGCTGCCGGTGGCTCTGTTCGACATGGCTCAGGCCGCGGCGCCCGAAGTCGCCACACTGGTCGCGATGGGGTTCTTTCAGAGGGACGGTGACTCCTATGAAATGCAGGCCGAATATGCAAAAGGCCTCCTGACAGTGAACGGCGCACCAATGCCGATCCCATTGCAATAAAAGGTGCCGGGGCGAACAATCCGAACATTAGTTAAA
>JBHHWI010000122.1:0-8295 GCA_046756445.1 Woeseia sp. | reverse complement strand
TCCGCGACTCGGCCACCGACCGGCTGTGCCAGGCGGAATAGCGCTCGGTGGCGAGCGAGTTCAGAATGGCCGTGTCCTCGGTGATATAGGTGACCCGCACCCACTCCGCGGCGCCTGTCTCGCGTAGCAGCTCCTTCAGCTCGTCGTTGATACGGGAGACGAACTCGTCTGCGGACTCGGCCGGCCCGGTATCCGTCGAGATATCGACTTCGCAGCCAGCGAACAGCAGCGCCACGAGAAGAATCGATTTCTTCATTACTCGACGCCTCCCATGAGCTTCTTCAACGGCTTGGTCAACACGAGAAAGATGAGACCGGCGCCGCCGGTCGTCAGCACGATCTGCAGGTACTGTGACGGCATGGTCTGCAGGTTCTCGGCGTCGAACTCGCCGGCAATCAGCCCCGCGACGACGTTGCCGAGCGCCGCCCCCAGGAACCAGATGCCCATCATCTGACCGACATATCGCTTCGGCGCCAGCTTGGTGGTGGCCGATAAGCCTACGGGCGACAGGGCCAGCTCTCCGAGCGTGTGGAAAAGATAGGTGAAGAACAACCAGGTCGGAAATACCTGGTTTCCGGATGCCACAAGCTTCGATGCGGCGACCATGACGAAAAAGCCGAGGGCGAGAATGACGAGACCGAGGCCGAATTTCATCGGCGTCGAAGGATTCAGATTCCGTTTTGCCAGCGCAACCCACATCCAGGCGTACATCGGCGCGAAGATGATGATGAACGCAGGATTGAGTGACTGGAACCAGGTGGAAAGCAACGGCAACGACCCCACAGCGAGGACCGTGTATCGATCGGCAAATATGTTCAGAGAGCTTCCCGCCTGTTCGAAGCCGGACCAGAACATCGCAGCACCGAAAAACAGAAAGATGATCACGATGACTCGCTTCTTCTCGGCCGTGTCGAGGCCGCCGAACAAGAGCACGTACGCAAAGTAGGCCAGCGCCATAACCACGATGAGTGTCGTCGTCTGCTGGGCGATCCGTACCGGGTTGAACTCGAGAGCACCGCTGAACCCGAGCGCGACAACGGTCGCAACGGCCAGCAACGCAATCGATACAGCCATCCAGCCCGTGCGACGTTTTCGTGAATCGCGATCCGCATCGCCCGTGGTTGCGGGATACAGTCCGGCCTCGCCGAGATAGCTCCGTGTCAGCCAGAACTGCAGGACACCGAACAACATGCCGACGCCGGCCGCGGCGAACCCGTAATGCCACCCGAACTGCGGGCTCTGGCCGAGATAACCGCAGATCAGCGGGCCGAGAAAGGCGCCGAGGTTGATGCCCATATAAAAGATGGTAAATCCGGCGTCACGGCGCGGATCGCCGGGCCCGTACAACTCGCCGACCACGGCGCTGACGTTGGGTTTGAGTAGCCCCGTGCCCAGAACGACCAGTAACAGGCCGAGGATGAACGCGTAGCCCGAGGGCACCGCAAGCACGAAGTGGCCGGACATGATGATGATGCCCCCAACGAATACCGCGCGCTGAGCGCCCATCAGCCGATCGGCAATCCAGCCTCCCGGCAAGGCGACAAGATAAACCGCGGCGGTATAAATGCCGTAAATGGCCGTCGCGGTCCTGTCCGTCAGGCCCATGCCGCTGTTCATTACCTGGTCGGTCATGAACAGCACCAGCAGGGCGCGCATGCCGTAGTAGCTCAGGCGCTCCCACATCTCGGTGAAGAACAGCGTAATCAGTCCACGCGGATGGCCGAATGCTTGTGCACCGATCTCGGCGTCACCGGTTATGGCGGTATCAGTCATAGAATCAAGTCTCACTCGGATCAGGACGCGCCGGGAAGCTCGTCTGGCGCCCGTGCATGAAGGCCTGTTGTTGAATTTGGCCTCACCAGCCGTTATTTGGTTCCCGCATTAAACACTAATTTCTTACGGGCGCAACCCTACTCCGCCGGCTGAGCCTCCTCCCCGGGCTCTTGTTCCCTGATCGCGAAAATCCTCGCCATCAGTATGCCCACTTCGTAAAGCAAATAAACCGGGACCGCGAGCAGGGTCTGGCTGATAATGTCCGGCGGCGTGAGAAGCATGCCGATGATGAAGGCGCTCAGAAACACATACGGCCGCGCCCTGCCGAGCTTCCCGGGCGATATCAGGCCCGTCCAGACGATCAGCACCGTTGCAATCGGCACTTCGAAGGCGATGCCGAAGGCGAAAACAATCGTCGTGATGAAATCCAGGAACAGCGATATATCGGTCTGCACCTCGACCCCGTCCGGCGCGACCGCGGTGAAGAAAGTAAACATCAGGGGAAATACGACGAAAAACGCGAAAGCGATGCCGAGATAGAAAAGCATTATGCTCGACGCCAGCAGCGGCATCGCAAAACGTTTCTCCTTCTTGTAGAGACCCGGGGCGACGAATGCCCACACCTGATACAGCACGATCGGCATGGCGATAAAGAGCGCGACGAAGAAAGTCAGCTTGAAGGGCGTCAACAGGGGTGAAGCAACGGCGGTCGCAATCATTGCGTTGCCCGGCAATACATCGCGCAGCGGTTCGGAGACAAGCGCGAAGATATCCCGGGACCATGGAACCAGGGCGAAAAACACCAGCAAGACCGCTGCGGCAATCTTGAGCAGGCGGCTTCTTAGTTCGACGAGGTGTGAAAGCAGCGTGGCTTCCTCCAGGGTCTCCTCCTCGTCGGCCGGCTGTTTCCTCGTCTCATCGCTCACGATGATTCTTTCGCAGGCCCATTGTCCGTGGTCTCGGCCGGACCTTCGTCGTCAGACGGCGCGTCTTCGGGCTGGTCTCCGTCGTCACCGACACCGGTGCCCGCGCCGTGCCTGCCGTGTGCGGGCGAATAGGTGTCGTCGCCTTCGTTGTGTGGCGCTGAGGGCGGGGCGAGGCGCATCTGGTCTTCGAGATTCAGCTCATCTTCGAGCTGGCGCTTCATGACGCGGGTCATGCGCCGCGCCTGACCCAGCCACGTGCCGAGTTGATTGGCAACGCGCGGCAGACGCTCCGGGCCCAGAACGATGAGCCCGATAAGAAAGAGAATTATCAGCTCCCAAAAGCCGATTCCGGACATGGTTGAAAACCGGCCTAGGTGTGATTTTCTTTGCTGGGTTCATCGACCGGCGTATTCTCGAAGTCCGCGTCCTTCGACTGGTCGCCGATCTTCTCGGTCGTCTCGGATTCGGCTTCGTTCATTGCCGATCGAAACCCCTTGACCGCGCTGCCGAGATCCGAACCGAGCGACTTCAGGCGCTTGGTGCCGAAGATGGCGATCACGATCACCAGCACGATCAACAGCTGCCAAATACTCACATTGGCAAACATATCTCACTCTCCAGGGGCGGTGCCCCGCTGACAGACACCCCCGACGACGGGGTGCCATTTGGGTTCATGATACAGCCACCGGGGTAACAAAACCGTATTCGGATCACGACTCGAGCCAGAAAGTCACCGGGCCGTCATTGACGAGACGCACCTTCATGTCCGCACCGAATTCACCGGTCTGGACGCCGGGCAGCTCCGAGGCGCAGGCCGCGACGAAGCGGTCGAAGTAATCGCTGCCCTTCGAAGGCTCAGCGGCTTTCGTGAAGCTGGCCCGGGTTCCCTTGTTGGTGTCCGCGGTGAGCGTAAATTGCGGTACGGCCAGGAGCCCGAGCCCCTCGTCCAGGATGCTCCGGTTCATGCGCCCCTGATCGTCCGGGAATACCCGGTAAGTCAGGACCCGCCGGGCCAGACGGGCGGCGTCAGCCTCCTCGTCGTCCCTGTGAACGGCGACCAGCACGAGCAGTCCCCGGCCGATTTCGGCCACGGTCCGGCCATCGATTGTTACGCTGGCCTCGGAGACCCTCTGCAGCAAACCGATCATGTTGGAGCACATCCTGGCAGGCGATTCGTATATCTGAGTCTACTATTCAATAACGCGAGCATCAGTCGCCGGGCCACCGTGGCAGTCTGAATACGCCGGGCAAGCAACCAGAGGCACCTTTTTCCGGCGAGCAAGAGGTGCCGCGGATGGCGCCAGGGAGGGCGGATCCGGGGCGGCAAGCCCGTTGCCCGGGCCAGGGATGGGACGGCCCCGGCCGAAAGGCCGGGGTCTTGCTATACACTATTCGGCTTTGCGCAGACGCTCAGGACAGGACATGAAGAGACGGGACTTCGTAGGGGGGCTGGCGCTGGCGGCGGG
Source organism: Woeseia sp. (assembly GCA_046756445.1). Lineage (GTDB taxonomy): Bacteria > Pseudomonadota > Gammaproteobacteria > Steroidobacterales > Woeseiaceae > JACZWL01. The sequence continues at coordinate 4,130 of JBHHWI010000122.1, read as the reverse complement.
GACCGCGGCCTGCGGCAGGCGGGAGGTGGAAGCGACCGCCGGGACGGGCCGTTCGGCCGAAACCTTCGAGTGGAACCTGGTCACATCCTGGCCGCCGCGGCTGCCGGGGTTGGGCCTCGGCGCCGAGCACATCGCCGAGAGAATAGGCAGGGCATCCGGCGGGCGCCTGAAAGTCAAGGTGTATGCGGGCGGGGAACTGGTCCCGGCACTGGAGGTCTTCGATGCCGTCAGCCGGGGCACGGCGCAGATGGGCCATGATGCGTCGTACTACCATCGCGGCAAGGTGCCGGCGGCGCAGTACTTTACTTCCATCCCCTTCGGACAAAATGCCAACGAGATGAACGCCTGGCTCTATTATGGCGGCGGCGTGGAACTCTGGCGGGAGTATTACGCGCAGTTCGACCTCGTTCCGTTTCCTGCCGGCCAGACTGGCGTTCAGATGGGCGGCTGGTTCAACAGGGAACTAAACTCGGTCGAGGATCTGGCCGGCCTGAAAATGCGTATTCCGGGCCTCGGTGGCGAGGTAATGCAGCGCGCCGGCGTGACACAGGTTACCCTTCCCGCGGCGGAAATCTTCACATCACTACAGACGGGCGCGATCGATGCAGCCGAATGGGTAGGTCCGTACAACGACGTGTCACTGGGACTGCACAAGGCGGCACGCTATTACTATTACCCGGGATGGCATGAACCCGGGCCGATGATCGAACTTATCGTAAACAGAAACGCCTGGGATCAGCTTCCCGATGATCTCAAGGCCATCGTCGACCTCGCCTGCCAGGCGGTCAACCTCGACATGCAGGCCGAGTACAACTACGGGAACGCGATGGCGCTCCAGCAGCTGAAAAAGGACCCGAACGTCGATGTCAGGCCGTTCCCGGACGACATACTCGCGCTGCTGAACAAGCTGAGCATGGAGGCGGTGAACGCACTGTCGGCCGAGGACGAGTGGTCGGCGCGTATTCAAAAGTCGTTTTTCGGGTTTTTGGAAGTGTCAGCGGAGAATCAGCGGATCAGTGAACAGGCCTATCTGAATGCGCGGTCTAGCGTCCGTAGAGCATCTCCGGCAACCAGGTGACCAGTCCCGGGACCGCGGCGAGCACCAGTAACGCGATTAACTGGATTCCGACAAATGGGATAACGCCGCGATAGATCTGGGCGGTCGTTATGCTGGCGGGCGCAACACCGCGCAAATAAAACAGCGCGAAGCCGAAAGGCGGCGTGAGAAATGACGTCTGCAGATTGATTGCGATCATGATTCCGAGCCAGACGGGGTCGAGGCCCATTGTGAGAAGCACGGGGCCGACAATCGGTACCACGACAAAGGTGATCTCGATGAAGTCCAGCACGAAGCCGAGCAGGAACATGACCAGCATCACGAGCAACACGGCGCCGAATGCGCCACCAGGCAGCGCTTCGAGCACGGCTCTTACACCGTCATCGCCGCCGTAGCCCCGAAACACCAGCGAAAACAGCGACGCGCCGATCAGGATGAAGAACACCATGCTACTGATCCGAAGCGTGCTGCGCATGACTTCGCGGAGGCGCTCCACGGTAAGCGCACGGCGCTGCATGGCGATCAGCATCGCACCCATTGCGCCGACGCCGGCAGCTTCGGTCGGTGTCGCAAAACCGCCGAGTATCGAGCCCAGCACCGCAAAGATCAGCACGAGCGGCGGGAAAAGGGCGGCCAGCACACGGCGCGCGGAAACCCGGTCTTCGTCGGAAGCGTGCGCCGGCATCGCCGACGGGCGCAGCCAGGCGACGATGACGAGATAGATGACGTACAGGAGTACGAGCAGCAAGCCGGGCAGCAATGCGCCGGCAAACAGATCGCCGACAGATACGGTCTTCGGTGAGAATATTCCCCGGGTCAATTGCGCCTGCTGATACGCAGAAGACATGACATCGCCCAGCATCACGAGGATGATAGACGGCGGAATTATCTGGCCGAGCGTGCCGCACGCGCATATGGTGCCGCTCGATACCTCCGCCGAATAGCCGCGCTTCAGCATCGTCGGCAAGGACAACAGGCCCATCGTAACCACCGTTGCGCCGACGATTCCGGTGCTTGCCGCAAGCAGCATGCCGACCAGAGTTACGGATATGCCCAGACCGCCCCTCAGCGAGCCGAACAGGGCGCTTAGTGTCTCGAGCAGTTCCTCCGCTATGCGGGCACGCTCGAGCGTCACCCCCATGAATACGAATAGCGGCACCGCCACTAAGGTCTCGTTCCCCATGATGCCGTAAATACGGCTGGGCAGGCCCGACAGGAAAGCCGCCTCGAAGCCGCCGCCAATCACGCCGAGAAATGCGAAGACCAGGGCGGTGCCACCGAGCGAGAAAGCCACGGGAAACCCGGCGAGCAACACGGCGATGACGGAAAGGAACAACGAGAGCGCAACCCATTCCACCGTCAGCGACCCTTAAGGATCCGCGCCGAGCGCAGCAGCAAGGACAAGCCCTGCAGGGCGACCGCGACGGGCATGATCAACAAGACCGACTTGAGCAACGGGATGAACGGATAGGGGAGGCCGCCGGAATTGCGCGATACTTCCCTGATCGTCCAGGCAGCGGATACGTAGTCGAGCGATGCATACGCGAAAAATCCGCTCATCGGAAAGATGAAGACGATAACGCCGAGGAGATTAACCCAGGCACGCGGCCTTGCGGTCATCTTGCGATAGAAGATGTCGACCCGCACGTGCTCTTCCTGTTGCAGCGTATAGGCGGCCCCCAACATGAAAACGGCGGCGTGCATCCATGTCACCGATTCCTGAAGCCAGATGAGACCCGTACCGAAGACATAGCGCATGACGACAATGACGAAAGTCACAAGCACCATCGAGAGAGTCAGCCAGGACACGGCATGACCAAGCTTGACGCTCACCGCATCGAGAAACCTGATCAACCCGCCATTTCCTCTCCGACCGGATATGCGTTGCCCGGCATCAGCGGCGCCAGAATGTCGGCGTGACCAGGACGAGTAAGGTGAAGATCTCCAGGCGGCCCAGCAGCATTGCCGAAATCGCAAGCCACTTCGCCTTGTCTCCGATTGTCATGAATCCGGCGGAAACGTCACCGAGGCCCGGGCCGAGATTGTTCAGGGTCGCGGCAATGGCGGAGAAGGCGGTGATCTGATCGAGGCCCATCGACATCATTACAAGGAGCATGATGCCGAATACGACGACGTACATCGCAAAGAATCCCCAGACGGCGTCTACCACCCGGAACGGCACCCCGGTATTGCCGAGCTTGACCGGGATTTCCGCGCTCGGATGTACGAGCCGCACGATTTCGCGTACGCCCTGCTTATAGATGAGCAACCAGCGGATGACCTTGATGCCGCCACCCGTTGAACCCGCGCATCCGCCGATGAAACTGGCGAACAGCAACAGCACCGGCAGCGCGCCGGGCCAGGTAGCGTAATTCGCCGTGGTATACCCCGTCGTCGTGGCGATCGAGACCGCCTGAAACAAGCCGTTGATCAGGCTTTCGCCGGCGCTGGCGTAGGTCCCATACCAGTAGAGTGAGAAGACGACGACAATGGAAACGGTAACGAGCACGAACACGTAGGCGCGGAACTCGGGATCGATTACGTAGTGCCTGATTTGGACGTATCGCCAGGCAAAGAAATGCAGGGAAAAGTTGATACCGGCGACAAACATAAAAACGATGGCCACCAGATCGACTGCGGGGCTGTCGAAATAGCCGATACTCAGATCATGTGTCGAGAATCCGCCGATCGCTACAGTCGAGAACGCGTGGCAGAGCGCATCGAACCAGCCCATGCCGACCAGCCAGTAACCGAGCCCACACAGAATCGTGAATGCGAGATAGACATACCACAGGGCCTTCGCCGTCTCCGTGATGCGGGGCGTGAGTTTCGTGTCCTTGACCGGCCCGGGTGTTTCCGCACGGTAAAGCTGCATGCCACCGACGCCGAGCATCGGCAATACGGCCACGGCCAGAACAATGATGCCCATGCCGCCGAGCCACTGCAGCTGCTGGCGGTAGTAAAGAATCGACTTGGGCAGTGTGTCGAGACCGGTGAGCACGGTGGCCCCGGTCGTCGTCAACCCGGAAATCGATTCGAATATGGCGTCGGTTGCCGACATCGACGGCGTTTC
>JBHHWI010000121.1:0-8380 GCA_046756445.1 Woeseia sp. | reverse complement strand
CGTGCCGGCAGCGGTGCTGAGTGGAATCCGTCGTGACGTTCTCGCTGTCATTCGCGAGATCCGCATTCAGCACTTGTGCATCGCCGTTGTCCACACAGATCGCGAACGCCGGCCTGAGGTAGCCATCAGCATCGGTCTTTCCCGGATTGACGAAGCCGTCCCACAACACGTCGGGAAAGCTGCCGTTGAGACCGAACATCGCGAGCTTCAGGGCTTTGAGCTCGATGCCGTCAGGCGACGTGCCGCCGCCCGAGAACCGGTTGCCATGGATGTAGATGGTTTCCGGGTAGGGATCGAAATGCTCCACGACGTCGCGCGAGCCCTGGTACCCGGTCGAGTAGTAGCTCGAGATGATGATGTTGGCCGTATCGTTGTCGGCGATGTCGTTATCGAAGATCTCCACCCTGTCGTTCGAGTTGATGACGACACCCGAACCCGCCGGGACGCTGGCAACCGGTGTGCCCTCGGCGCCGAAGTTGCCCGTGTTGTTTGCGATGATCTCGTTCCCGTAGATCCTCGTGCTGTGACCTTCCTGCGCGAGGTCCGGCATGTTGAAGACCAGGATGCCGCCCGTGTTGTCGGTCACCACGTTTCCGTAGACGTCCGCGCCGATCGTATTCTCGATTTCGATGCCGGCAACGTTGAATTCCGCGCGGTTGTTGCGGATGACGGCGTTTTTCGACTGCCCGACGTAGATCCCGGCGTCCGATGCGCCTTTTGCGACACAGTGCTCCAGCAGCACGTTTTCTATCTGCACCGGATAGATGCCGTAGGCGCCGTTGCCCTCGTCCGGACCGTTGGTCCACTCGGTCCGGACGCGCCGGATGACGACATTCCTGCCCTGGTTGATCTTCAGCGCATCGCCGGCCGTATCCTCGATCGCCAGGTCCTCGATCGTGAAGTCGCTCGCATTGACCAGCAGCCCCTCGGCTCCCTGGACCTGGTTCTTGAACGACAGCACGGTCTGGTCCATGCCGACGCCCCGGATCGTCACGCCCGACACGTTCAGGGACAGGCTGCGGTGAACCTCGTGCACGCCCGCCGGAACCGTGATTACATCACCGGGTTCGGCGCTCAACAGGCGCAACTGGAATTCCTTTTGAAAACTCGTGCCGGCATCCGCCTGCCGGGGATCGGGACGATCCGAACACCCACCCAGTCCGGTCAACAGCAAGACCGCTGTCAGGGCGAGGCTTCTCAACCGCCTCCCCTCGGCGTGTACTGCCTCGCCTCCGCTTCGGTGATTTCCTTCACTTTCAGGTGCCAGTTGGCGAGCCCGGAGCTGATCCTGAAACGAAAGCTACCGCTCTCGTTGAAGAGCCTGACGCCGTTGCCCGTGCTGTACGATTTCAGGACCCGCCCCTTGTGCATCCGGGTCTTGCCGTCCAGGAGCGTGATTTCGAAACCCATCGTGTGTGTCTGGCTGCCGCTGACACGCCAGTCGAGAATCCACGGCGCCCTTACCGAAAATTCCGCTGTCGTCGTGTTGCTGCTGCCACGAAACTCGACCACGGTCCTCTCGGCCTGTGCATATACCGCAATACAACAGATCGAGAGGAGCAGTATCAATCGGATCAGACCGTTCGACATGAGCTGTACCATCTCAGCCAAAAAACAAAAATATCGCAATTCCTGAGGCAACAAAACCGCATCAATGCAAAAGACCGCTCGATTCGCTGCTCATATCCAGATACATGGCGGCAATTCCCCAGGATCAGAACCGTCAGGACGGTTCTGCGGTGCCAGACCCGGCTTTCGTTACTCGTCCGTTCCGGAATCGGCCCGTTGCCCGTGTTAAATTACCGCGATTCACGATAGCACTCCGGGACGCCCATGAACAAAGAATCCAGGCTAATGGACATGCTGGTGGGCTACGCCTCGGCGCACCAGCATCCGGTCAACATCGCGGTTCATATGATCGGCATCCCGACGATCATGCTCGGCGCGTTCATCCCCTTGACCTGGATCACGCTTCAGGTCGAAGGCATCACGATCAACCTCGCGGAGCTCGGCCTCGTCGTCATGTTTATCTTCTACCTGACCCTCGATTGGCGCTTCGCCATTGTGTTTCTGGTGCTGGGAATGGTCATAGCCCAGCTTGCCGCTGTCCTCGGTACGCTCCCGCGACCGACCGCTGCAATCATTGCGATAGCAGGGTTCCTCGGGGGATTTATCCTTCAGTTCATCGGTCATGCGGTGGAGAGAACCATGCCCGTTCTGGTCAGGCACCCGCTCCAGGCAGGTCTTTCGGCGCCTTTTTTTGCAGTCGTCGAGCTATTCAAGCTACTGGGGCTTCGCCGGACCCTGTTCGACGACGTGCAGAGACGCATTGCCGAGCTGCGCGAGCGGCAGGCCGGCTCCACCTGATCGATGAGGCCGCTCTTTCTTGCCATCGTCGTCGGTATTGCGCCGTGCGTGCTCATACCGGGACACGCCCAGGAGCCTGACAGGGCGCTCGAGCACGCAATGTCGGTTCTGCGCGCTTCGCCCATTGTCGACGGGCACAACGACCTGCCGTGGGTCATCCGCGAAAAAGCCAATGGCGACATCCGGCAGTACGACCTTTCGGTCAGGAGGGAACACGACACGGATATCCCCCGGCTGCGTGCAGGCATGGTCGGCGCTCAGTTCTGGTCGGTCTGGGTGCCCAGCGCGTTGTCACCCGGGGATGCGATGCGCCAGCAACTCGAGCAGATCGATCTTGTGCGCCGCATGATCGCCGCCTACCCGGACGACTTCGGCCTGGCTGTAAGTACCGCCGACATTCAGCGGGAGCAGCGCAGGGGGAGGATCGCATCCCTGCTCGGCCTCGAGGGCGGTCATTCGATGGGCAATTCGCTCGGCGCATTGCGCGCCTACTACGATCTCGGCGTCCGCTACATGACGCTGACGCATTTCCACACCATCGACTGGGCCGACTCGGCGACCGGCGACGCGCGCCACGACGGCATTTCGGCGTTCGGCGAAGAGGTCGTGCGCGAGATGAACCGCCTCGGGATGATCGTCGACGTATCGCATGTCTCCGAAGCCGCGATGAGTGACGTGTTGGGGGTCACCGCGGCACCGGTCATCTTCTCGCACTCCTCGGCGCGCGCATTGGCCAATCATGTCCGGAACGTGCCGGACCCTATTCTCGAACGAATACCGGAAAACGGAGGCGTGGTAATGGTTGCATTCATTCCGGCCTTCGTGTCGGAACCCAGGCGAATCTGGGAGGACGATCTTTTTCCGTTGCTCAAAGAAGCCACATCCGATGCCGAGTGGCAGGAGATAACGAGACAATATCGAGCCCAGCACGGGACGCCACCACGGGCGACACTGACTGACGTTGCAGACCATATCGATTACATCGCCAGAGTTGCCGGCGCCGATCATGTCGGCATCGGCGCCGACTTCTACGGCACGGAAGACGAAGCCGAACTCATAGTTGGACTCGAAGACGTATCCAGATACCCGCATCTTTTCGCCGAGCTCATTCGCCGCGGCTGGCGCGACGAAGATCTGCGCAAGCTCGCCCGGGAAAACCTGCTTCGCGTTCTCGCCGAGGTCGAGCAGGTCTCCGAACGCAGGCGGCGCTCGCAGCCACCGTCGCTCGGTTCGATCGAGGATCTCGACGGCAAGCCGTGACCGAACTCAACAAGCTGCTGGCCGAGCATCTCGGCAACGCCGAAAGCTCGTGGAGCATGGGAACGTACGGTGCTGTCGCAGAGTTCTTTCAGGCGCCGGGCGAAGCAGTGGATTCCGCCGGGTCGAACGACCTCGTCTGCGTAACCCCGCGAGGCGGTATTTCGCTCGAGCCGCGCGACGACGTTCGCGCGTTTACGATTGCCAAGAACGGCCAACAACACACCGCATTTTGCCTGTCGGCAGAGGGAGCACGGATGTCCTGCGCGTCCGTGCTGACGGAATGCGGCGTTGACGAGCTTGCATTGAGAGAGCAGGACCGGGACGCCGTGCTTTTCGACCTGGGCGTCTCGGCGCTCGGTTCCGGATGTTTCCAGCTCGACTTCTGCGTGCGGACCGCCGACACGGCGCTTGCCGACTTCTGCCGTGCGCATTGCGGGGCGAGTGTATTCGAGAAAGATTCACCGGTATTGCCCCGCCTGCTCGAAGCCCAGCCGCACCGCGTCGTGATCACCCGGCTCGGCAGAATCGAGGTCTATCAGTCTATCGGTGGTGAAGACACCGACGGCAAGACGCCCGAGGGGCCGCATACGCATCTGTTGCCGGAGTTGCTGCGCCTGAACCGCACACACGCGGTCGATATGCCGGTCGACGACGGCTGGGTGCCCTGCGCTTTCCTGTATCGGCCTATCTAGCCTGAAAATTGCACGAGAGTCCGGGATTGTGGGCGAGAGATCGTCGCGGCTGACGCCGCTCTGGACTGAGAGCCATAGCGGGCTATGGCTCGAAGGAAGAGCCAGTCAGGCGTAACGAGATCCGGCCACAGACCGGACAGCCGGTGATTCTTACAAAGTGTCACCATCAACAAGCATCGCCATTCATATCAAAATCATGACTATGTCGGCAATCTCGGGCGGTCTCGCGCAATTTTCAGGCCAGCGCTCAGGTCTCTTTGCGTGCCGATCAGTGAATCGCGCGTGACAAGCGCGGCAAGGTCCCCCTCCGGCCATTCCTCCGTGCCGGCCGGGCGTTGCGGCAGGACCATGTAGCGAAGCTCGGCGGTGGAGTCGTGTACCCGGACGTCCACATCGTCCGGCAGATCCACGCCGAACTCCGACAGAACGGCCCGCGGCTCACGCACCACACGCGCCCTATAGTTCTTCGACTTGTACCAGGCGGGCGACATGCCCAACAGCGCCCGCGGGTAACAGGAACAAAGCGTGCAGACGATGACGTTGTGCACCTTGTCCGTATTCTCCATGACCGTGAACTCGTAGGGTTCGAGTTCGAAGCCGAGCTCCCTGATGGCCCCTGCGCCGTCCTCGAGAAGCCGCGCCTTGTAGTCCGGATCTGTCCAGGCACGCGCAACGATTCTGCCGCCGTTCTCGGGACTTGCGCCCTGCATCCTGGCGATTACCGCCTGCTCTTCCTCGAGCGTGTAATGCCCGCTCTCGATCAGGAGCTCGCGCAAGGCCAGGCCAACGAGCGCTGCGTCGCTGGTCGGCTCGGGATGATCCGGCTGGAAGGTCCGCCCGTGATCGTGATGCTCGCTCATTCCGCAGGCTCCAGCCAGTGCTCGAATATCTCGATCTCGAGCTCATCGCCATCGGGGCCCTCGTATGGCGCCCACAGATCGGTCTGCGGAATGCGTATGCGATAAATGCGCCGGAAGGGTTTGCCGTCGCCACGGATGCACCGCTCTGGCTCGGGATGCATGCCGCAGACGCGTTCGACCATCCCGACCTTCCCCTTGGCATAGGACGGTACACGGTGATGTACCGGTGGCGTGCGGTCTGCGATGCGCACGCGCTGCCCGATCGAGAATCGCGACTCACTCATCTGAGGCCCTGTGCTTCCTGACGTGCGCGGATCTCGGCCACTTTTTCATCGAGCGCCGTCTGCGTGACAGCTCCCCTGGACAGAAGCGTGTAGGCGAGTGATTTTGACCAGCGCTCGTAGTAGCTCAGCCGATCGTAGTCATCCGGCGAGAGTCGCTCGATGCCGTCGCGCAACTCCGCGAAGTCGCTGATCAGGCCCTTGTCGTGCGCAAGGCGCACCATGGCATCGACCTGCCACTCCCAGTGAGCGATGTCGTGCTCGGTCATGTCGACCGGCCCGGCCGCCTGGCCGCCGATATCGTGGGGGCCCCAGGGATCGGTCATTCGCTACAACCCCTAATTCGAGGAATACGCTTATTCTGGTTTTCCAGGAAGTGGATTATCCCTTTTATGATCCGTGGGCGCAGCAAATTCCTGACGCAGTTGCATTAACCTGCGGCGACTTTCTGCCCACAGTCATGCCCGCCGAGCTCCGCCAGTTGATCGCCCAGATACTCGGCGATCCGGTGCATGCCGGATATGCCGGCCTCGGCTTCCGCGAATGCATTGTAGTTGGTATTGGTATTGACGTCGTAGGTATAAAGGTTACGGTCTTTGTCGAGGATAAATTCAATGCCCGCGACGTGAATATCGTTGCTATCCAGGAATGCGCGATACCGTGCCAGAATGGGATGGTCGAAGCCCTTGACGATCCGGAACCTGGATGCCGTCGGCGAATACACCTGTTCCGGTTTGCACTCATCCGCCGGGCAGAGCAGGAAACCGCCGGAGGTATCGGCGCGCACGGCATAGAGAAACTCGCCGCCAATGAACTCACAGCGTGTGATGTATGGCTGCGGAGCCTCTATGTACTGCTGCAAGAGCATGATGCCGTCTATCGGAGACTCGAACCCGGGACTGTCCACATACTCGCGCAGCGCATCGATACTTTGGAATAACCTGACACCAAGACCCTTGCCGCCCCGATTGTGTTTGGTGATGAACGGCCCGTCGAAGCCACGCGCCGCCGATCGAATTTCCTCCCGGCCGACGGCCGCAACCGTTCTCGGTGTCCGGATGGCGTGCGCATCGAGCGCCGCGTACTGCGCGACTTTGCTCATCTCGAGTTGCAACGCGCGACTGGCGTTGACGACTCGCCTACCATGACTCTCCAGCCATGACAGCACGGCCGCGGTGTACTCGGCGGCGTAACGATGGCCTCGCGTGTGCGACGATGCGCTGATGCGATTGTAAAAAACGCCGGGCGGCGGAGGCGCCGACAGATCCAGTTGGCCACGATCCAGATGCCATTCCTCGAACGGAAGGCCCAGATTTCGAAGCTCTGCATTCAGTGGCCTGGTCCACTCATCGTTTTCGTGAATGACGTAGATCTTCGGCATCGGCACATGCTACTGGTGCCCACAATTCGGCGGCAATGCCCGGCCAAGACCAATTCAATCTATATATATAACGCGTTGTTCTGTCGATCGGCCGGCCGACTTGCGGTGCGACACCGTGCCGTTCGTGCCGGTGTCATGCTCCTGTCATGACAAACGCGACGCCGGACCGGCGTGTAGCGGCGCACCTCGCATTGATCAAACGCCCGGTAGTACTTATCGTGCCTGAATGAGCCGGCTCATCGAACGACTGGGACTGCAAGACCGGCTGCGTAAGGGGAATGTCAGCCGGTACATTCTCCAGTGCGGCCTGGCCGGCATGGTCGTGCTGCTCCTGCTGCTGATCCTCGATGCGCTCACCCAGACCGTCCTGATCGCCGCGCTCGGCGCGAGCGCTTTCATCGCGTTCGCCGTTCCGAGATCTTTGCACTCCGGGCCGCGAAGCATGATCGGTGGATATCTGGTCGGGATTGTCGCAGGTGCCCTGATGGAGACCCTGAGCGCCTCGTTCCAGCTTGCGGACCCGATAATCGCTCACGCTGTCATGGTCCTATTCGGCGCGCTCGCGACCGGGTCGGCCATGTTCGTCATGGTCATCACCAAAACGGAGCACCCGCCCGCGGCCGCGCTGGCCCTCGGCCTGGTCCTTAACGAGTGGGACCTGTTGACGCTGGCGGTCGTAATCACCGGCATTGTCGCGTTGAGCATGATCAAACGACTGGTGCTGCCCTTGCTGATGGACCTCCTGTAACGGCGCCGGCCGGGTGCTGCTCCGTGCCAAACCAATCTCACGCGCCAACGGGTGCAATATTCGGGCTGGTTACTGCGCGAACATCAGCGCCAGCCATTCCGCGACGAGTGCCGGCTTATCCTCGCCCTCGATCTCTACCGTAATCTCGGACTTCATCAGCCATTGACCGGGGTTCTTCTCGGTTACCGACATCGGTTTGACTCTGGCCCGTACTCTCTTGTTGACCAGCACCGGATTCAGAAATCTCACCTTGTCGAAACCGTAGTTGATTCCGATGACGGTGTTTTCGGGAAGCAGGCCACAGGATTCGGTCAGGTGAGTCAGCATCGACAGCGTCAGGAACCCGTGTGCGATGGTGTCACCGAAGGGTCCCTGTCTTGCTCTGTCCTGATCGACGTGAATGAACTGGTGATCTCGGGTCACGTCCGCAAACTGATCGATCCTGTCCTGATCGATCGTAAACCAGTCGGAATGTCCCAGTTCCTTTCCAACGTACTCCACGAGCTGTTCCGCCGGTACCACCGTCTTCATGCATCAACTCCGCTATGGCTTTTCACCCGGTCCTCCCGTTCGGCCATCGCCGGACTAGCCTGAATATTGCGCGAGAGTCCGGGATTGTGGGCGCGAGATCGTTGCGGCTGACACCGCTCTGGACCGAGAGCCATAGCGGGCTATGGCTCGAGGGAAGAGCCAGTCAGGCGCAACGAGATCCGGCCACAAACCGGACAGCCGGTGGAAACGACAAGCTGTCACCATTCGGGATTTCATCATTCGTATTCAAATCATAACGT
>JBHHWI010000120.1:0-8578 GCA_046756445.1 Woeseia sp. | reverse complement strand
TCGACATGTGGCCGTTGTGGCGCGAACTGGTGCAACGGCTGCCGGCATCGGGACTACTGCCCGACGATCCGGCACTCATGGAGCGGATTTTGTCGGCGGACTAGCTAATCAGTCGTGCCGTCCTCGAACGCCGGATGCCCAATCCTCCCAGACCCCGAAGTTGCGCATCTGCAGTTCGAGGTCGGTAGCCCCGATCAACGCCTTGATCTCCTCATGTGTCTGACGAGGCAGGCGCTCGGTCGAATTCGCGAATCCCCAGACGAGCGCCGCAGCGATCGCCGAATTGAGTTTCAGCTGCTGCAGATCCACTTTGTCGAAAGTATCGGATTGCGCGTGATAGTTCGATGCGTAATTGGCGTCGGCCTGCATGGCAATCAGATTGGGCACGCCTTCGATCATGAAATCGAAATTGTCCGTCCCGACCAGCGGAATATCGACCTGCTGAAAAGGTCCGAGACCTGCGACCGCTTGCAAGTGCTGATCGACCAACGGCGGAAGGCCGGCTCTGCCGCCGGTAAAAAATCCCGCAATCCTCCCGCTGCCGATATCGAATGAGGTGGCCACGATATGATTGTCGAGCTCGTCCTCATGCTGCTCGGTATACCGCCGGGAGCCGACAAGCCCCTGTTCCTCACCGTTCCAGAGCGCAAATCGAATCGTGCGCTCGGGTTTAAGCGAGTGCCGTGCAATCTGTCTCGCGATGTCGATCATCATCGAAACGTTACAGCCATTGTCCAGTGCCCCGGTACCGAGATCGTGCGAATCGAGATGCGCACCGATCAGCACGATCTCGTTTGGCCGGTGGCTGCCGCGGATCTCGCCGATCACGTTCGAGGACTGATAGGCATAACCACTGTCAACTCTGATCGTGGCCTGAAGGTTCAACGATTGACCGGCGCGAATCAGGCGTAACGACCGGTCGGCGCTTTCCCGTTCCATCATGAGTATCGGCAACCTGTTCCTGGCCGATAGAATCGGCAATCGGTACAGCAAGTTCCTGGGGCGCGACGACATGAAGACGACGCCCGCTGCGCCGGCGTCTATTGCGCGCGGCACCGTCGCGGCAGCATCGTTATATTCTGCAAACAACCCGGAGAGACCGATTTCGTCGTTAAGAACCGGCGTTCCCACGAGGACCCATGCGCCCCGGGCCTGTTTACCGAGGCGCTCGAAATCATCGGTCGTACCAAGGCCGCCATCGACAAGCGGCGCGCTCAGGGCCCCGTCAGTTCCCGCGGAAAAGGGCTTCGCCACGACACGTGGCTGAAAGGAAACAGCACCACTGACGGTGGCCGACACTTCGAGTTCCCGCCACTGGGACGGCATTCGAAACTCCTCCGCCGTCGCCGGAACTCCCGCATCCTCGAATCGCTTGAGCGCCCAGGATACGGCCGCCGAATTCGGTCGCGAACCGGTAACCCTCCCCCCGATAGTGTCGGTCAGCGTCGTCAGGTCAGCGATGATGGGAGTGTCGCCGAGCATGGCGCCAATAAGCACGTCAACGTCTTCGGCGTTAGCGGCGCAAGCGAGAATCAGGGATCCAATTCCGCTCACGAGTGGCTCTCGAATGGATATTTTTCTCATATGATTGTCCCCTTCGGCACGATTGAGTGTAACCTCTGCCAATGAATTTCAGTCGCAACTTGCTCTGGCAGTCTACCAGCCGTGCGCTCCGCCCGGTCGTACTGGTCGCATTTCTGCTTGTGATCTCGCATGCTCATGCGGACGAGTACGCCGAACCCGGCACATACGTAATAGCCGGAGACGGGAATGAGATCCGCGTGCTCGTCTATCGCGGCGGCCTGCTGGGTGGTTTCGGTCACAATCACGTTATCTCGACGTCGGACATTAGCGGGCGGATCCAGATAGATGCGCAACCCGGGAGTTCCGAGGTGCACATGACATTTCCGGTCGACAGTCTCGAGGTCGACATTGAGGACAAGAGGACCCAGGAAGGCAGGGCTTTTGAGAAAAAGGTCTCGGAAAAGGCCCGACACGGCACTCGAAAGAATATGCTGGGCCGCAAACTGCTCGACAGCGTGGACTACAGCAACATCGAGATCCGGTCACGATACTGGTCCGGACAGTTGCCGGACATCCTGGTCATTGCCGAGTTCACAGTCAGGGATCAGACCAATACGCTCGAATTTCCGGCCGAGGTCAGCGTTGACGAAGAGCGAATTGTGATTGCGGGGCGCTTTACCGTGACGCACGGTCAGCTCGGGCTCAAACCGTTCACGGCCGTTCTCGGGACCTTGAGGGTACGGGACGAAATGGAATTGAAGTTCCGGATCACCGCGAGGCGGATTCTCGACTGATAGCCGTGCTCAGGCAGACAGTGTGCATTTGCCATTGTTGATGACGACGGCGCCCCTTGCTTTCACGACACAACGAAACGAAACGACATTGCGGTCCTGCCACATTTCGGTCGTTATCGTATCTCCGGGAATAACCGGTGCAGTAAACCGGGCGTCGAGACCGGAGATCAGTGTGTAATCGTAGTCGCAGATGGTCTTGAGTATCGCCCGGCAGGCAATTCCATACGTACACAGGCCGTGCAGGATCGGTCTTGAGAATCCGACCTGCCGCGCCACGACGGGATCGGCGTGCAGCGGGTTCCGGTCTCGGCACAATCGATAGAGTAGTGCCTGATCCGGTCGAGTCCTGACGTCGCAGGTCAAATCGGGGGCACGCGCAGGGAGCTTGTGGGGCGCCGGACCCTTGCCGGTCGGACCGCCGAAACCGCCTTCGCCGCGGGCAATCACGGTACTGTTCGATCTAAACAGAGCCGTATCGTCCTTTTCGAGGCGCACTTCCGATTCGACGGCCACCAGAGCGCCCCGCTCAGGGCCCCGATCGAATGCGGATACGACGCGGCTGTCGGTCAGCAGCCTGCCGGCCGACGGCAGCGGCCGATACAACTCGAGTCGCTGTTCGGCGAACACCACGCGGTCGTAGTCCCAGCCACAGCCCACCAGCAAGTCACCCGGGGTCAGGGTGCTTGCCATGGCTGGCACCGTCTTGAGTGTGCGGCCCTCGTAGACATACGGCAACTCACTCGCATCCATCGGGTCGCCGCCGAATCCCACAGAAAGCGCGTATAGCATGGTGTCTCTGTCGTCATAGCTCGAGGGTCGGTCGGCCGCCCTCGTGCCCATCAGCTTGTCGTAGTCCAGCGGCATTGTTTGATTGCAGGTCTCGGAAAATCGGGGGCTGAATTCTATTGCGGTGGTTATCGAGCGGCAAGTTGTCATACGATTGGCAGGCGATGAAATCGAAGCTGGACATCAGGCTCAGGGCAGCGCATCCCTCCGAGGCGAGAACGATTGCCGCGATGTCTCGGCTTCATGTAGAGCACGGCCTCAATTGGCGTTGGACACCCGCGAAGGTCAGGCGACAGATCAGGGACAGGGAAACGATGGTTCTGGTGGCCAGCATCGGCGGCGTGACTGAAGGCTTCGCGATCATGCGATTCGGCGACATTCACGCGCATCTGTTCCTGCTGGCAGTGCAGCCCGAATTTCGTCGCCAGGGAATCGGCCGATTGTTGATGCAATGGCTGGAAAAGTCCTGCCGCACGGCTGGTATCCGGCAGATCAGACTCGAGGTTCGTGCATCAAACCTCGGCGCGCGGCGGTTTTACCGACAGCTCGGCTACCGCTTTATCGGTCAGGTCGGCGGCTACTATGACGGCCTCGAGGCCGCCGTCATCCTGGCTCGATCGCTTATCCGTTCTGCATAGCCAGAAGATCCCGCGAAGCCGCCCGCGCCGTCGTGAATGCCTCGGTGCTAGGTCGCGCCGGCTCTCTGCGCATACGACCAGCCGATCCCGGCAAGCGGAGCAACGGCATTCCCTGCCCGTTCTGCGTGCGCGCTCGCGGCCGTCCCGTCGCGGACACGCCCCGCGATGCCCTGCAGGATCGCGGCCAGGCGGAAGAAATTGTACGCAGAATAGAAATCCCGGTTCGGAATTCCACCCGAGCGGCCGGTACGCGCGCAGTACGCATCCACATATTCCTGTTCGCCGGGAATACCGAGGGCCTGGAGGTCCTTGCCGAGCAGTCCGCTCGATCCGATGCCGATTTCCGGCATTTGCCATGCCATGAGGTGGTATGTGAAATCGCCCAGTGGATGTCCGATTGTCGACAGTTCCCAGTCCAGGACGGCCAGAATGCGGGCCTCTGTCGGGTGGATAATCAGGTTATCCAATCGATAATCGCCGTGAACGACGCTGGCCGACTCGTCGTCGGGAATGTTGTCGGGCAACCAGGCGATCAGCCGGTCCATGTCCTCGCATTTTTCTGTTTCCGAGGCAAGAAACTGCTTGGACCAGCGGGAAATCTGGCGCGCGAAATAATTTCCCGGCTTGCCGTAATCAGCCAGCCCGATCTTTACGTGATCGAAGCTGTGAAGCTTTGCGATCGTCTGGCCGACGTTCTCGTAAATCGCGGCTCGCTCTTCTGGGTCGCTTCCCGGCAAATCGAGCTCCCAGATAATGCGGCCCTCCACGAATTCCATGATGAAAAACATGGTCCCGACGACATCCTCGTCCTTGCAGAGCACATACGGCCGTGGCACCGGAAAGTCTGCTGCGTACAGGGCGCTGATAACCCTGAACTCGCGATCCACAGCGTGCGCCGACTTCAGGAGCCGGCCCGGCGGCTTTCGCCGCATGACGTATTTGCCTGACGACGACCCGAGCAGGTAGGTCGGATTGGACTGGCCGCCCTTGAACTGTTGAACCGTCAGCGGTCCGTGAAAGCCTTCGACATGGGACAGCATGTACTCTTCGAGCCGGCCGGTATCGAATCGATGGGCATCACGAACGTCGCGGGTACCGGAAAACTGCTCCTGGCGCGACCCCATCCGATGCTACACAAAGAAATCCGGCGCCAGTTCGGCGGTCGGGTCAACCGCATAGTCCGAAAGATCCGTGACGCCAACGCTCGCGAGGATCTCGTCGTCGATGCAGAAATTGCCGGTGAACTCGCGGCTCGGTTTGGTGAGAATGGCGTGCGCGGCGTCGCCCATTATCTCCGGTTTCCGCGAGCGCCGGGTCAGCTCGTCGCCGCCGAGCAGGTTCTGAACCGCAGCCGTTGCGATGGTCGTACGGGGCCACAGCGCATTGACGGCTATGCCCTGCCCGCGGAATTCGCCAGCCATCCCGAGGACACACATGCTCATGCCGAACTTTGCCATTGTGTACGCAACATGAGGCGCGAACCACCGCTCCTCCATGCTCAACGGTGGCGCAAGATTGAGAATGTGCGGGTTTTCGGACTTCAGGAGATGCGGTATGCAGGTTTTTGAGACGAGAAATGTTCCACGCGTATTGATCTGATGCATCAGGTCGAACCGTTTCATCCGGGTTTCCGGCGTCGGCGTCAGCGAGATCGCGCTCGCATTGTTTACGCAGATGTCGATCCCGCCGAAATGTTCGGCGCCCTTCTCGACCGACTCGACGACCTGGCTCTCCGACCGAATATCGCAGACCAATGGCAGCGCTTGCCCGCCGGCCGCTTCTATTTCTTCGGCAGCCGTATGAATCGTGCCCGGCAGTTTCGGGTGCGGCTCGGATGTTTTTGCCGCTATGATGATATTCGCGCCGTCCGCCGCCGCCCGCCTGGCGATGGCCAAGCCGATACCACGGCTGCCGCCGGTGACAAATAAGGTCCGGTCCTTGAGGTTGCTCATCTGTTGTGGTCCTACATTCGAAAGATACCGTAGGGAGATTCCGCGTCCCGCAGGCGATTCATTGACGCCGAGATCGACTGGCCGAGAACCTTTCGGGTATCGACCGGATCGATGACGCCGTCATCCCAAAGCCTCGCCGTCGCGTAGTATGGATGCCCCTGGGTCTCATATTGATCACGAATTTCGTTCTCGAAGTCTTTTTGTTCTTTTTCGGGCCAGGCCTCGCCCCTGGCTTCCAGGCCGTCCCGCTTGACTGTCGATAGAACCAATGATGCCTGTTCGCCGCCCATAACGGAAATGCGTGCATTCGGCCACATCCACAGCATTCTCGGACCGTATGCCCGGCCGCACATCGCGTAATTGCCGGCGCCGAATGAACCGCCGATGATGACCGTGAATTTGGGGATCGATGCGGTGGCCACGGCATTAACCATCTTGGCCCCGTCTTTGGCGATGCCGCCATGTTCGAATTTTTTGCCGACCATGAATCCGGTGATATTTTGCAGGAAGATGACGGGGATTCCGCGGCGGTTACACAATTGTATGAAATGCGCGCCTTTCTGCGCCGACTCGGAAAAAAGAATGCCGTTGTTCGCAAGGATGCCGACCGGATAACCATAGATATGCGCGTATCCGCACACCAGCGTCGCCCCGAACAGCGCTTTGAATTCCTGAAACTCGGAGCCGTCGACGATTCGGGCGATGACTTCGCGTACATCATAAGAGAACCGGTAATCCGGCGACACGATGCCGTAGAGCTGCTCGGCCGGGTAAGCGGGTTCAACCGGTTCACGAATCTCGACACCAGTTTCTTTTTGCCGGTTTATGCGGGAAACGATGTCCCGGACGATCTCGAGTGCGTGGCCGTCATCGTCAGCAAGATAGTCTGTGACGCCGGAAATTCTCGAGTGAACTTCGCCCCCGCCAAGCGACTCGGCATCGACAACCTCTCCGGTTGCAGCCTTGACGAGCGGCGGGCCGCCGAGAAAGATCGTGCCCTGATCCTTGACGATCACGGCCTCGTCGCACATCGCCGGAACATACGCGCCTCCAGCCGTGCACGATCCGAGAACTGCTGCTATCTGCGGGATGCCGAGTGCCGATAGCCGCGCCTGGTTGTAGAAGATACGCCCGAAGTGGTCTCGGTCGGGGAATACCTCATCCTGCTTCGGCAGATATGCTCCGCCGGAATCGACGAGATAGATGCACGGCAATCCGTTGTGTTCTGCGATCTCCTGTGCACGCAGGTGCTTCTTGACCGTGATCGGATAGTACGTACCCCCTTTGACGGTCGCATCGTTGGCGACGATCATACAGTCGGTGCCGCTGACCTGTGCGATCCCGGCGATGATGCCGGCCGAAGGCACCTCGTTGTCATACAGACCGTAGGCCGCCAGTTGTCCGATTTCCAAAAATGGCGCGGCATGATCGACGAGTTTCCGGACACGGTCCCTGGGGAGAAGCTTGCCGCGCGCGAGGTGCTTGTCCCTCGCCCTCTTGCCCCCACCGTGAGAAATTTTTTCGACGACGTGTTTCAGGTCGTCTGCCAGGTGGCGATTGGCGGCTTCGTTCCTGGCAAAGCTCTCCGAGTTCGTTTTGACGTTGCTGTTGATCCTAGGCATTACGTCAGCCCGTCGCGTTGTACAGCTCGCGGCCGATCAGCATTCGACGTATCTCGCTCGTTCCGGCACCGATTTCATACAGCTTCGCATCCCGAAGAAGGCGACCGGCCGGATACTCATTAATGTAGCCCATGCCGCCGAGCGCCTGAATGGCCTGGCCGGCCATCCAGGTAGCCCTCTCCGCGGCATAGAGAATACAGCCGGCGGCATCGAATCGGGTCGTTTGCTCGCGGTCGCACGCCCGGGCCACGGCATAGACATACGCTCGCGATGAATTCATCCCCGTGTACATGTCGGCGATCTTCCCCTGCATCAGCTGAAAAGTCCCGATGGCCTGACCGAACTGCTTCCGATCATGCACGTACGGCATTACGAGATCAAAGCAAGCCCGCATGATGCCGAGGGGCCCGGCCGCGAGAACGAGGCGTTCATAGTCCAGTCCGCTCATCAGAATGGCGGCGCCTTTGCCCGGCGTGGCCAGCAGGTTGCTTTCCGGAACGTAACAGTCTTCGAACAATACTTCGCTGGTATCAGAGCCGCGCATGCCGAGTTTGTCGAGTTTTTGTGGCGTCGACAGTCCTGCGGAGGCACGCTCGACGACGAAGGCACTCACGCCCCTCTTCCCGGCGTCCGGGTCCGTGATCGCGTAGACCACGAGGACGTCCGCTTCGGGCCCGTTCGTGATCCACATCTTGCTGCCATTCAGGACGTAGCCGTCACCCTTTCTGACAGCCTTCGTTCGCATGCCGAGAACGTCGGACCCTGCGCCGGCCTCGCTCATCGCGAGTGCGCCGACATGCTCGCCCGATATGAGTTTCGGTAGATACTTTTTCTTTTGCTGGTCGTTGCCCCAGCGCCGAATCTGATTGACACAAAGATTGGAGTGCGCGCCGTATGACAGCCCTACGGAGGCAGATGCTCGGCTGATCTCCTCCATCGCAACGACGTGAGCGAGATAGCCGAGCCCGGCACCGCCGAATTCTTCTTCAACGGTGATGCCCAGCAATCCCAGCTCACCGAGCTCCGGCCACAGATCTCTCGGGAACTCGTTGGTGGAATCGATTTTCTCCGCACGCGGCGCTATGCGATCGGCGGCAAATGCCTGTACTGACTCGCGCAGAAGATCAACCTCTTCCCCGAGCCCAAAATCAAAGTCAAACATGTCACAAAGCCTCGTATGGGAGACTCAATCATGCGTATCACGGTCCGCCGAATGAATACCATTCGGGAGGTATAGGTGCCGGAGCGAACTTTCCTAACTT
>JBHHWI010000119.1:0-8696 GCA_046756445.1 Woeseia sp. | reverse complement strand
AACGCACCAAAACAGCTGATTACCGAAGAGCAAATCCTTCACCGCGTCGATGAGCTGGCTGGCCGAATCTCGGCCGACTATGCCGACAGGGAGGAAGTGGTGTTGGTCGGTGTTCTGAAAGGGGCGTTTATCCTGCTCGCCGACCTCGCTCGCCGTTTGACCGTGCCCAGGTCGATCGAGTTCATCGCGGTATCGAGCTACGAGGACGGCGACGTGCCCAGCGGTGCAGTGCGGCTGGTGATGGACGTGCGCAGCAGCATCGAGGGCAAGCACGTTCTTATCGTGGAAGATATCGTCGATACCGGGCAGACGCTTCGGTACCTGATCGATATGCTTAAGTCCAGAGGGCCGGCGTCGGTCCGCACCTGCGTGCTGCTTCACAAGGAGCACAGCACCGAGGTCGATCTGGATATCGACTACCTGGGCTTCACGATCGGCGACGAATGGGTTGTCGGTTACGGCCTGGACTATGCCGAGCAGGATCGAACGCTACCGTACATAGGCGTCATTGATCCTCAGTGATCGGCGCAATCGTCGGTTTCTATCTCGATCGTCGAGTGATCGATTCCGAAATCTTCGCGCAGGACTCCCTTCACGCGTCTCACGATGGCGGTCGAATCCGGAGGCTCGTGCCTGAGCACGACGTGCATGGTCAGCATCAGATATTGCGGCGTCAGCCCCCAGACATGCACATGATGTATGCCGGTCACCGCCGGTATGCGATCGATTATCCGGCTTTGCATCCTTCTCTGGTCGAGCCATTCCGGCGTGCCTTCCAGCAGGATGTGCGCGCTGCGTTTGACGAGATGCCAGGCGCTCCGCAGGATCAGGAATGCCACCGCAACGGAGAGGATCGGGTCGATCGGCATCCAGGCCGTGTAGATAATCACCACGGCCGCGATGATCGCCGCGAGCGATCCCAGAACATCGCCGGCCACGTGCAATGCCGCGCCGCGGATATTGAGGTTGTCGCGGTCGCCTCCGTGCAGCACGAGAAATGCCGTAATGTTGACCACCAGGCCGGCCGTGGCCACGACAAACATCGTAGTCCCCATCACTTCCGGGGGAGACATCATGCGCCTTATGGCCTCGATCAGGATCCAGCCGACGATGACCAGCAGGCTCAGGCCGTTTACGAACGCGGCCAGGATCTGAAATCTATGGTAGCCGTAACTCCTTTTTGCGTCTGCCGGCCTCAGGCTTACGCGAAACGCGACGGCAGCGAGCGCCAGTGCCATGGTATCGGTCAGCATATGCCCCGCGTCGGCCAGCAAGGCCAGGGATCCGGACAGGATGCCGCCGATGACTTCGACCACCATGAAAGCGGCGGTTAATGCCAGGGCGAACTGCACCCGCCTGATGTTTCCGCCGGATGAACCGTGATCCTGGCTCATATGAGTGACTATTCGCGGCTTAATCGGAAAATCAGGATTGCGGCCCGCTTGATTGCCAGCGGCATCGAGTCGAGTTCGAGGCTCTCGTTCGGCGTGTGGCCGCCTTCACCGAGTGCGCCGAGCCCGGCCAGCGCATCCGTGTAGGGAGCAACGAACGAGATGTCAGCCGCACCGCGCCGTGAGGGATCGAGCGCCGGCATCGCGCCGCGCCCCAGTTCTTCATTGATCCTGGATAGTTTCTCCTGCAGGCGCCTGTTGCCCTCGGTCGGAGACATTGGCGGATAACCTTCGGTAAATGATATCGACGCTTCGGTATGCGGCAGGTGCTGCGCGACGATGGCCCGCATTTTTTCCCTGGCACGCTCGAGCTGCTCCAGCGAAATTGCCCGTATGCCGCCGTGAACGATTGTTTTTCGCGGCACCACATTGGTCTTTCCGAACGTACGGCCCCTGTTCTGTTCGAAGTCGTATTCGACATCAGTGCCGCCCTGAATGGTTCCGGCGTTGAATGTAAGATGGTCCTCGCCGCGCACCTCATCGTAGAAAGCCGACAGGATCCGTGCCGCCTCGTTGATGGCACCGGCGCCGACGTCTTCGCTAAACACGCGCGACGAGTGTGCCTGCCGGCCCGTGACCTCGAGCCGCCAGCCGCTCGAGCTGCGCCGGGCAATCGTCGCCCAGTCGGTATCATCGTAGTGCACGGCCGACTCGAATCCGAGTGCGACGTCGGCCCACCGGCCCGCCTCGACCAGGTCCTTGCGCGCGATCGACAGGGGCCTGCCCGGTTTTTCTTCGTCCCCTGTATAGAATACGACGAGCCGTGCGCCGGCCAAAGCACCGACCTCACGCAAGGCTCTCAGCGCATAGACGATGATAACGTCACCGGACTTCATGTCGTCTATGCCGGGACCGGTGGCGACATCGCCGTCGCGCGAGAACGCCTGAAACTCGTCCGATGCTTCAAAGACAGTGTCGAGGTGGCCGATCAACAATATCTTTCTGCCGCGCGTGCCCTCCAGCCTGCCGACCAGGTGACCGCCGCGCTGTACTTCGGCAGGGAGCTCGATCCATTCAGTCTCCATGCCCAGCTCATCGAGCTCGCGCCGCAGCACCCGACCGACGTCACGTACTCCCTCCTGATTCATCGTACCGCTGCCGATATTGACGAGTTCCTCGAGAAGATCGACGGCATCCTCGGCGTGCTCGTCGATCCATTCGATCATTGCCCGTTCCTCGACACTCAGCTCGGCAGCGCCAGTGAACGGCAGCAGGAGCATGCAGATCGCTATGGTTGTTTTGGGCATCAGAATGTTCTCTACGTGGACCTGGGAATTCGAATGTGTTCGACCATGTGCTGGATCCGCTCGGGCGGCGCGGCTGTCAGGTAACTGACCGAGATGGCCACTGCAAAGTTCAGCAGCATGCCGACCACGCCGATGCCTTCGGGAGAGATCCCGAACAGCCAGTGCTCGGCGACGTTCTCACCCCACGGGGAGCCCGCCCATTTGAGAAACAGGCCCTTGAAGTATTCGATGTAGCCGTAAGTGAAGAACAATCCGGTGAGCATACCGGCAATCGCGCCCTGCTTGTTCGCCCGCTTGAAAAAAATGCCCAGCAGTATCACGGGGAACAGTGATGCCGCGGCGAGTCCGAAGGCGAATGCGACGACCTGGGCGACCCAGCCCGGGGGGTCGAACCCGAGGTAGCCGGCTACCATGATGGCGAAAGCCGCCGCGGTGCGGCCGGCGAGCAGCTCTTTTTGCTCCGAGATGTCGGGCAGGAGTATCCCCTTGATCAGGTCGTGTGATACGGCGGCCGAAATGACGAGCAACAGGCCTGCGGCGGTCGACAACGCCGCAGCAATACCACCGGCCGCGACCAGCGCGATGACCCATGACGGCAGGCGCGCGATCTCGGGATTGGCGAGCACCATGATGTCGCGATCGACACTGAGCTCGTTACCGTCCCAGCCATAGCTTTCGGCGGTATGCGAAAAGTGCGGATTGGCGTCATTGTAAAACTGGATGCGCCCGTCGCCGTTCTTGTCCTCGAACCGAACCAGGCCCGTTTGTTCCCAGGTGTTAAACCAGCCGGGCCGCTCCTCATACAGGAGGTTGCCGTCGTCGGCGCCGACCTCCCCCGGTTGCATGGTGTTAACGAGGTTGTATCTGGCCATGGCACCGACCGCGGGCGCGGTCGTGTACAGGACCGCAATGAAGAGCAACGCGAAGCCCGCCGAGGTGCGTGCATCGCGCACCTTCGGCACGGTGAAGAACCTTACGATTACGTGTGGAAGGCCGGCGGTGCCGACCATCAGGGCGAGAGTAATACAGAAGACGTCAATGCGGCTCTTGGTGCCGCTGGTGTACTGACTGAAGCCCAGCGACGTAACGATGTCATCGAGCTTGTCCAGAAGACTGACGCCCGAGCCGGATATTTCGCTGCCGAAAGCGAGCTGCGGAACCACGTTACCCGTAATTTGCATGGCGATGAATATTGCAGGCACGGTGTACGCGAATATCAGAACGCAGTATTGAGCGACCTGTGTATAGGTAATGCCCTTCATCCCGCCAAGCACGGCATAGATGAAGACTACACCCATGCCGATCGCCAGACCGATGGTGACGTCGACTTCCAGAAATCGCGAGAAAACGATGCCGACGCCGCGCATCTGTCCCGCGATATAGGTAAAGGAAACGAAGATGAGGCAGATGACGGCGACGATGCGCGCGGTCTTCGAATAGTATCTCTCGGCGATGAATTCGGGCACCGTGAACTTGCCGAACTTCCTGAGGTAAGGGGCGAGAAACAGGGCCAGCAGGACGTAACCGCCGGTCCACCCCATCAGATAGACGGATCCGTCATAGCCGAGGAATGCGATCAGGCCCGCCATCGAGATGAACGACGCCGCACTCATCCAGTCCGCGGCCGTCGCCATGCCGTTGGCCACGGGCGACACGCTCTTTGCCGCAATGTAGAAGTCGCCCGTGTCGTGAGCGCGTGACCAGATAGCGATTCCGATATAGAGCGCGAAACTTGCGCCGACGACCAGGGAAGTCAGGACTTTCAGTTCCATGCGAGAAACTCAGTCCTCGTGAACGTCGTATTTCTGATCGATTTTGTTCATGCGCCATGCATAGAAAAAGATCAGCAGCACGAATACGTAAATCGAACCCTGTTGCGCAAACCAGAATCCGAGTTGAAATCCACCCAGGCGGACGCCGTTGAGCTGTTCGACGAGCAGGATGCCGAACCCGTACGAGCAGACGAACCAGACAAAGAGACAGGCAGTGACAAGCCTCAGGTTGGCACGCCAGTAGGCCGAACGGTTGTCAGGCGTCATAGACTTCCCCCATGGCTGTTCCTTGTTATTGGTCAGGGCACAATCTAACAGAGCATAATCCGATATTCACGATCCCGGGGGAAAGCGACCATGGCAAGCGCCGAAGAACCGACAAAGCAATTCATCGAAGTGCAGGGCAAACGCATGGCCTATGTCGAAATGGGGACCGGCGATCCAATCGTTTTCCAACACGGCAACCCGACTTCGTCATATCTGTGGCGCAACATCATGCCCCGTCTCGCCGCACAGGGGCGTTGCATCGCGGTCGATCTGATCGGCATGGGCGATTCCGACAAGCTCGATGACCCGGGCCCCGACAGCTATCGCTACGTCGAGCACCGTGACTATCTCTTTGCCGCCTGGAAGACGCTCGGTATCCTCGATCGCGTCACGCTGGTCATACACGACTGGGGCTCCGCGCTCGGATTCGACTGGGCGCATCAAC
Organism: Woeseia sp.; assembly: GCA_046756445.1. Taxonomy (GTDB): domain Bacteria; phylum Pseudomonadota; class Gammaproteobacteria; order Steroidobacterales; family Woeseiaceae; genus JACZWL01. The sequence continues at coordinate 3,514 of JBHHWI010000119.1, read as the reverse complement.
ACACGGATGCGGTACTGGGCATCGCCTACATGGAAGCCATCGTCAGGCCGGTGACGTGGGACGACTGGCCCGACGCGGCTCGGGCCGTATTCCGGGGATTTCGATCAGACGCCGGCGAATCGATGGTTCTGGAGAAGAACATGTTCGTCGAGCGGGTGCTGCCCGCATCGGTGCTTCGGGATTTGACCGATACCGAGATGGACGCGTATCGCCGGCCGTTTACCAGTCCCGGCGAAGACCGGCGACCGACGCTTAGCTGGCCGCGGCAGATCCCGATCGACGGTGAGCCCGAAGACGTGCACGACATCGTCGCCCGGTATTCGGCCTGGATAGGGGAATCCGACCTGCCCAAACTGTTCGTCAATGCGGATCCCGGTGCGATTCTGACCGGCGCGCAACGGGAGTTCTGCCGGGGGTGGCAAAATCAGCAGGAAGTAACCGTCAGGGGCAGTCACTTTCTGCAAGAGGACTCGCCGGAAGACATCGGCGCAGCGATCGCTGACTGGCGAGGCGCGCTGCTTTGAATCGCAACAAAAAAAAGCGGCTCCCATCGGGAGCCGCTCCTACCATCGTCAGTACGTTGGTCTTGGCCTTGCGGTCCCCCGCCAAATCGTACCTGAAGGTGTCGTCGAAATCTGTCAGCAGACCTTCTGTTGCTCAAAGGCGACTGATTTCAAGCTCAAAACTTCGCAGAATTACCACACGATGTCAACGCTCTGGGTCAATTGCTGAGATATCCGTTTGTAGGTGGCTATTTTGTTGCGAATAAACTACAAAAATCCGGTGTTGCCCAAATACCACTCCTGAGGAATCAATGACTTGGGCCGTAATCTTTAGCCCCGGTATAAGGCATGCTCATGGCCGCGCCAAACGCAGGCCGCCCCGATCTGCGCAGCCCCGGCGGCCACCGGGCATATCGGGCGGCGGATGCGGGGACATCATTGTACGAATGGCGCTGTGCTCAATCGAGCTGCCCGATCATCTACAATTGCGGCAAAAGCGTTCCGAAGTCACCGTCGGGGGATCGGCTCTTGAAATCGATTATCAGAACACTTGTCGTCGTTACGTGTTCGGCTTGCGCCGCACAACCGGCCCCGGCAGACACGCTGCTGCATTCGGTGACCGGCTACACCTCGACGGCGAGCGGCGAAATCAGGCAATTCAGCGTGCTCATTTTTGACGACGACGGCCGCGTGATCGCCACCGGCGGTGAAGATCTGATCGGAGAGCACGCCGGTGCCAGGCAGATCGACGGCGGCGGAAGGTTCGTGTTGCCTGGTCTTGCCGACTCGCACGTGCACATGTCCAATCAGGGGTTCCTCACGGTGCAACTGGACCTCACCGGCGTGCCGAGCGTCGAGGACGCGGTCGAACGGATTGCCCAGTACGCACGAGTCAATCCCGGCTCCGGCTGGATCGAAGGGCGCGGCTGGAACCAGGTGCTCTGGCCGGTCAGGGAGTTTCCAACCGCGGCGCATATCGATGCCGTCGTTGCCGACCGCCCGGTCTGGCTGCGCCGCATCGACGGGCACGCCGGCTGGGCGAACAGCAAGGCCCTGGAAATCGCGGGAATAGACGACCATACACCCGATCCCGTGGGGGGCAAGATCCAGCGCGACTCCGGCGGGCATGCCACGGGCACGCTGGTGGACAACGCGATGGACCTGGTTGCAGGCAAGATCCCGGCGCCGTCCAGGGAAGACTACAGAAAGGCCTTTCTGGCAGCCTTCAGGCACGTGACCTCACTCGGGCTCACCAGCGTGCACGATGCCGGCATCAATATCACCGAGGCGGAAGCCTACCTGTCGATGGCCGACGACGGCGAGCTGCCGATGCGCGTGTACGCGATGCTGGCCGGGGCGGGCGAGAACCTGGATGCCCTCGGCAATCCGATTCCCTCCTATGGCAATGACCGTCTCGCGATCGCGTCCGTCAAGCTGATGGTCGATGGCGCGCTGGGCAGCCGCGGCGCCGCGATGGTCGAGCCGTACGACGACGACGCCGAGAATCGGGGCCTGCCGTTCTGGACCCAGGAACAGCTGGACGGATTCGTAAAGAAGTCCAACGACATGGGATTCCAGGTCTGCATTCATGCAATCGGTGATCTGGGCAATAAACAGTCACTCGATGCCATCGACAAAGCCCAGGGTGGAAAACCGTCGCCGCTGCGCAATCGGATCGAACACGCACAGGTCGTCAGGCTGGAGGATATTCCCCGATTCGCGGAACTCGGCGTGGTCGCCTCGATGCAGGCAACCCACGCAACCAGCGACATGAACATGGCCGAAGACCGCGTGGGGCCTGAGAGAATCAAGGGCGCATACGCCTGGCGCAAGATGCTCGACTCGGGAGCGATCATTGCCAACGGCTCCGACTTCCCGGTCGAACTGGCCAATCCGATGCATGGGCTCTATGCCTCGGTGACCCGCAAGAGCCGCGCTGGCCTGCCCGACGGCGGCTGGTATGCCGGCGAGCGGCTGACCCGGGCGGAGGCGCTGCACTCGTTTACCTGGACACCGGCCTACGCCGCGCACCAGGAGGATCGTCTGGGCAGCCTCGAGGCGGGCAAGTGGGCCGACTTCATCGTCCTCGACCGTGACTATTTCGAGATTCCCGAGAGCGAGATCGACGACATTCAGGTCATTCAGACCTGGGTCGGCGGCGAGCTCGTGTTCGACAGGTGTGCTGACGAGGAAATGCCCCATGATTGTTGAACAGGTCTGGACCGGCAACGCCTACAGAAACTTCAATTACCTGATCGCCTGCCCCGAAACCGGCGATGCGCTGGCGATCGATCCGCTGGACCACAGGAAATGCCTGGCAGCGGCAAAAGCCAACGACTGGACGATTACGCAGATCGTCAACACCCACGAGCACGGCGACCACACCGGCGGCAACAAGGCGATGGCCAGGGCGACGGGCGCGAAGATCATCGCGCATGAGAACGCCGGCGGCCGCATTCCCGGCATGGACCGCGGCGTCGGCGCGGGAGACCTCATCAATGTGGGCACATCCGTCGAGCTCGAATGCCTCGATACCCCGGGCCACACCATGAGTCACATCTGCCTGCTGTCACATACCGATCAGCCGGCGTTGTTCAGCGGCGATACGCTGTTCAACGCCGGCGCAGGAAACTGCCATCACGGCGGCCATCCCAGCGAGCTCTACGAGACCTTCTCCAGCCAGCTCGACAGCCTCGATGACCAAACGCTCATCTATCCGGGACACGATTACCTCATCAATAACCTGAAGTTCACGCTCGATCGCGAGCCTGATAACACCGTGGCCGCGGACATGATCGCCAAATACGAGGATCAGGATCCCAGCGACGCGCTCGTTACCACCCTCGCTCAGGAAAAGGAATTCAACACGTTCTTCAGGTTAGACAGCCGCACCGTGATCGCGCGATTGCGAGAGCAGTTTCCGGAAATCGGTGACGACCCGGTTCCGCGCACCGTGTTTCTCAAACTCCGCGAACTGCGTAATCGCTGGTAGCTGTAACAGCCAGTATTCG
>JBHHWI010000118.1:0-8853 GCA_046756445.1 Woeseia sp. | reverse complement strand
CGTCATCCGTATTGAAATCATAACGTTGTCAATGATCTCGGGCGGTCTCGTGCAAAGTTCAGGCTAGCCGAACGGCTGCAAGCGTCCGTTTTCGAGCAACATGATCCGGTCCATCCGTCTCGCAATCGAGTGGTCATGCGTGACCAGAACCAGGCTGGTATTCAGTTCGCGATTGAGTTCGAGCATCAGTTGAAGGACGTGCTCGCCGTTGCCGGCGTCGAGGTTGCCGGTAGGCTCGTCGGCAAGGACGAGCTTCGGCCGGGTGATCAGCGCGCGGGCAACAGCGGCCCGCTGTCGCTCGCCGCCCGATAACTCGCCGGGTTTGTGGGTCAGCCTCTCGCTCAAGCCTACTCTGCCAAGCAACGCACGCGCCCGATCGAACGCGTCTTCCCGCCTGGTTCTCCGGATCATGAGCGGCATGGCGACATTCTCCTGCGCCGAGAACTCCGGAAGCAGGTGATGGAATTGGTAGACGAATCCGATGTAGCGATTCCTCAACTCGCCCTTCCGGCGCTCGCTGATCGCATGCATCGACTGCCCGTCGACCCGCACTTCACCGGACGTGGGCGTGTCGAGACCGCCCATTATCTGCAGCAGGGTTGTCTTGCCCGATCCCGACGCACCGACGATTGCCAGCCTCTCTGCCGCCCCGACGCTCAGATCAACACCACTGAGGACCTCGAGTGTCGATCCGCCCTCCTCGAATCGCCGCACGATGGCGCTGCCCTCCAGTACAGGCTCACTCATAACGCAACGCCTCGGCCGGCATCGTGCGCGCGCCGCGCCAGGCCGGATACATCGTCGACACCAGCGCCAGAACCAGCGCGATGGCACCGACCCTAAGGACATCGGGCATGCGCAGGTCCGCCGGCAGGTCGCTGATGAAATACACGTCGGCCGCCAGAAACTTGATGCCGAAAGCCGATTCCATGAACGCGACGATGGTCTCCAGATTCACGGTAAACAGCACACCGAGGGCGACGCCCGCCAGGGTTCCAACGATGCCGATGATGCTCCCCTGCGTGATGAATATTCTCAGAATACTGGACGGGTTGGCACCTGCCGTTCTGAGAATTGCAATGTCGGATTGCTTGTCCTTCACCACCATCACCAGTGTCGATACGATGTTGAACGCCGCGACCGCGACGACCAGAAGCAGGATTACGAACAGGATTGACTTGGTAATCTGAATGGAGCGAAAAAAATTCACGTGCCGTCGGGTCCAGTCACTGACCAGCACGCCGCCTCCCGCGTCGAGCGCGACCTCTCGCACGATTGCGGGCGCGGCGTAAATATCAGTCACCGCGAGGCGTATCCCGTTCACCGTGTTTCCCTTGCGATAAAGTCGTTGCGCGTCTGCGAGATGGACGAATGCGAGCCTTCGGTCGAATTCATACATACCGACGCGGTAGATACCCGACACGCTGAATCGCCGGGTTCTCGGCATGACTCCGGCCGGTGTGACGATGCCCTGTGCCAGCGCCACGGTAAGCTTGTCCCCGATATCCACGGCCAGCGCGGAGGCCAGCTCGCTGCCCAGGACGATACGAAAGCTGCGCTCCTCGAGGCTGGACAGACTGCCGTCCGTTACCACGCCGGCAACGCCGGACACGGCGTTCTCGAGTTCGGGGTCGATGCCTCGCAATTCGATACCGCTGAGATTCTCTCCGGATACCGCCAGTGCCTGACCATTGACATAGGGCGCGGCGGCCGTGACCGAGGGATTCGCCGTGGCGTCGGCGACGCGCTTTGGCCAGTCTCCGAAGCCGTCCCCGGGATCCTCGATGTTTGCGTGCGACGACATCAGCAACAGGCGGTCCCTGAGTTCCCGCTCGAATCCGTTCACGACCGACAGGACGATGATCAGAACGGCAACGGCGATCGCAATCCCCAGCATCGATATCGCGGATATCAGGGACACGAATCGATTGCTCGTCCGCGCCCGCACGTATCGCGTTCCGATCCACGTTTCGAAACGGTGCGTCATCAGCCTATTCGTACCTCAGCGCCATCGATGGATTGACGTGGGCTGCACGACGTGCCGGATAAAGCGTGGCAAGTGAAGTCAGCGCGAACGCCGCGAGAGCAATGACGGCAACGTCGAGCATTTCGATGTCCGACGGGATGTCGGTGACGTAGTAGACGTCACCGGGCATTATCTGAAACCCGAACAGCTGCTCGAGCCACGGTACGACCGTCGGCACGTTCATGGCCAGCACGAGTCCGGATACCACGCCCAGCAAGACGCCCAGCCAGCCGATCACGGCCCCCTGAATGAAGAACACGCGGACCACACCGTTCGGCCCCATGCCCAGCGTCCTCAGGATCGCGATGTCACTGGTCTTGTCCGTCACGACCATCACCAGGCTCGCAACGATATTGAATGCGGCCACCCCGATGATCAGCGACAGGATCAGGGACATCATCATCTTCTCGAGTCGAATAGCCCTGAAGTAGCTGGCGTTCTCCACGGTCCAGTCGCTGGCGTTGACCGCCGGTCCGAGTCGGGTCTGTAATGACTGTGCGATCGCGGGCGCCGCCATCACGTCGTCGGCGCGAAACCGGACCGCGGAGACCTCCTCGCCGAGCGACATCAATCTCGCGGCATCTTGCGCATGTACCAGCGCCAGCATGGCGTCGTGGTCCTGCAAGCCCGCCTCGAACACGCCGCGTACGGCGAAGCGATCGAGGACCGGCTCGAGACCGCCGTCTCCCGTCGGCCTCGGAATCAGCAGAATGACGCCGTCCCCGATACGCACGCCGAGTTCCGTTGCCAGAATCCTGCCGAGGACGATACTCTTGGTATCGGCCGCGAGGACATCGAGATCGCCTTCCACGAAATTGATCGTGGAGCCGGATACCTCGCGTTCGAATTCGGGCACCACGCCGCCGACGAGGACCGCCTGCAGCCTGCCACCGTTGCGAATCATGCCCTCGATTTCGATGTACGGCGCCGCAGCGACCACCCCGGACTCGGCAATCATCTCGTCACGAAGCGTGTGCCAGTCCTGGACTCGCATTTCCGGCCCGGTCAGCCGGCCGTGCGCGCTCATGCTCACGAGCCGATCGCGCAACTCGCCTTCGAAGCCGTTCATGACCGACAGGATGACGATAAGCGCCGCCACGCCCAGGCCGATTCCGGCGAGCGAGATGAATGAAATGAAGGAGACGAATCGAGTGCGGCGTTTGGCCCGGAGGTAGCGTAGTCCGAGAAAGAGTTCTACAGGATCGATCATTGGCGGCATTAGACCACAAATCTGCGGCCAGGATTGCAACTGTGACGTGGTTCGCATTTACGCGATTCTCCCTGGCATTTGCGTGGCAAGCCGTTGAATTAACTGTTTTTTGACCTGCTACCGAGTGCTATAGTCGGCCTGTAATTATCCGGAGACTCCGAGATGGCCAAGATTTCTGCACGCATCAATACGGGTTGGCTTGTGGCCGTCGGTCTTTTCGCCGGCGCCGCCAGTGGCGAGACGCTGGACATGCAAGGCACCGAGGGTGCCGACCAGGCTGCCTATGAGGAATCCGGACGGCCGACCCGCGGTATGACGCAGGCACGCGTCGAAGCCCTGTATGGGGCCCCGCAGAACACCGAAGCCGCGGTCGGCGATCCACCCATCTCGAGATGGCATTACGAGAAATTCGTCGTGTATTTCGAGTACGACCGGGTGATCCACGCCGTACTGAAACGCTAGCCTGAAAATTGCACGAGAGTCCGGGATTGTGGACAAGAGATCGTCGCGGCTGACGCCGCTCTGGACTGAGAGCCATAGCGGGCTATGGCTCGAAGGAAGAGCCAGTCAGGCGTAACGAGATCCGGCCACAGACCGGACAGCCGGTGAATACTACAAAGTGTCACCATCAAGAATTATCGCCATTCATATCAAAATCATGACCATCTCGGCAATCTCGGGCGGTCTCGTGCAATTTTCAGGCTAGTCGCCCGCAGGCATCGCGACGCCGCACGACGGGTCATCCGTCTGTGAGATAATCGCTGGCCGTTTTCCTGACGGTGTCGGATTCGTGCCTCGCAGATTTTCATCGTCGCTTGTCGACGCGCCGGAACCCGGCCGAACAGCCGCATGGGGACGCCTGATCGGCGCCGCCGCGGCACTGGCCGTGGCCGAGATCGCCCGCGACTCGGACAGGCCGGTACTCGTGCTGGCAGCCGATCCCCGGCACGCGGATCAGCTCGAGGCCGAAATCCGGTTTTTTGCCGATGCGGATCTGCCGGTATCCCATTTTGTCGAGTGGGAGACGCTGCCATTCGACAGCTTCTCTCCGCACCAGGACATCATCTCGCAACGACTCCGCGTCCTGTCGGACCTCCCGGACCACGCAAACGGCATCCTCATTGCCTCGGCGCCGGTCCTGTTACAGCGATTACCGCCGGACGACTACCTCGCGGCGCGATCGCTTTCGCTCGAGCGGGGGCAGCAACTCGAACGTCAGGGTTTCATAGACGGCCTGATCGCGTCAGGCTATCTGCGTGTGCCGGAGGTCCACGAGCACGGGGAGTTCGCCGTACGCGGCTCACTGCTCGACGTATTTCCGATGGGCTCGTCCACCCCGCTGCGCATCGACTTCTTTGGCAACGAAGTCGAAACCTTGCGGACATTCGACCCCCAGACTCAGTTGTCTCTCGAGACAACCGACCGGATACGGGTATTGCCGGCCAGGGAGATTCCGCTCGATCAGGAAGGCATCGGCAGATTCCGGGACCGCTACCGGGAGCGTTTCGAAGGCCAGCCATCGCGGTCACGCGTGTATCGCGAAGTCTCGGCGGGGACCGCGCATGGCGGCATCGAGTATTACCTGCCGCTGTTCTTCGAATCGACGTCGAGCCTGCTCGATTTTCTGCCATCAAACAGCATTCTCGTTGTTCCTACCGAGGTGTCGCGCATTCTCGATCAGGCATGGGCGGAGATTCAGGAGCGGCACGAGATCTGCAGCCTGGACCCGGAGCGGCCTGTGTTGCTCCCGCAAGAATGTTTCTGGAAGCCCGCCGACATCGGCAATCGCCTTTGCGACTACAGCCTGATCGAGTATTCCTCGCGGTCGCTGCGAGCATCGGCTGCGGCCGCCAACCTGCCGGCCAGGATGCCGCCGGCGTTACGGATCGAAGGACGATACGAGGATGCGGCCCGGGGGCTGGTCGAATTCCTTGAATCATTCGACGGCCGGGTCCTGTTCACGGCCGAGTCGCCGGGCCGGCGGGAGAGCGTCTGCGAGATGCTGACGGGGCGCAATCTCGATGTGGCCCGGGTCGAGAGCTGGCAGGCGTTCCTGGCCGGCGACACCAGGATAGGCGCCGCCGTGTCGCCGGTCGAAGCGGGCGTGTTGCTGCCCGAGGCGCGCGTCGCAATTATCAGCGAGCAGCAGCTGTTCGGCGAAAAGCCACGGCAGCGCGGCCGGAGACGCCGGGCGGAGCGAGATCCCGAAACGATCATCCGGCAACTCAACGATCTCGAGGAGGGATCGCCGGTGGTGCACTCGGAATACGGGGTTGGCCGGTATCTGGGGCTCGCAATGCTGGAGGCCGGGGGCGTGTCCGGCGAGTTTCTGAGTCTCGAGTATGCCGGCGGCGACAAGCTGTATGTTCCCGTGCACGCGCTGGACCTGATTACGCGATACACGGGCGCCACTCCCGAGCACGCGCCGCTGCACAGGCTCGGCAGCGATCAGTGGTCAAAGGCCCGGCAGCGCGCCATCAGGAAGGTCCGCGACGTTGCCGCCGAGCTGCTCGACGTCTATGCCAGGCGCGCGGCCAGACCCGGGCACCGCTTTCACTGGCAGGAGGCGGACTATCGGGCATTCTCGGCCGGATTCCCATTCGAGCTCACGGAGGACCAGGCGCGCACCATCGACGAAGTGCTGGACGACCTGGCGTCCGGCAAACCCATGGACCGTGTCGTGTGCGGCGACGTCGGCTTCGGCAAGACAGAGGTCGCCCTGCGGGCCTCGTTCGCGGCCGTACATGGCGGCAAGCAGGTCGCCGTGATGGTGCCGACGACGCTGCTGGCGCAGCAGCACGGGCAGACATTCAGGGACCGCTTCGCGGATTGGCCGGTGCGGGTCGAGATCCTGTCGCGTTTCCGTTCCCACAAAGACGCTCAGGACGTCGTCGAGGGCATGCGCCGGGGGACCGTCGATATAGTCATCGGCACGCACCGGCTGTTGCAACACACCAGAGACTTCTCCGACATCGGGCTGGTGATCGTCGACGAGGAACACCGCTTCGGCGTTCGCCACAAGGAAGCCATCAAGGCCCTGCGAAGCGAAGTGGACGTGCTGACGCTGACCGCGACACCCATTCCGCGAACGCTGAACATGGCGCTCGGCGGACTCCGTGAGATGTCGCTGATCACGACGCCACCGGCGAAGCGGCTGGCCGTCAAGACCTTTGTGAGCGAATGGAGCGACGTCGTCATCCGGGAGGCCGTGCTACGCGAAATCAGGCGCGGCGGCCAGGTATATTTCATTCATAACCGGGTGGAAGACATCGATGCCGTCGGGGCGCGGCTGGCGAGCCTCGTACCGGAGGCAAGTATCCGGACCGGCCACGGGCAGATGGCGGAAAGGAAGCTCGAGCGGGTCATGCTCGACTTCTATCATCGCCGTTTCAACGTCCTGTTATGCACGACGATCGTGGAGAGCGGCATCGATGTGCCGACTGCAAACACGATCGTGATCGATCGGGCGGACCGATTCGGGCTTGCGCAACTTCATCAGCTGCGCGGCCGCGTGGGACGGTCTCACCATCGGGCCTACGCGTTTCTCGTGGCGCCGCCCAGGGGCGCGATGACCGCCGATGCGGTCAAGCGTCTGGAAGCCATCGATTCGCTCGATGACCTGGGTTCGGGGTTCGTGCTCGCGACACACGACCTCGAGATCCGGGGCGCCGGCGAACTGCTGGGTGACGTGCAGAGTGGCCAGATTCAGGAAATCGGTTTCGCGCTCTACACGGAACTGCTGGCCCGGGCCGTTGAATCGTTGAAGGCAGGCGAGCAGCCGGATCTGGACGGGCCGCTCAATGCCGGCGTCGACATCAACCTGCATGTGCCTGCGCTGTTGCCGGAGGACTACATGCCCGATGTTCACCTGCGGCTGATCATGTACAAGCGCATATCGAACACCGGATCCAGGGAGCAGCTGGAGGGCCTTCAGGTCGAACTGATCGACCGCTTCGGCCTGTTGCCGCAGGCGGCCAGAAACCTTTTGCGGATTGCCGCGATCAAGCAGGACGCCCTGCGCCTCGGCATCGACAAGATCGACGCATCGGAGTCGGGCGGCTACATACAGTTCGGCAGCCAAGCCCAAGTCGATCCCGTATCACTGGTCGGCCTCGTGCAGGATAACGGTCGGACCTATCGAATGCAGAGCGCCCATCGGCTGCAGTTTCGCCACAAACTGGATACTCCCGAACAAAGATTCAAATTCGTGGAGGATCTGCTTACACTGGTTGTCGCCAAACCCGGCCGCGACGCTCGGCAGGCGCTGGCAGGCTAGGATACATATGAGCAAGTCGAAACGAATCACATTCAGCACGGCGGTCCTGGCGCTCGCCGGCGTACCGGCGCTTGCCCAGCAGGATACCGGGCTATTGCCCGGTGATGAGGACGAAGACGCCGTCGAACCGATCCGGCGCTATGCGGTCGAGTTGATCATTTTTGCCTACGGCGAACGCGCAACGTCCGGGAACGAACTCTGGTTGCCGGACGAGCAGCCGGCGGAGGCCGGATCTCCCGGGACATTCGACCGGTTTTTCGATGCCGGTCCGTTCGACGACGACCACGAGCTATCGGAGATCGACACGCCGGACGTCCCTCGACGCTACATGGACGTCGAGCTCGCACCGCTCGATCCCGGGGACTACACGACCGGCGCGATATACGGCAGGCTCGTCGATCTCGATGCCTATGAGCCGATCATGCGGGCGGCCTGGACCCAGAGTACATTCGAGAAAGCGTCGACCTCGCCGATCGAGCTGACCACCCTCGATAATCCGCCGCCCGGACTGGAAGGCAGCGTGATGCTCTACCGCGGGCGCTACCTGCATTTCGTGGTCGATCTGACACTCGATGCGGAATTCGGGGGCAGGCCGTCCGCCGAGCGACTTTCGGAGGATGTGCCGGTCTTCGGCGATGCGCGATTCTCGACCGGGTACCAGCCCGCGCCACCCCGGATCCGCTACCGCATTTCCGAGGATCGCATCATGAGGAACGGGGACATCCGCTACTTCGACCATCCCAGGTTCGGCGTCATTGCGAAGGTGACCCGGGTCGAGGAACCCGAAGAGGAGATCTTCGACGACACGGACGATCTGCTGCCAGGCTAGACGTCCAGGACCTTTTGCAGAAAGTCCGTGGCGCTCGCGCCTTTTCGCCCTGCCCGCATGACGCAGATCCTGAAACTGACGGTAACGAAGCGCGCCACACTCGAGCGGGGATGATGCATGCCCAGATCGCGCACTCCGGCTGATATCCTCGCGGCAAATTCCTTGACGCCCCCTTCATCCGATGAGTGCGACAACACAATCAGCTTGCCGTTGTCGATTCTTGCCGCGACGTCGCTGGCACGCCTGAGACATCGTCGTATGGCCTGGGCGACGCGGCGAAGACAGGTTTCAGTCGCATGCCGACCGAACACTTCCAGGTAAGCGTCGAAGTCGTCGAGCGAGAAACACACGAGCGCCAGGGTGGTCTTTTCCCTGGCCGCGACGGCCCAGTCGTGGGACAGTACATCGCGAAACGCCTTGCCGTTGAGCAGACCGGTTACCGGGTCGTCCCGCGACAGATCGCGGATCCGGCGTTTCGCCTTCAGCAGCGCCTGGTGCGCCTCGCCGCCGGC
>JBHHWI010000117.1:0-9039 GCA_046756445.1 Woeseia sp. | reverse complement strand
CAACTTCATCGCCATCTCCGCGCTGCTGCCACTGCCGTTTGCCGGCTACTACCTGACGGCGGAAATCTATGCCTATAGCCAGCAGATGGGCATCACTTCCATGGGCGGCATTTTCGCCTGGCTCTTTATCATCCAGGCCGTACTGATCGGCACCCTGTTTCTATCCGCCAACTACTATCTGTGGTGCGGCATGGGTCGCAGCGACGGCGCAGTACGCTACAACAAGTTCGTCAAGTACCTGGCGATTGTGATCATCGCCGCCTTTCTGGTCTGGTTCACACCGCATACCCTGGTGCTTTCCAATGAAGAATTGAAAGCACTCGGCGGGCCGTATCACAAGTACCTCGGTCCGCTCGGGATCATGCCGGCGAAGAATATCGCCGTGAACACGATGATCATCTTCACGACCGTCAGCTTTCTGATCTACCGGCGTGCCAACAGGATACCGACCGTGTCATGGGTAAAGACAGGCAATGCCGTCCTGTTCGCATTGTTTGCCACCGGCATCCTGAATATTCTCTTCCTGGGCGTCTATCACGGTTACTTCACCAATACTGCATATAAGGTTGCCTCTTCCATACCGCAGGTGCTGACGACCCTGACCATCATCGTGGCAAGTACCATCATCGATGCGTTGATGTACAAAGGCGCAAAACAGGTCGCTCCGCTGCATTGGGGACGTATTCCCGACAGGGCCCAGTATGCCCTGTTCCTGCTGGCGGTTGCGTTCACCTGGTTGATGGGGCTGATGGGCTACATCCGCTTCGGCCTGAGGCAGCACTGGCACGTAAAAGATATTTTCCGCGATGCCTCTGCGGACGCTTTTACGCCGACACTGGGATACGCGGCCAATGTCGTGTCCATCGGGGCGATTATTTTTCTGATGCTGGTGATTTTCATCTTCTGGCTGAGCCAGCTTGCGGGGCGACAAGCCAGCGCCGCGCATTACTGGAAGGCACGCCCAGCATGACGAATCTTGCAAAAGTCGTTGCCTTCGGTCTGTTGACCATCGGCCTCTTCACGCTGTTTTCCAATTTCGGGATCCCTCAGCTGGAGCCCGCTCCGCCGCCGGTAGAAGAAGAACTGGACCTGAGTGCGATGACGATGGAGAGTTTCGTCGCCCTGGGGGACAGGATATTCAACGGAAAGGGAACCTGCACCTTGTGCCACAATCCCGTTGGCGAACGGGCGCCGTTGCTGGACAACGCCGCCGCAACTATCGCTGAGCGACTGCGCGATGCCCGCTATGGCGGTCAGGCAGAGACCGTGGAAGCGTATCTGCGTGAATCCATGCTGGAGCCCTCGGTTTACGTAGTCGTCGGTTTTGGCAAGGCGGGCACGAATGACACCGAAAGCCCGATGCCGGCTGCCTCAGGCGGGAGCGCCCGTTTGTCGGAGGCGGAAGTCTCGGCCGTTATCGCTTATCTACAAGATCGCTGGGGCCTGGATGTCACCGTGCAGATACCGGCCGACACCGCCGATGTGCAGGAGGATGCAAAGGCAGCGGCAGCCGCGCGACCGCTCCAGTCACCCGAGGAAGCCTTTACTCGGTTTGCCTGCACCGCATGCCACGCATTCGAGGGGACCGGGGGGCAAATAGGCCCGGACCTCAGCCCGATCGGTGCCAGGCGCGACAGGGCATACCTGCGACGCGCCATCCTCGACCCGAACGCAGAAATCGCGCAGGGGTTTATGCCGAACCTCATGCCGAATACTTATGCGCAGCAGATGTATGTCAGCGAGGTGGAGATGATCGTGGATCACCTGGCCGGGTTGAAATAGCACGGTGCGCATGGCATGAAGATTCCCAGATTGTTGCAGGCGGTATTGATATTCGTCGGCATCTATGCCGCTTTCAAGGCCGTCTTCGGGCTCATCCTCGGCCAGCCTGTCCCTTCGAGCCTTCTGACCATGTATATGTTTTTCGTGGCCGCAGGGCTGTTCATGGTGTTTACGTTCACCGATGAGAGCACCCGGGAGCTGATCGCGCCGATAAAAGCGCTGGTGGAGGATCCGGCAAGGAAACGCGTTCGTAATGCAGTATTCGTCGCAGTCCCGCTGCTGGCCGGCGCATACACGTTCAATGCGATGCTGCCGGGCTTCGACGCACCGGTGGAACTGCGAAGCATCCATCCGGCGCCGCCATCGACAGTAAAGATCTTCGGCAAGCGCTTTGACCTGCTGACGCTGGAAAATCCCTATCGGAGATACGAGAAAGAAGATCCCGAGAAGTATCAACTGCTCGTGGCGGAGGGTGCCGAGGTCCACATCAGGAACTGCCACTATTGCCACGGCGACAAGCTGGACGGCAAAGGGCCCTATGCCCAGGGTCTGAACCCCGTCCCCCTGAGTTTCCAGGACGTCGGCACGATCGCCCAGCTCCAGGAGTCCTTCCTGTTCTGGCGTATCGCGACCGGCGGCCCCGGACTGCCGCAGGAGGCGGCGCCCTGGCTGTCTTCGATGCCGGTCTGGGAAAACTTTCTGACAGAAGACGAGATCTGGAAAGTAATCCTGTTTTTGTACGACTACACCGGGCATCGACCGAGGACCTGGGAGCAGGAGTCGTGATGAATTCGGCGACAGCCAGGCTGGTCATCTGCGTCGCCGCGCTGTGCGCGGCGCGCTCAGGCGTCGCACAGGTCGATACCGGGGACCGGGCAGCGGACATCTACGCCCATCGCTGCCAGGGATGTCACGGCGCCGACGGCGACGGTCTGGGTCCTGCTGCCGAGCGACTCAATCCGCCGCCCCGGGATTTCACGCTGGGGATGTACAAGTTCAAGAGTTCCGGCTTCGAAGAGTTCCTGCCGAACGATGATGATCTGTTGCGGATGATCCGCGACGGCATGCCGGGCACCGCCATGCCCGGTTGGGGGGACGTGTTGTCGGATCAGGATATGGCAGACCTCGTCCTGCATATCAAGACGCTTGCCGGGTACGCAGAAGACGAGCAACCGGGCCAGCAGATCGACTACGGCACAACCATCGAAAGTAACGCCGAAAGCGCGCAATCAGGCAGGGAGCTGTTCCTCGACAGGGACCGTTGCTCCGAGTGCCACGGGCAGGAGGGCAAGGGCGATGCCGTAAAGAGCCTGAAGGACGACAACGGAGAGAGGACCTGGCCGAGAAATCTCACCAAGCCGTGGACCTTTCGCGCCAGCAACGATCCCCGCGATATCTACAGCCGCATATCCACCGGTATCCCCGGCACCCAGATGCCGTCGTTCGCCGATCCGGTGAGCGACAAGGTTCTCAGCGTGGAAGAACGCTGGCATGTCGCGAACTATGTCAGCTCGCTGGCAAAGACCGACAAGATCGTCCTTCCTGAGAATACGGTGGTCAAAGCGGTATCGCTGCCTGGCG
Source organism: Woeseia sp. (assembly GCA_046756445.1). GTDB lineage: Bacteria > Pseudomonadota > Gammaproteobacteria > Steroidobacterales > Woeseiaceae > JACZWL01. Next base: position 5,676 of record JBHHWI010000117.1, on the reverse strand, counting down.
GCGTCCCGGATACCCCCGACGACCCTGCATGGGAGCAGGCACAACCGAGCACGTTTTTCCTGGTGCCGCAATTGCTCGCAAAAGACCGTCTGTTCCGACCCTCGAACGATACGATTTCGATAAGCGCTTTGTACGACGAGGAAAACATCGCATTCCTGCTGGAGTGGGATGACCGGACCAGGAGTATTCCGGGTGACGAGGCCGCCGAGAAAATCGCCGACGGGCAGGTCTTCGAGGACTCGGTCGCCATCCAGCTCCCGCTGGAGTTACCGCAGGGAATGGAAAAGCCTTACTTCGGCATGGGCGATTCCACGCATGTCGTGAACATCTGGCAATGGAAAAGTCCTAGCAGCGATGAACCCGAAAGTGTTTCTCTGATCAACGCCCGCGGGATCGACGACATCGAGCGCCGGGACGCCGCCCGGACGGATATTCGCGCAACCGGTACCTACCGGGATGGGACCTGGCGGGTCGTCATGAGCAGAGCGCTGGTGACGGCGAACCCGGAGCAGGATACCCAGTTTCTCGAAGGACGCTATATCCCTCTCGCCCTGGCCGCCTGGGACGGGAGCAACGGCGAACGCGGATCCAGACACACGATGACGAGCTGGTACTGGTTGCTGTTGAAGCCGCCTGCCGGACCCGGGCCGGCGATTTTTGCCCTGATCGTGATCGCTGTCATCGCAGGCGGGGAGCTGGCGTGGGCGCGCAGCGCATCACGTGCCGGCAAGGAGCAGCAATGAGCGCAGACAGGCAAAAAGGCGTAATCACGCGCTTACTCGGTGTCACCCTGATCATACTCGGCGTGCTGGACAGCATGTTGGCCTGGCGCGGCGGGTACGCAATCAGCGAGATGTACATCCTGCTGGTGGCGTCCGGGATATTCGTCTATGTCATCGGTGCCGTTCAACGTGGGAGCAAGTCATGATGAATCTGGAAAACCCAGCCGCAGTACTCGCTCAGGAAACGGAGTTATACAGGAACATTCTCGTTGCCCTGGACTCATCCGATCATGCAAATCGAGGCATGGCCGAAGCGGCCACACTGGCAGCACTGTGCAAGGGAAGCATCACCGGCACCCATGTCTTTGCTGCGAAGATGCACGACACGCGCTTCCGACAGATGGAGGGCGGCCTTCCCGAACAGTTCCGTGAAGAACAGGAGCTGGAGCGACAACGCGAGGTGCATGACGATCTGATCTCCCGTGGCTTGTCGATCATCACCGATTCGTATCTGGATCAGGCAGAGAAAAGCAGTGCCGAGCTGGGCATCGAACTCGCGAGGCGCTCTCTCGAAGGCAAGAATTACAGGGCGCTGGCGAACGAGGCCAATAGCGGTCGCCACGATCTGCTGGTCATGGGAGCGCTGGGCCTCGGCGCCATCGCCGGGAGCCGGCTCGGCACCGTCTGCGCCCGGGTCGCGCGGCGGTCGAATATCGACACGCTGGTCATCAAGGATCCGCTCAAGCGATTGAACGATGGACCAATTGCGGTCGCGATCGACGGCTCTGCGCGTTCCTACGGCGGCCTCAGGACGGCGATATCGCTGGCTGGAGCATGGGCAGTGCCGCTGCATGTGCTGGCCGCCTTCGACCCGTACTACCACTACGTGGCATTCAATCGCATCGCCGGCGTGCTTTCCGAAGAGGCCAGCAAGGTATTTCGTTTCAAAGACCAGGAGAAACTGCACGAGGAGATCATCGACTCCGGCCTGGCGAAGATCTACGAGGGCCATCTCGCCGTGGCGAGGAGCATCGCCGCGGACCACGGGCAGGATGTGGAAACGGTATTGCTCGATGGCAAGCCTCACGATGCCATCGAAAAATACCTGCTGGAACTCAAGCCTTCGCTGCTCGTCATCGGCAAGCTGGGTATTCACGCCGACCCGGAGCTTGATATCGGCGGCAACGCGGAGGCGTTGCTGCGCAACGTCGACTGCGCCGTGCTCCTCAGTCAGCGGCAGTATCAGCCGCGCGTCGATGTCGTCGCCGATGTCACCACATCATGGACGCGTGAGGCCGAGAAGCGCATGGAAAACGTACCTGCGCACGCGCTGAACATGGTCCGCATGGCGATCCTGCGCTTCGCCCAGGAGCGCGGCCATACGGTCGTCACGGAGAGCATCGTCGATGAAGCCACGGCAGAGCTCTGCCCCGCGCAGGCTCGCGAGGCCATGGCCGAGATCGTTGCGGCTCATGACGCGGGCGAGCTCGGCGGTGGCCAGACCACCATGGAGGAGATGGAGTGGTCGGACGCCGCTTTGGCGCTGCTGCAAACGGTGGCGGAGCCCTCTGTGCGCGAAACGATTCGGCGACGCGCCGAGAAGAAAGCGCGCCGTGACAACAAAGAAGAGGTTCAGCACGAGCATGTCCGCGACTTCCTCCCCGGGCAGCAAGCTGCTTCGGCGGCGGGCGCCTGCCCATTTGCTCACCGGGAGCAAGCGGAGCCGGCAACGGAGGACGAGAGCCTGACCTGGGACAGCGCGGCGAGGCAGCGGCTGCACCGCGTACCGGAGGGTTTCATACGCACCATGACCCGGCGGCGAGTCGAAGCGTTCGCACTGCGCAAGGGCAAAGAAATCGTCACGCCTGAATTGCTTGAAGAGAAATACGCGGAATGGAGCGCAGGCTCGGCAAAACAAAGCGCGCAACTGCATTGGGACGATTCCGTCTGGCAACGATTGCAGAAGATTCCGGAGATCGTGCGAGGCATGGTGATCAGGGAGGTCGAGCGATGTGCGCAACAGCTCGGCGTCACTTCGGTCACGACGGAGGTAATGGCGCGCGCCCGTGAATCGTGGGCCGACAAGGGCATATTTCACTCGGAGGCCGCCCCCGACCAATACAACGACGACGGAGGACGTGGACAATGAGTGCAATGCCTGGAGCGCCGGTAAAGAATGAGCTGTCATTACTGGCGATCAATCTCACGCGGCGCTGCAACCTGGCCTGTGATCATTGTTACCTGGATGCACACACATTAGAGAACGGCAGCCCGCTTGAACTCACGACCGACGAGGTTTGCCGGCTTCTGGATGACGTCGTTCTGTGCGGCGACGGACCCATGGTGGTGTTGACGGGTGGGGAGCCGTTGATGCGACGCGACCTGGAAGAGATCATCAGTTACGGCGCCGCCCTGAACCTTGCCATGGTCGTCGGCACCAACGGCATCATGCTGAAGGAGCACCGCGTGCGCTCCCTGAAGCGCGCCGGCGTACTCGGCCTCGGCATCAGCGTGGACTCGTTGGATCCCCAATACCATGACAGATTCCGTGGCCGATCCGGTGCATGGGCACTGACCATGGCCGGCATCGAAGCGTGCCGTCGTCATGACGTGTCGTTTCAGATCCACTTCTCGATCTCCGAGAACAACGCCCACGAATTGCCGGGGATGATCGATTTCGCGCGTGATTGTGGTGCGCGAGTGTTGAATATCTTCTTCCTGGTATGCACCGGCCGTGGCGAATCCGTGACGGACCTGACACCAAAGCGCTACGAGCAGGTCCTCGGTGAATTGATCGAGGCTCAACAACGGTGCCCGGACCTGATTATCCGCGCCCGATGCGCGCCGCACTTCAAGCGGATTGCCCACCAGCGCAAGCCCGCATCGGCTCTGAACCGCATCAGCGGGCAGGACGGGGATGGCTGCATCGCGGGAACCCACTACTGCCGAATCACGCCGGAAGGCGCACTGACGGCTTGTCCCTATATCCCCGACCAGGTCGGGAATATTCGGCGCGATTCTTTCAAGACATTGTGGACTTGCTCGCCGGCACTGCAATCGCTGCGCGAACCCGAATTGCGTGGCTCCTGTGGTGCCTGCGAGTACCGCAAGCTGTGTGGCGGTTGCCGTGCACGACCGCTCGCGCTGGGTGGTGATTTGATGGATCCGGATCCGTGGTGCGACTACGAACCGCGCGGCGGCCCGGTCATTCAGCCATTGTCAGACGACGCCCATTGCGACATTTCCTGGAGTACCGAGGCAGGGCAACGCCTGACCCGGGTCCCCGGTTTTCTGCGGAAAATGGTTAAAAAGCGCGCCGAAGCCTATGTCGCCGAACTGGGGCTCAGTTGCGTAACGCCCGAACACCTGGATGAGCTCGTGGCGAAGCGTTTCGGCGGCGGCGGACCACCACGAGGGCAGGCACGATGAGCGACGTTGACGTCCTGGTCATCGGCGGTGGCATATCCGGCCTCTCTATCGCGACCTGCCTGGTGCACCAGGGCGTATCCGTAGAACTCTGGGAGAGCAGCCCCACGGCGGGCGGCAAGATCGAAACCAACAAAGACAGCCGTGGTTACGTAACCGAGCGTGCCGCCAACATGGTGATGAATTTTCGGCCCGAGGTGAATCGGTTTATCGAGCAATCCAATCTCGAGTCGAAGAAGTCGATGCTCGCGCCGGTAGTGCGGCGCTACGTGATGCACGACGACAAGCTGGTCGCAGCGCCAACGAAGTTGGGCGCCTTGATCAACTCACCGATTTGGAGCCCGGCAGGCAAGCTGCGGCTTCTGGCTGAACCGTTTGTCCGCAAGGGTGGGCACGAGGATGAAACAGTTAGCGACTTCATAAATCGGCGCATCGGCCGGGAAGTGCTGGAAAACGCCATGGAACCCTTTGTCAGCGGGGTACTGGCATCGGACCCGGACCTGGCCAATGCATACTCGGTATTGCCCCGCATGACCGCGCTGGAAAAACGATACGGAAGCCTTACTCTCGGGATACTCGTTCACAAGTTCCTGAATCGGCGCACCGCCACGCCGCAGGAGGCGTTCTCTTTCAGCGGCGGCATGTCCACTCTGGTGAAGTCTCTGGTGAACAACCCCGGTATGCGATTTCGTCCCGATCACGCCGCGGTGGAATTAGTGAAACACGGACCGGATTGGCGGGCGAGGGCCACGACCAACGGAACCGATTCATCAGTTGCCGCGCGGCATGTCGTGCTTAGCGTGCCGGCGAAAGCCGCCGCAACTTTGCTTACGCCCCTGGACCCGGATCTGGCAAAGTTACTGAGCGGCATTCAGTACGCACCTCTCGCCGTTGTACATACCGGATTCGATCGCCATGCCATCAAGCACGCGCTGGACGGCACCGGCTTCCTCATACCGCGCCGTACCGACGTCGCGGCAACGGGGTGTCTGTGGATGAGCAGCCTGTTCCCGGACCGGGCCCCGGCGGGGAAAGTCCTGTTGACCAGCTATCTCGGGGCTTCGCGTGTGCCGGAAGCAGTGGACTGGGACGATCACCGCAGCGTTGCCGAGATTCTGGACGTGATCGGCCCGATGCTCGGCATCCGGGGCGATCCGGAAATGGTACGAATCGATCGGCACCGCAGTGCGATGCCGATGTATCACGGTCGGTATTACGGACGCATGAGAGCAGTCTCGGCTTGCCTGCATCACCTGCCCGGACTACAACTCGAGGCGAGTTACCGCGGCGGAGTCTCCGTTCGCGATCGAATCGCCCGCGCTGACATTGTGGCAAACAGGATTGCTGATGAGCTGGCGCTGACACAACGACCAGACGGAACCCGAATCTCAGCATACTCGCCGACCGGTCCCATACCTTTAGGGCGCAAGAGCCGAAATGCGGCTCACGACGTATCTTGAGACAGGTTCTGGTCAGGTTCCCTGTAAACCGTGCCAAAAAGATAGTCGCAGAGCGGATAGGTAATATT
>JBHHWI010000116.1:0-9095 GCA_046756445.1 Woeseia sp. | reverse complement strand
CGGGGTCTATAATCCGGTTTCTTCACAATCATGTCAGAGCGCAATCCATGAATCAGGCGACTGTTACAGAGCGCGATTCCCTCGACGTGCTGCGGCTGGCGCTCGAGTGGACTGATGCGGGACAGTCCGTGGCGCTGGCCACGGTCGTTCAGACCTGGGGTTCGTCACCGCGGCCTGCGGGCAGCAATCTCGTGGTCGCCGAGGACGGTTCGTTCGAGGGATCGGTCTCGGGCGGTTGTGTCGAGGGGGAAGTGATCCGCGCGGCGAAGGAGGTCATCGGCAGCGGCAGGCAACAGCTGTTGGATTTCGGGGTCACTGACGACGAGGCCTGGCAGGTCGGGTTGGCCTGCGGCGGGCAGATCCAGATTCTCATCGAGCCCGTCGAATGAAACGCGACATGCTGCGGCGGCTGATCGCGGCCCGTGACAGGCACCAACCTGCCGTGCTGGTGCGCGGATTGACAAGCGGACATCAGGTACTGATCGACGACGGGGGCGCTCATGGCGACACGGCCGAGATCCCCGACCGGCTGCTGCGCTGTGGCAGAGACGCTTTTCGCCGTGATGACGCCACGACAGTGGAGATTGCCGGGGAACGCTACCAGTTACAGATTTTTTCTTCGCCGCCGAAGCTGATCGTCGTCGGCGGTGTGCACATCGCCCAGGCCCTGATCCCCATGGCCCGGATTGCCGGGTACGAAGTACAGTTGATCGATCCGCGCACTGCTTTTGCCTCGCCCGGGCGTTTTCCCAACACCGACATCAGTAACGCGTGGCCGCAGGAAATAATGCCGGAGTTGTCGCCGGATGCGCGCACCGCCGTCGTCACGCTCAGCCACGACGCCAAGATCGACGACCCGGCGCTGGCGGCCGCACTGGAATCCGAAGCGTTTTACATCGGCGCTCTCGGCAGCGGGAAAAACCACGCGAAGAGAATAAAGCGGCTCGCCGAACGCGGATTCGACGACAAAACACTGCGGCGCATCTCCGGGCCGATCGGCCTGCCACTGGGTGGACGGTCGCCGGCCGAAATTGCCGTCTCGATACTCGCAGAGATCATCCAGGCCCGTTACGCCGACAATTCCTGAGGTCGGTCACCGCTCAGGCTGCGCACGTATTCGGCGAGCTTGTCGGCGAGCGCCCTATACCTTGCCGAACGGCCGCTCTGCTCATCTTCGGTGACGATGCGCCGGATGGCTTCCGCCACTTCCTGCATTTCACTCTCGGGGATGATCCGCCCGGCCATCGGATAGAGGACCTGGTCTTCCTTGTTGATGTGTTCACGCAGCAGGCCGACGTAATCGAAGACATTCCGAACCACGTCCCGGGCAGCCCCGGCATTGCCTGCTTTCATCCGCTCTGCCGCATCGCGGAATCCTGCCGTATACCTCCTGCCCTGCTCGTGCTCGTGCAACATGACGGCAACCGGGCCGGAGTCCCGCGGCATGTCTCTCGCCGTCATCGCCACAAACAGGATGTCTTCTTCCTTGGCGTGATGACATCGATCGGCAAAGCCGGCAATGAATTCAGCCGCCTCGAGGAAGAAGTCGGGGCTCACGACCTCACCGCTGTCCAGGCGTCCGGCGGCTTCCTCGAGACAGTCGAGGACCCGTTCGATGAGACGATGCTCGTCTTCGAGAATTTCTGTCGGAATCATGTGTTCTTCTCCACCGTTTCGCGCGCATTCGACTCGTCGGCCGGGCAGGCCGCGCTGCTCGATTCCGTAACACCGGTCATCGGGCACTCGACCTCCTCAGCGCCGAGGTCGACTGCCAGGACGGGTCGGCCGGCGTCGTAGGCATCCAGGTCGGCAGCCGGCACACCGTGTTTGGCCTCGAGCAGTTTGTCGTGACGAAAAGCGCCCCAGAGCGCCGCGCCGATAGCGCCGGCGTAGATCGAGTCCGGGTGACTCAGGATCTTAACCTTCAGCTTCTGCTCGATGACCTGCTCCTCCATCGCCTGGATCAGGCCCTCGTCGGACGCGAGCCCGCCGGTCAGGAGCAGGCTTCCCTCCCGGGCCTTTATGGATTTCAGGAGTCTGACAAGCCGGCTCGCCATGGCGATATGGATGCCCTTGAGGATATTCGCGGTGCTGATACCTCTCGAGATCATGTTGATCACGTCGGTTTCGGCAAGAACGGCGCAGATGCTGCTGACGGTCTCGGGATTGTCGGCGGTCCTGGAGATCCCGCCCACCTCTTCGAGGGCGACGCCGAGGTATCGTGCAATGTTCTCCAGAAACTGGCCCGACCCCGACGCGCACTGGCTGGTCATCTTGTAGGTCAACACCTTGCCGCGCTCGTCTGTTGCGATCGCCCTGCCGTGCAGCGCGCCTGCGTCGATTACGGCATTGATGCCCGGTTGCAGATAGACGGCTCCCCGCGCATGAGTCGTCATCGAATAAAAATGCCCGGTGCGAAACGGAATGTTTTCACCGTCGCCGGTGGTCGCGACATAGTCGACGCGCTCCGGTTCCAGATCGAGTTCCGCCGTCATATTGTCGTAGGCCTCCCTGGCCAGCAGCATGGGGTCGCGCCGGCGGATCCGGCTGGTATGCCTCGCCAGCCATCTGGTCTCGCCGCCGGAGACGTCGAACAGGACTGTCTTGACTGCACCGGTGCCGAGGTCGATTCCTGCTGCCAGTGTCATTTCAGGTCCCTTGCTCAGTGCACAGCGACACGTCGCGCGAAAATGGCGGCGCCCAGCGCACCTGTATATATGGAATCCGGATCTACATTCATCGTGACTTCACCATAGTTCTCGAACGCGATTTGTTTCAGTACAGCTACGGCCGCTTCGTTTTTGGCGACGCCACCGGTAAATGTAAATTGATCACGTATGCCGCCGGATCTCGACAGGATTGACATCGCGCGCAGGATGATCGCGCGATGCAGCCCGGCGACGATGTCCTCCCGTTTCTCGCCCATCGACAGGCGATCGCGCAGTTCCGCGCCGGCGAAAACGGTACAGGTGGAATTGATGCGCACCTTCCGTTTTGACTGCATCGCCATCGGCCCGAGCTCGTGGAGGCCGAGGTTCATTTCGTCGGCGATATAGCCGAGATACCGGCCGCAACCCGCCGCGCAGCGATCATTCATCTGAAAACTCTCGACGATTCCGTCTCGGTCGACCTGTATCGCCTTGGTGTCCTGCCCGCCGATGTCCAGCACGGTCGACGTCTTCGGATACATGATGTGCGCGCCGAGGCCATGGCACAGGATCTCGGAGCGTATGTGTTCCTTCGAGAACGGCAGGGTGGCCCGGCCGTATCCGGTTCCGATCACGTAGCCTTCCTCGAATTCCGTGCCCAGCAGGTTTTCCAGCGGTACCCGCAAATCATCGAGCAGCCCGGAAAACCCTCTCGAACGCTTGCAAGTCCGCACGAGCGCGCTCATGAATTTGGATTCATCCGCGATGCTGCTGATACGGTTTTCGACGTCGATGATCGATCGGTCATAGACATTCAGCATCGACTCGAAACTGATCCCGCTGCCCTGGACGATCGACTCCGACGCTTTGGAATACTGCGACCCTGCAATGTCGCGGAAGAAGTCGGACTTTCTGCGCGAACCGGGTTCGAACAGATTCGGCGCCTCATCGCGCAATTGCCGAAATACTTCTGCGAGTAACGCCCGGGTTTTCGCCCCATCCTTGCCGAGGCGCCCGTCTCCGGCGTTCTCCACACAGACCCTGTCGAGCTCGGCGAGTTGCTCCAGGAATTGCTCGAGACGGAAATCCTGTTCGAAGTTACCCAGGAAGTCGTCGAGTCGTCCGTCGAGCGCGGGCAGGTCCTCGAGCAACTTCCGGAACAGAAAGAATCGCGCGTCGAGAAATGCCTCCTGCCTGGCAACCTCTGCGGCGATACCGTAGTTCGAGCGCGAGTTCGTTATGCCGCGACCCAGCACCGTCTGATCGGCGTCGAGCACGATCGCCTTTGTGGTGGTCGATCCCAGGTCGATGCCGACGAATGTCTTCATGCCGCCGTCCTGGTGTCGCCGCCCGCTCGCTTTTGCTCGATCATCTGGAAGTAGCTTTCGAGCCGGTTTTTCACATTCGCCGGTGAGAAGTATCGCGGATCGACGAGGTCGGTCTCGATGAAACCCGCCGGTTTTCCGGTACGCTCTTCGATTTCGCGCAGCATGAGCAATTGCCCCGCCGAGAAGCTGTTACAGCTCTTGATCGAGTTGACGAGAAACCCATCGGCCGCATACTCGTCCATGTAGGTGCAGAGCATGTTGACTCTGGACGGCAGGCTGTGATTCGTATAACAGCCGAGACAGTAGTCGGCTAGGGTCTCCAGAGGATGATCGGGGTCGTGCCGAAAGCCGAAATCGTATACGCCGCCGACCTTGGTGTACGAGCTCGCCACGACAACGGCGCCTTCGTCGTAAAACATCTTCCAGAAGTCGCGGAAGTGGGTCCAGTTCGGCGGCCCTTCCACGACCAGGCGAATCCGCTCCTCGTCGAGTATGCCTTCCGGGGTAAGCGGCCCCAGCCCCTTGTCGATTCTGTCGCCGACTTCCTTTCTAAGGGCGCGATAATACGCAGTCGCCTCCTTGCTGCCGCGAAACGACGAAAAGATCGGTCCGCAATAGTAGATGCCACCGAAGTAGGCGTCGATCGGCGCGGGCCGGTTCTTTGCCGACTGCAATACCCACACCAGATCCTCTTCCGCCTTGGCGGACTCTTTCAGGTTCTCGCGCAAACGGTCTATGTCGAACTTGACACCGCTGACGCGTTCGAGAGTCGGGATGACCTGTTCTTTCAATTGCATCACGACGAAATCGCGCATGTTATCGGTGACTTTGCCGTCGGCCTGGTACGGCACGTGCAGCATCGCCGTTTCGCAATCGTACTGATCGCGAACCAGCTCGAACCATTTCATGAACGTGAAACAACCCGTGTAAGACAGAAGCAAGACGTCCGGAGTCGGCAACGGCCTGCCGGTCGGCCCGAGCTGGCCTTTGGCCATCATTCCGAGATCGCTCTTGACGTACGTACAGACGTCTTCCGAGTGCCCCGATCGTTCCGCCTCCATGATGTAAGCGCCGGTCTTCTTTCTCATCGCGGCCTGAAGCGCGTTGACCTCCGGAAGATTACGCACGAAGTCGAAACACATCAGAAGCTCGTTGAGATTGCCCGGCACGAAGGTCGAAGAAATTTTCCTGCCGTCTTCGTGGGCGGTCGCCAGCGCGTCGAAATTGGCGCTGATCATCGCCTTTTGCAGCAGCATCGATTCTTCTTTCTGGACTTGAGGCTCACGGTTCGCGGTAGTGCTCATGCGGCGCTCCATAACTTGATCGAATCCGCGAATGTCCCGGCTTGTTCGCGTATGGGTTGCAGTTGACCGGAGTTCTCGGCGAACTTGAACGCCGTGTAGGGGATTCCCCGGGCGTTCAGGGCTTTTTGCAGCATGGGCCTGTCGAGGAGCGCCGGATCACAGAAGCTCGGGCTTGCGAAAATGACGCCCTCCGCCCTGTTCCGTCGCACCGACTCGATCAGAAATTCGCCTTTGTCTTTCTTGTCCGGCGTGTACTTGCAGGATGTCTCGCACGAGTAACTGATGAACGCGTCGCTCAGGTTCTTCAGCGGATCGCCTTGTGTCGGTACGTCTTCGAGCAGCCAGCGGGCCACGAGCATGAAATCGTCGTCGACCACGTAACAGCCGGCCATCTCGATCGACTTCAGCAGCCCGAATGGCGGCTGCTCGCAGAAAAGTCCGGTGATGACGACTCGACAGTTGTCCCGGACCGGGCGTTCGGTCTGTTTCGCCGCATCGTGATAGTCACGGATCAGACGCGTGTGTTCCTCGACCGGCAGGACCATGCCGGCGCGCATCAGCAGGTACAGCTCGGGAGTCGGTACCTGCCACGGCTGCGCGGAGCGGTAAGCATAGATTTCGCCGATCGCCCGTCGATTCTCGTTGTACAGGGCGATCGACTCGCGCAACGCCGCGTCCGTAACTTCGCGGCCCCCGAGACGCCCCAGGTCGTCGCGGAGCAGTTGCAGCTCGCGGGTGTAGAAGACGCCGCCTACTCCCAAATCGAAATTCTGCGGCACGTCGAAATACCGGATCAGCTTGTCGGGGAACTTGAGCTGCCACATCCCGGACAGATTCCGGATCACGTCGCAGGTGCTCGGGAACAGCATGCCATCGAGACAGTCGAGCCTGCCGGTAACCGCCAGCTCGATGGTCGAGCGGGGGATCCTGCAGATATAGCTCTGGTAATGCGCATCGCCGTGTATGACGTCGAGCGCCTCGCCGCCGCCGAGCACGCCGACCGGCAGCATGCCGGCGGCATGAATGATTTCTCTGGGCACGTACACCGGCATGTGCCCTATCGCTCGCCGGCCGCGGCCGGCCGCCTTCCATTCCCTGACGGAGGTAAATTCCAGGTCCTCGTAGAGGTCCCGGCAGTAATCGACGATCTCCTGCAATGACATCATCGGCATTTTCCCGATAAAGTGGTATAATGGTACCGAAATGCGTGTTTAGCGTCAAGAATGGTAAATGGAGCGTGACACCCCGTGAACCGTACGGTTTATGCGCCGGACGATGTCGGCTGCCGATGTTAGGATAGGCCGGCCTCTGGCTGATGACAGACATGGTTGCAGCAGACTTGAACAACAAGAAGATCGCGATCGACATCCGGGCAGCCAGAGCAGCGGACCTCGACGCCATCGTGGCTCTGGATGCCGAACAGACCGGGACCGCCAAGACCCGTTACTGGACGGAAGCTCTGGAACGGTTCACGAGCCGGACTCAGGGCAACAGAAGGTACTTCCTCGTGGGCAAGGCCCCGGATGACCAGCTGCTGGGGTTTATCGTCGGGGAAATCCGCGCCTGGGAATTCGGCTCGCCGCCGTGCGGCTGGGTGCTCGCCCTGAACGTGACGCCCGGACACCGCGAACGCGGTATCGGCACCATGCTCTTCGACGCCCTGTGCGCCGAGCTCAAAAGAGATGGCGTGACGACCATCCGCACCATGGTGCTCGCCAGCGACAGGGTGAATCTGTCTTTCTTCCGCGGCGAGGGGCTGGCCGCAGGCCCCTATATCGAGCTCGAGAGGCAACTGGATTAAATGGTGTACGGCGGCGAGGCGCGCGGCAGACCATGAAGTTGCAGAAGGCAAGTCGCTACGCACTGTACGCGGTGCTGCACCTGGCCGGCGAGCCGGGCAAACAGTTTTCCACGGCCGATATCGCCGAGAGCTACGGCATCTCGATGCATCACCTCGCAAAGGTCATGCGCACCCTGGTGCGCAGCGGACTCATCGAATCCGTCAGAGGGGTGGGCGGCGGCTATCGATTTGCCGGCAACGTGCGGCGCACGACACTCTGGGACGTCATCCATGAATTCGAATCGCTGGAATCGGATCTGGATGCGGCCCACGATTTGACCGGCAATGCCGAGATCGTCATCAGCGGTCTGGAAACGGTGACCAGCGAGATCGACGGGCTGATCCGGGCAACGCTCGACTCCATCACCCTGAAAACACTGCTTCGCTATGGTGTCGACAGTCTTGCAAGGGACCGCTGAGTCAGGCGTTCAGCGTTTCGTATTTTTCTTGTAGCTCCTGCTGCGATTCCACGAAATCCGGATTCGAGACGATGCAGTCATCCTCGGGACACACGAGCTGGCATTGCGGCTCGTCCTCGGCGCCGACGCATTCGGTGCATCTGAGCGCATCAATGATGTAGATCGGATCGCCGACGCTGATCGCATCGTTCGGACAGACCGGCTCACAGGCATCGCAGGCCGTGCATGCGCTGTTGATCATCAGCGCCATCGATCATCTCCCGTCGGGCGGATTGGCTCTCGCGGCCGGCATCAGGCTTTCGGTCAGCTCGTCCGTCCACGGATCGCCAGCCGCCAGCGCCTGCCGGAGCGCCACGAAATCGATCTCGCGCTCGCCGCCGGCCGGTTCATTGAACGCCCTGAAGCCCGCGCGCGCCTCGGTCATCATGTTCAGTGCCAGCCAGGACCGTGAGTTCTCCTTGTTGGCATTCCAGGCATTCAGTTTCGGTTTGCGCAATTCCTCCAGCGTCTTGGTCAGGCATTCCGGAAACATGTGGACGAATTTGGCACAGAGTTTCTCGACCGCCTCGTCCAGCGGCCCGAGATCGATACTGCCTTTCTTCAGTAGCGCCTTGCCCGCATCCAGCGCCTCTCCGGTCTTGGATTCGCCGTGAATGATCCGGCCGTAGTCATCGAGGCAGCGACTCGTTTCGACCAGTGGATTCGGCACGAGATCGCCGTCGACCTTGAGGGCCGGAACCAGCTCCGAGATGATCCCCAGACGGTACGCCTTGTGCGCGGACCAGGGTTCGCAAAGGGTGCCGGACACCATCGCCTGCTCGCAGCCCAGCATGACGGGAAGGAAATCGGTGGCGCCGCCGATCGGGGCCGAGCCGTGCTTGGGACCGGCCTGGCCGAATCGCGCCAGGTCGTGGGCTATGGAGAAATCGCAGGCCATACCGATCTCCTGCCCTCCTCCGATGCGCATGCCGTTGACGCGGCATATGACGGGCTTGTCGCAGCCGAGAATCGCAGACACCATGTCGTTGAACAGACGCATGTACTGGCGGTATTCCTGCGGGTTTCCCGCGTAATACTCCGCATATTCCTTGGTATTGCCGCCCGAGCAAAACGCCTTGTCACCGCTGCCGGTGAACACCACGGTGACCACATCGCGCATGGCGCTCGCCCGCCTGAACGCCAGAATGACGCCCTTGATCATCTCGGTCGTGTACGAGTTGTACTGTTTCGGGTTATCGAGCGTGATCCAGGCATGGTACAGCCCCTCGATGATCTCCCCGCCCGTCGAGCGCGCCGGCTTTTTCTCGAGGATCACGCCCGGCACTACCCGCTCGCGCGCCAGATCGTAGTCGACCAGTTCCTTTCCGGGTTTGCTCGCGGCAGCCTCGGCATTCATCGCGGTGTTCCTCCCAGGGCGACACGGGATTGCGTCTTGCGCGTATAACGGTATTATAGTACCGTATTACCATTATAGTCAACGGCAGCTTCACGCTAGCCCGGCTTATTCATGAATCGCCGCGATGATTGCGCAGAGATTTGTTCGCACAAGGGAATTT
>JBHHWI010000115.1:0-9282 GCA_046756445.1 Woeseia sp. | reverse complement strand
ACCAACCAGCCTGGCGGCCTTTGTGAAACTCAACGTCGCGGCGACTTTCTCGAAGACATATACGTCAGACAGATTCATTGACAATTTCAGTCCTTAATTGTCGGAAACGTCGGACTTCAGTGTATATTATGAATACTTGTTTCAATAATACCATGAAATCTCATCAGCGACGTCATGATACCAAATGTGGGAATAGAAACCGGCCAATTCTGAAATCTACAAGGAAACACAGTGTTTCCGAAGCTGCCCGGGCCGAAACCGGGTGGCTCGGAGCTCGCAATCTCTTTGCTCCCGGTGGATGCCGCCCGGATTTGGCTGTGCCTCGGCCGAATTCGCGCGCTGACGGCGCCCTAATTATCCCTGGCCCCGCCGTTGAGGACGGTGAGTTCTGTCTGGTCGACGAACACGGCCTGTAGCTGACTGGGGAAGCTCGGGGCTGCAAAGACCTCCAGTTTCATCGGCAGGAGCTCCTTATTGTTCGCTTTGACTGTTGTGGACTGATACAAGAGCGCCGCCATATCGCCGGCGATCCTCGTCCAGGCCGTCCAGTCAGCCTGAGAATCCAAGACATCGCGCCACACGCATTTCCCGATTAGCGCATCTGCGTTTGAATGCCCCAGCCATCTTGCCAGACAGTCATTGGCGTCGATGATCGTGCCCGAGATCTCGCACATCAATGCTCCAATGATCCTGCTTTCTCGGTAAGGCAGAGGCATCTCCGGCAAGCGCGGAATGTCCAACGCTCTGGCAGATTCCGGTGCCCGTTGTATTCGTAGCAGCAAATCATACAGTGTCGGCCGGTGAAGCTCCTCACGCGGCAGAATTGCATTCGCACCCTGATCAAATATGTTGGCCGGTGTTTCCTTGTCCGACCAAGATCCAAGCACGACTATCGGTACTTGCGGCAGGTTTTCGCGCAAAGTCGTAATAGTGCTTCCATTGGGGCCGCCTGCAAATTCGGCGCCCACAATCAGCGCTGTCGGCTCAAGGTCCCGGCACATCTCGACTGCTTCATCGACGCTGTTAGCATTCGCGACTTTATGTGGCCAGACCCAAAGGGCGTTTTCCAGGCGTTCGAGCGTTTCATGCTCGTCGTCAAGCACCAGGATGCGAATCAGGTGGTCATCAACCGGGGCATCGGGTTCCTTGCGAGGACGTCGTGTATGAGATATTTGATGTGATTTCCTGCGTGATAATTTTGACGTGCGAGGGCCGGACATAAGCTCATTTCCTGATATTCAACCGTATTTGATAGTCGGCCCATGAACTTAACAAGGTATGCGCCGTCCAGGTCGGAAACACAGTGTTGCCATGCCTGTATCTCGCCTGTCATTGATTGGTCACCAGGCCCAGCACAGCCCACAAAGGTCGCTTCGCGACCGTGGCTATTCTCGAGGCCGCTTCCGGCAGCGTTGCGCGGAGTATCAGTACTCTGGCCGCAGTCCGATTCGCAGACTCATGGTTGACTGATACAGGGTTCTGGCGCCTTTCAATGGCTTAATGCCCGGTCAAGAACGTCGCGCACTTTTTGTGCTAATTCTTCTTTCTTATAAGGCTTATGCAGAATGTCGTCACTGCCTTGCAAGACCCCGTAATCGAAAATGCCTGTCTCGCTGTAACCCGAGGTAAATAGCACACTTAGGTTCGGGTTGCGTATACGTGCCTGCTTTGCAAGCTGCGCACCGGTCATGCCGCCAGGCATTACCACATCGGTAAACAGGAGATCAATATTCTCATGTTTTTCCAAAACGGGCAGCGCCGCCTTTCCGGAAGCAGCTTCCAGCAATCGATATCCCAGTTCGCTGAGAATCTTGACCGCAATCCTGCGGACGGCGTCCTCGTCCTCCACAACGAGAACGGTCTCCTGCCCCTTGGGGGCCTGTACTGTCCTTATTGGCGTCGCCTTTGTGTCTTCGGCGGCAGACTCGGATCGAGGTAAATAGATCCTGATACTCGTTCCGTACCCTTCCTCACTGTATATCTTTATGTGCCCGTTCGATTGCTTGACGAATCCGTACACCATGCTGAGCCCGAGTCCGCTGCCTTTACCCGGACCCTTGGTACTGAAAAACGGCTCAAAAACGTGCAACAGCGTGTCTTTAGGAATGCCGGTTCCGTTGTCACTCACGTTCAGCAACACATACTCACCGGACGCCAGGCCCGCTTCCTGTGACGCCTCGGTCTGATCCAGGGAGACATTACTTGTGTCGATCGTAAGTTCGCCGCCCTTGACCATTGCGTCGCGGGCATTGACGCCCAGATTGATAACAGCGTTTTCGAGCTGGCCCGGATCTACCGTCGTTGACCATAGATCGCCGGCAAGCTGTGTGCAGAGCTTTATGTGCGCGCCGAGCGTCGTTTTGAGCAGCGGCTCGATCCCGGTCACGAGTTCGTTGATGTCCATAACCTTCGGTACCAGCATTTGTTGCCGGGAGAATGCCAGCAGACGTCTGGTCAGGTCCGCCCCGCGCAACGCCGCTTCGAGTGCTGCCTTAATCCGTTCGGAAAACTCTTCGTTCTGTTGCAGATCTTCTTCGAGGATTTGCAGATTACCGATGACGATGGTCAGCAGGTTGTTAAAGTCATGAGCTATGCCGCTCGTGAGTTGCCCCACCGCCTCCATCTTTTGCGCCTGTTGAAGCTGGGCGTCGATTTCCTGCCTGTGCGTGATGTCGCGGACAAAGGCACAAACATATTCGTACTTATCGAATTGCAGATAATTGTGCGAGATTTCAACCGGGAAAATCCGGCCATCCTTGGCGCGGTGACGGGTCTCAATAGTACAGAACCCTTTTTCCTTGAGCTCGCGCCATTGTCTGGCCCACGTCGCCGCTCGAAAATCCGGCACGACATCGCCGATGGACATCGTGAGAAGTTCCTTACGTGAGTAGCCGAGTGACCGGCAGGCCGAGTCGTTGACGTAAAAAAGTCGGCCGTCCTGCCTGGCCCAGAATACTCTGTCCGCAGCTTTATCGATCGCCAGCCGCGTCAGCTTCCAGGCATTCTCAGCACGCTTGCGCGCTTCACTTTTCAGGAGAACCGGTTCCGCCATGACTCCGATCCGCAACTTTCGCTGCAACCGCAACAGGCCGATTACGAGCCGACAGCCGGTACAGTCTCATCCGGATTCTCTGCGCCGGCAATGCCGCTTGTCCCGCGGAACAACTTCTCGAACGACGCTGCACTGACCGGTTTGGAAAAGAAGTAGCCTTGAGCCTTGTCGCAACCCTCGGCATCCAGGAAATCCCAGATCTCCTGGCTATGGACGCCGGTGGCACAGATACACATATTGAGATTGTGCGCGAGATTTATCGACGCCTTGACGATTGCCCTGGCTTCCGCATCGCTGCTGATCTCCATGACGAACAGCCGGTCCATCTTGAGTTCACTGAAAGGCAGTCGAAACAATTGGCTCAGTGATGAATGACCTGTGCCGAAGTTATCGATGGACAGTTGTACCCCTTTGAGTCGCAAGCGCGCCAAAATGTCGATGTCCTGCTCGCCCGCCTGCATGGCCGTGCATTCCGAAACCTCGATCGTGAGTTTTGAGCTATCCACCCGATACTCTTCGAACAGGACCATGAGCCTGTCCGGAAAGTCCGGATCGGACATCAGTTCACTGGCGACGTTCACCGAGATACCTACATCCATACCGGCGCCATGCCAGACATACATCTGCTCCACAACGGTTCGGAGTACATAATCGGTTACTGCCGAGATCAATCCCGCCTCCTCGGCCAGGGTGATGAACTCGTCCGACTTCAACAGACCGAATTCCGGATGTTGCCAGCGCGCCAGCGCTTCAGCGCCTACGATCCACCACTCGTCGTTGCCCTGACGGGCGACTATCGCCTGATAATGGATCGTCAATTGCCCGGTTTCGAGCGCCTCGCGAAGGTCGCTCTCAGTAACGACTCGCTGCATGGTCCGAGCCCCCTGCAGCGCATCCCGCAGATCCGAAAGCGATACGGGCTTTTGGACAACGCCCAGCATTTTCAGTCCGTGGCTGGTTCCCGACTTTTGAGCCGCAGCCAACACCCTTGACTCTGCTCCACTTATAACCATGATGGCGCCCTGATACTGCTTATCGCCCAGAATGCCCAACAGCTTGATGCCGTCGACCTTTGGCATATTGAGATCTATGATCAATGTGCTGGGTTTGAAATCGTCCAATAAGGAAAAAAATTCGTCAGGGTCATCGGTGGCTCTGACTTCATAGCCGATTCTTTTCGCAACGGTGCCGATGAAGTCGCAGATTGCAGCTTCGTCATCGATAACCAGCAGGCGATTTGGAATCTGATTCATGGTGCTACTGCCCAAAGCGCCCGTTTATGTGTATGCATAAGGACGGAAACCTGACACCGACGTGATATCGTCGCGTTCGGCAATCATCCATTGAGCTTGTGACAACAACCTGTATGGCCCGGTTTGTCACGCGGTTTCCTTTCTATCACCCAATTGTGGAAATCTCGACTTACCGACCAGCATAGCTTGCAGTCCGGGTGGCGAGCCCGGTAATGCGAATACTTCCACCTGCATCCACAGGAGCTGCCCATTCCGCGTCTTGATGTTGACTAACTGATGCAGAGATACAGCCAGGCCTGCCAGGATACTCGCCCATGCCCGCCAATCATCCGGGCAATGCATCAGCTCGCGCTGCACACACTTGCCAAGCAACGATTGCGAGCTCGGATATCGCAGCCAGTCGGCGAGGCATTCATTGGCAACCGTAATGATGCCGTTACTGTCACACAAGAGCGCTCCCACCTTCCCGGGACTCCGTCTTTGTTGAATTCGCGTAACAACACCGAGTGAATTGGGTTGCTCAAAGTCTTCGCGCGACAGGAAGGCATCCGCCCCTTGGCTGAGGATCGCACTCAGCGTCCGGTAATCCGAGGCCGTGCCCAGTGCGATGATCGGTACGCTCGGAAGGCCGGCGCGCAAAGTGCCGATCGTCGCGGCGTCATCTGTACCCGACAAATCGACCGGTACAATCACTGCCGTCGGTGTAAACAATCGACACGATCTGATCGCATCGCTCACGCTTGTGACCGATACGACCTCATGCGGCCAGATCCCGGATGGGGGCACGATATGCCCCGGTGTCTTCGGGTGGCCGTCAAGCACCACTATCTGCCTCGGCCCGGCGCTATTCCGGCTCATTGCGGCTGGAGCCGATGGCATCGGACTTGCGTGGTTAACGAATTTTGTTCCCGGATCCTGCACGTCTGTATTCCCCACCCGAATGAGCGACACTCGGTCTTTACTACCATATTTCGACGTGCTGCAACGCAACGTGCCAGGCGCTGAGCGCTCAAGGACAGACGGAATTTTCAAAACCATCAGTCGCTTACAATCCCACGATAACGAAAATCGCAGTCGCAGTTTACAACAACCGTTTCGTTCGCTATCGGAAACACTGTGTTGCGAACGTGCGTACAGCATTCAGTGACCACAATACTTCCCGGTTGCCACCTGAACAGTTATCGTCAATTGATGATTGTAAAGTGATGATACGAAGACGAGTGAGTTGTATAGTCTTGGCCGCTATTCGGTTCGCCCGGAACTCATGAGTCAGGTTCTGTCGTCGTCTGAAACGTTGCGACTGGGATTCGACGAACTGCCCACGGATTTGATTCTTCTTTGCAAATATTCGGATTTGCCTTGTCACGGAGGTATAGCGTAATGAAGAAATCCCTGTTCGGACTGACAAGCTTCGTGCTGGCCGTCCTTCTTTCGACGACGGCGCAAGCTCAGCCTGACAACTGGTACGTAGCCCCGGCAGTTGTGTACACAGATGACGACGGTGATCGCAATATTGACGATTCTCTGGCCGGTGCTCAGCTCAGCGTCGGCCGCGCCGTATCAGAGCGTATTTCGCTGGAGGGATTGCTCGGCTACTCCGATATTAACGGATTCCCTGGCCAGAAACATTTCGAAGCCAGCTTCAACGCCTTGGGGATCCTCAATCCTGACAGCGCAATTTCGACCTACTTGTTGGCCGGCGTCGGCTATCTGGGGACTGAACTCGAAAATGCCGGTGACGAGAATCGTCCCACCGGCAGTCTGGGCATTGGATTCACATGGGCCTATGGCGACGGCTCCATATTGCTCAGAGCTGAATACCGGGCGCGGCTTGCATATGAGAGTAATAACAACCTGACCGATCGTATTGCAACTCTTGGCTGGCAATTTTCGTTTGGCCGCAGCGCGAGAACCTTTCTTGACAGCGACCGGGACGGCGTAGCGGATGACGGGGACCGGTGCCCCGCAACGGCAATCGGTGTCGAGGTAGATGATACGGGCTGCGAGCGAGACAGCGATGGCGACGGCGTTGTTGATAGCGCCGATCCCTGCCCCAACACACCGGCCGGCGCTCCGGTCGATTCGTTTGGCTGTCCTCGAGACAGTGATGGCGACCACATACCGGATTATAATGATCGGTGCCCCGATACTGTTAACGGCGTAGCTGTCGATGCCGACGGATGTGAACGGGATGACGATGGTGACAACGTAGTCAATCGTCTCGACCGGTGTCCGAAAACGACTGCCGATGTCCGTGTTGACGTTAACGGTTGTGAGATCAGGGATGTCATCGATTTGCCCGGGGTCAATTTCGCGAGCAACTCCGATCGCCTCTTACCCGGCGCGGAGCATGTTCTGGCAAACGCCGTGGCAACGCTGAGGATGCATCCGGAGTTGGTAGTTGAAGTAGCCGGACACACCGACAGCAATGGCAATGCTGCCTATAACCAGGGTCTATCGGAACGGCGTGCCAACACCGTCCGGGACTACATGATCAACGCCGGGGCCAACCCTGCCAATCTGTCCGCAAGGGGCTACGGCGAAGCTGAACCCATTGCCGATAATGTCTCAGCCCAGGGTCGAGCCGCGAACAGACGCGTGGAACTGCGAATTCGTCATTGAATCAGAGCTTCCTTGTATCTGAAGGTGCCCCCTTGGACAATTACCGCCGGAAGCCCGGGTCGCGGCTTGTTCCAGCTTCCCGTCGCCGTTTGCTCACGAATTCGCGGCCCGCAGTGCTTCATGAGGCGAATCGCGTCGTCCAAGGCAAACGAGGTCTTCAATTCCGTTGGCGGGCTCATAGCCCCCGATGGCCCTCAGGAGCACGGCCCGCGCCCTGTCCCGGTCACGAGCAATAAACGACGAGCTCAACTCATCGATGAGCGGGTCGAGCAGACTGCAGGCCAGGTATTCCTCGCTCGCCCGCATGATATGAGGATGCTCGGTGGCAGACACGTCCGTGCCGATCAGTAATTCCTCATAAAGCTTCTCGCCCGGCCGCAATCCGATGAATTCGATCTCGATATCGCCACCCGGATTTTCGTCGTCTTTGACGCTCAGGCCCATCAGACTGATCATGCGCCTCGCAAGGTTTTGAATTTTAATCGGTTCTCCCATATCGAGAACAAAAACATCGCCGCCTTGCGCCATCGCGCTCGCCTGAATGACCAGTTGCGCCGCCTCCGGGATCGTCATGAAATATCGGGTAACGTCACGATGCGTCACCGTCACCGGCCCACCCTTTCGGATCTGCTCCCGGAACAGCGGCACCACCGATCCCGAGGAAGCCAGAACATTGCCGAAACGAACCATGCAAAAACGCATTGTGCGATGCTCATCCTGCAGGGCCTGCAGGATCATCTCGGAGAACCGCTTGCTCGCCCCCATCACGCTGGTCGGGCTGACGGCCTTGTCCGTGGATACCAGCACGAACGTGTCAACATTTGCGGCAATCGCCGCCCTCGCCGTATGCAGCGTGCCGAAGATATTGTTGTAGATACCTTCCAGGAGATTGTGTTCGACGACCGGAACATGCTTGTAAGCGGCGGCATGGAAGACAATATTGACGCCGAACGTCTCCAGAACTTCCCGCACACGGACCTCACGATGCGCGGATCCGAGCAAGGCAACAATCCTGCAATCGATGTCGAGCTTTGCCGCCATCACGGAGAGTTCTTTGTCAATGTCATAGAGAACCGCTTCCGAGATCTCGAACAACACCAGAGATTTCGGCCCGAGGCGAAGGATCTGGCGACAGAGTTCCGATCCGATCGAGCCGCCGGCGCCGGTCACCATGACGGACTTTCCCTTGATCGAGGCGCTCAACAGCTTTACGTCCGGCGCCACTGTCTCTCGACCCAGCAGGTCCATGATATCGACGTCACCGATGTCCTCAACGTGGGCTTTTCCCGACACGAGATCATTCATGTCCGGCATCGTCTGCACATGCACGGAATGTTTCTCGAGACCTTCGATAATCGCCTGACGATTGCGGCGCGGGGCACTTGGCAGCGCCAACAGAACCCGCGTGACTGCAAGCTCATTGATGATCCGGCTAATCGCGGTCGGCGACTGAACCACCAGGCCGCTGACCTTCTTGTCATGCAGCGATTCATCGTCATCGATCAGCGCAACCGGCAAGAAAGTGTCCCCCTCGAGCAATGCCAGGACCAATCGCGCCCCGCATTCTCCCGCCCCGTAGACCATTACGTGCTCTCTGCTCGGATTGGGGTGATTGAGGAACTGCCGCGCCAGATACCGGCTGCCCAACAGATACAGCAGGGACAGCGCCCAGTACACAGCGCCGAAGCGAACCGGCGCCGACAAAACACCGGTCACATAGGCAACGGACGACACGGCGAGGGCAGATACAGTGGATGACTTTACGCCGGCAACAATCAGTTCAAAGCCCATGTAGCGGACCACCGACCGGTACAATCCCACATACCAGGTACAGGGAATGACCACTAAAAGGGCGCCCAGGGTGACCAGCAATATGCTCGGTACGGCAATTTCACCGCCATAAAGGAGCCATGCCGAAGCCCAGACAGCGACGGCGAAGCCGATCACGTCCGCTATAAGCATCAACGCTTGCTTGGCCGGTCGCGGCAGGCCGATTATGCCGCTACGCAGCAAACGGACGCACCGGACACGGTTGCTGCTTCGTTCCCCAGGAATTCCCCATGCATACATTATTGTTCGGCTTTCCAGGCTAGAACGCCTAACTCCCTGTGGGTCATCGCAATTTACACAATGTACACAATTACCCACATATATCTTGTTCCGTATTGGAAACTCTGTGTTGCAATTTCTTGCGAAAAATCAGCGATCAAGAAGATTGACCGCCGGCTCAACAGATATTGTCGATTGACGATTGCGGCGGGAATTACTCGGCAATGCCAATGCAACCCCCACGACTCCAGGCTCATCGACGATCCCGCTGGCAACGGGCAGTAACCCGACCAGCAGACCACTGAC
>JBHHWI010000114.1:0-9296 GCA_046756445.1 Woeseia sp. | reverse complement strand
TCATCATTCTCCTCTTCCCGGATTCCTATGATCTGGCGTTCCGCAGCAAGACCGTCTTGGATACCTGTATTCGCCGAAAATTATCGTTGTACTCGCCGAGGTCCACATCGCCCGGCGTGTAGCTTCGCGGGTCTTGAACGCCGACTTCCGGCGCCACGGATCGTACGACTATCCAGATTCTCGCCGTTATGACCCGTGCGCCCGGTATGAAGCCGGCCGCCAGCGGATCGAGAACGGGATCACCCGGGTTGACATAGCGATCGACGGTATTGTCCTGATCGACATCGACGCCGAACTGCAACTGCATGTTCTCGACCCCCGGGGCCACTTCCTGATCGACAACGGCCGGCGCACCGCCGATCACGCCCAGCGACTTGCGCCGCAAGGTCGGCACGCCCGGCATCAGATTCGAGCTGGCGGCAACGTAATAGCTGTTCACGAGCAGGTTGTGTGTTTCGGATGCGGCGGGGTCCATGCTTTCGGGCACCTCGCCGTCAGCGAACAGCTCACCCTGAATCCGCGTGCTCTGAATCTGCAGGCGGCCGCCCTCGAGAGGCGATACCGCGACGGAAGCGCGCCGCGTGGTCACGGTGTCAGAGTTGGCCTGGGCGCCGCCCGTCGGCTCGCAGCCCAGCCCGAAAGCGTTGTTGTCGCCCTCGACCGGGTTGGCAAGGTCCAGCGCCCAGTCGGCGCCACATCCGCCGGGTGCCGGCAGCGCGAGTGGATTGGGGTCGTCGGCAACCGACCGACCGACGATGGCGCTGCCCCGGCTCTGCCTGCCCCAGTTGCTCGCCATGCGAAGGTCGGCTTCGATCGTGTCCATCGCAAACTGTGCGGTCTCCTGTACCCGGGCAATCGATTCGTTGACGACGAAAGCATGACGGCTCTGGTTGTAAACCTGCACCGCGCCAATCGTCAGAAACGAGCCGATCGCCAGGGCAACGAGCAGTTCGACCAGCGTCACACCGGCAGTCTTTTCGACTACAGTCAATTCGATATTCGTAGTCGTCATGGCATCAAATCGGGATAACCGGGATGGTGATCGTGTAGGTCCTCACCTGTCCGGGCTCGTCCCACTGCACCGTAATCTGATAAGTAGGCGGCGCCGACGCGTCGTTGAAAACCACGTCGACTGCGCCGGCGGGCAGCGTGTCGGTGGCCTGTTGCCGCCAGAGGAAGATATCGTTGGCGGCCATCTGGACAGGCGTGCAATCGATGCCGCCGTCGACGCAGGCGTTATCGGCGCCGGCGCCGGCATATGCCTCGGCCGCTCTGGGGTTGGCGCGGATACGATCGGCTACGTCGCCGGCGAGCGTCACGGCATGGTGGCGGAACAGCGAAGTCCGGCCGGCCTGCATGCTGTGAACGTAAAGGCCGGCGATGCCCAGCATGCCCACCGACATGATAATCAGTGCGATGAGCACCTCGATCAGCGTGAACCCGTCTTCAGGTTTCGATTCGGCTGCCCTGTATGTACGTTTGCTCGATTGCATGTGTCCGGATCAATAGTGAGACAACAGACGAGGCCGCGGCCGAACCTAGGGGCACCCGCCCGCCGCGTCGATCTGAGCGACGTCACGTAAAACGACGGCCCGGCCGATTGGCGTGACCACCAGAAACCTGGCCGCGGAATAACCACCGGCCGCGCGCGCATTGCCGCGACCGTCGCAGATCACCGCGGTCTGGATTGCCGGCGCGCCGCCGACATCGCCACGGCCGAGACCCGTCGGTGCGAAACCAAAATAGTCCGCGCCGGCGTTGGTCGAGATATCGATCGCGTCCGGGATGGGCGGGTGGCGGCGGAGCACGTTCTCGCCCTCTCCGGCCCGCAGAAGATCGCCGTCGAGATCGACGAAAATGATCCAGCCGTCGTCGAACGTGCCGCCGCTGCAGTTCGCTGCAACGTCCATCGGGTCGGCGCTGGCGCAGATCGTGATATTCGACTTGGAGCGGGCTGCCTCGGTACGCGCAAGCTGGAAGCTCGAATGCAGGTCATTGGCGGTGCTGGTTATGCGGCTGTTCTGCGTAAACTCGCTGAAATTCGGGATGCCGATGGTCAGGACGATGCCGACCACCAGCAGCGTGATCAGCAGCTCGTACAAGGTGAATCCGTTGCTGTTTTTGCTCTTCATAGGGGCAATATACGCGTGATTCCGGGACGCCTAGTCAAGTATCCGACGAGCGGCAAATTCCGCCCGACAAGCGGTCGGTACCGGACGCCGCCTAATCGGGACACTCGTAAGCATTGCCGCGACTGTCCGTGCGGGCGACGCGCGGCCGGCCGGTGTAGCTGATGACAAGTGCCCGCGGCGCCGCCCGGTCGCCTCGATCGCAGAATACCAGAGTGCCGTTGGTTGCCCGTAATTCCGTTGAGCGCAGCGTGAATGCCCCCCTGTTGGCCGTTATCCGGGCATTCCCGTTAACCCGGTGGTGCCGCAGAACGGCTTCGTCATCGTCCCTGACGGCCGGCCGGTCGCGATCCGTGTTGACGAACATCATCCAGCCCATGGACCAGTCCCTCCCCGGCCGGCAACTGCGCCCGTCAGGGCTTGGGCAGATGGTGACGGCGCGTCGCCGCACGACTGACGCCTTGCGGGCGACGTGCACGGCATGGAACAGGGCGTTCACCTCGGTTCTGAGGCGGTTATCGGCGACGAGTTTGCCGAATGTGGGCACCCCGAGCGTCAGCACCAGCGCCGCCAGCGCCATCGTCATCAACAGCTCGTACAGGCTGTAGCCATCCATCCCGGATCGGTCCTCCATCACAAACCTCCCTGTCTGCCCGGGTGAGACTAAGCCGGCACAGGCCCGGGTCAATAGCGGCAAATTCGGGCAAATTGGCCAGGAAGGGCATGGCCCCGCCCGGTTTCCGCCACGATTTCGGGTGGTTCTTCAGAGTATTTGCACTTAGAATTAGTCTATACTTTGCAACAGCCTGATTTATGGGAAGTAGCGCCATGTCCAGATCGGACATCCTGTCATTGCTCAAGAACCACGGCGTCATGCCGACCCCGCAGCGTATGGAAGTCGCCGAGGTGCTGCTGAATGGTGCCCAGCACCTGTCGGCCGACCAGATCATCGACCGGCTGCGAGCCGTCGGCAGCCGGGTTTCCAAGGCGACCGTCTATAACACACTGAAGCTGTTCAGCGAGAAGGCCCTTGTGAAAGAGGTCAACGTGGACTCTGCCCGCAAGTTCTACGACTCGACCGCAGACGCCCATCACCATTTCTATCATGTGGAGACCGGCGAGCTCTCGGATATTCCCGCCGACCAGGTCAGCATCATGAGCCTCCCGGACCTGCCCGAAGGGACCGAGCAGGAGAGCGTCGAAGTCCTGATCCGGGTCCGGGACAGAAAGTCCTGACAGCCATGTTCCACCGCAAAAGCCCGTCCTGACGGGCGATGCTATACTCGCGCCCCTGCCGGAGTAGCTCAGTTGGTAGAGCAACGCATTCGTAATGCGTGGGTCGGAGGTTCGAGTCCTCTCTCCGGCACCAGCTGAATCAGGCTGTATTCCGGGCACATGGGTTACACCTCGATTGCGATGCTTCAGGCAGTATTCGGCTTTCGTCGGTCCCGTTCCGTACAGAGTCCGGGGTGACTCTGATACTCGCAGTCATGCACCCGAAATTGAGGATTTGCGGCACCCTTGTCGTGATTCTCTCGGTAGCACCGGTTGTTGGCGCTGCCGATCTTGTCGATGTCGCGAATTCGATCCGTTCGCAGGGCTGTGGAGAATTGTCTGCCGTCGATCAACCGCTGCGTGCGCGCATGAAACTCGACGAGGCAGCTCGACGCATCGCACACGGAGTCAGGCTGGAAACGGCCACGTCGGAATCAGGCTATCGCGCCAGGAAGTCGGCGTGGATCCACATCCGGACCACGACAGGCGACGACGGTGTTGCGCAGATGCTTGCGCAGCGGTTCTGCGGCATCATCGCCGACTCGACCCTGCACGAGATCGGTGTGTTTCGACGTGGCGACGAAACGTGGATGGTGCTGGCGGTGCCGTTCGCGCCACCTGCCCCGGAGGATGCTGCCGCGGTCAGTCACCGCGTACTGGAGCTGATCAACGAGGCGCGCCGGCAGCCACGCCGCTGTGGTCGCAAGAAGTTCCCTGCCGCCACGTCATTGAAGCAGGCCGCGGCCCTTGATCGTGCGGCACTCGCCCACGTGCAGGACATGGCGGCGCGCAGTTACATCGGCCACAAAGGCGCCGACGGGAGCATGCCGGCTGACCGCGCGACGCGGGCAGGCTATTCCTGGGTCTTGATCGCCGAAAACGTCGCAGCGGGGCAAACGACCGCTGCAGAAGTCGTCAATATCTGGCTGTTAAGTCCCGGGCACTGCGTAAACCTGATGAACCCGCGTTATTCCGACACGGGCGTGGCCTACGCGGTCAACACGACCGGCGAGAAGGTCATCTACTGGGCACAGCTATTTGCGGCCCCGGAATGACCCGCAACAAATCCTGATTCTTTTGCGTCGGGATTACCGGTACTCGACCCGTTCAACACAGCGCGGCGTAAGAGCCTGCGCGGGTGTGAGACCCCTTTGCAGCAGACACTTCCGGGACGTGACGACGTGACACAGGTCATTGAAGTCGCTCTGCGCCAGTGCAACAGTAGTCTTCACAGTCCGTTGATCTATCGCCGGTAAAAGGTTGATATTCATTTAATTCTTGCGATGCACAGGTGACTGATGATGGTCCAGGCGCTGGCACCCCGGAAGGCTCATAGATGAGCTCGCACAAGGTATCGAAACTCAGAGGCCCGCGCAGTAGGGGGCCCCGGAGCGCCTATAACCGTCAGCTCGACCTGATCTGCCGCGGCGAAGACCAAATCCGCCAGATCAAAGGGGTGCGTAACGCACTTGGTGATGTCGTCAACAATTGCAGCAAGCATCTGGACTTGTCGTTTGCCGTCCTGATGCTGAAAGACAAGGGGATTACCCTTCGCTCTGAAGGTGACCGGGAGCCCCTGGTTAATGCAAGCAAGCTGATCCAGGAGCTGGACAAAAGGCTCGCTGATTGGCAGGCGGCGGCGAACAAGCGGGCCGTTGAAGGCTTCGACGCATTCACCGACGTCAGCGAACTCGAAGCACTCGTCCCCTGCAAATGCATGGCCACGCCCGTCGTTGTGGACGAAAGAAGAATGGAAGGCGTTCTTCTCTTTGCCAGGAACCCGGAGTCCCCGGACTTCGGCAAGCGTGAACGGACTCTCCTGCGGGCAATCGCCGCAAGTATAGCCAGCATCGTCGAAGCCCGTTATGACAGCCTGACCGGCTTGGTGAACCGCAACGAATTCGAGTATCTGGTGGAAAAGAGCATCAATGGCAGCCGGAGTGCCGTTTCCCGCCATTCCGTCCTTCATCTGAATCTGGACAAGCTGCAATCGGTGGACGAAAGCCTGGGCCGTACGGCACGTGACGAGGCAATTCGGCAGGTTGGTTTGCTTCTGGCCAGCGAGATGGAGGACATCGGCCCGGTCGCCAGAATCGGTGAGGACGAGTTTGGCATTTTCGTCGCTTTTTGCCCGACTGACAGAGGCTGGTGCATCGGCGAGGACATTCGTCGGGCAATAAGCGACTTGAGCATCATGTGGGCCGGCAAACCCATCAAACTGACTGCCAGCATCGGCGTGTCACAATTGTCTGCCGAATCGGAAACGATCGAAAGCGCACTTGCTGCGGCGAACATCGCCTGTGTCGTGGCCAAAGACCGCGGCCGCGACCGGGTTGCCATCTACCGGCACACCGATGCGCTGATGTTGCACGGCAGGGAACGCATGCGGAGCGTCGAGTCTGTCCAGCAGGCGCTGAGCAACGATGAGTTTCTGATCTATAGCCAATTGATCAAACCGCTGACGACGGCAGTGAAAATCCCTCATTTCGAGATTCTGCTGCGCGGCGTCGGCGATGAGGGTAACCCGTTGGCGCCCGATGAATTCATGCCGCATGCCGAGCGTAGCCGGTTGATGCCGGCCGTCGATCGCTGGGTCATCACGCACACGCTGGAGATGCTGGCTGACTTCGGCTCGCGACTGGCAAAGGACAAGAGTTTCTTCGCCATCAATCTTTCCGGCCAGTCAATTTGCGACAACAGCTTCCTCGATTTCGTCATCGGCGAACTGGCGCGCACCGGCATGCCCATGACTGCTATTTGCTTCGAGGTGACTGAATCGACAGCCATTCTGAATATGAAGCGAGCCAAACAGTTCATGGCTGTGCTCCGAGAGAAGGGTTGTCGGTTCTCCCTCGATGATTTCGGCTCGGGCCTGAGTTCTTTCTCCTATCTCAAGACGCTGCCGATCGATTTTCTGAAAATCGACGGGCAATTTGTCAGGGAGATTGCGCAAGATCCTGTCTCCAACGCAATGGTCGCGGCGATCAATCAAATGAGCCATGCGATGGGCCTGAAGACTATTGCCGAGTACGTGGAAAACAAGGCAATCGAGACACAGGTGACCAGTCTGGGCGTCGACTACGGGCAAGGCTTCGGGATCGAAAAACCGAGGCTGCTGGCGGACCAACTGAGGTCGAGTTCCACGGGTATCAAGCGCATACGCCAAGCGAAACGGGGCTAGACAGCGGGCCGGCGCTCGCCGGTTCCCCGGGTTCGACTATCGAGACAGACGCCGTTGATCATCCATGCCCGCAAACCATGGACGTATTGCCAGCAAGATCCATGCCGCAGCCGTAATCATTCAGTGAAAAGGCTATTTGGCGCCAAAACGCAATTCACAGATGGCCCTGTGACGGGTACACGACACCTTTGGGGGCAAATCGTCCATAATTCGAGTTGTCAGATCCGTACGCACAACCTTGATCACGAGAAGGATACTCATGATAAGAATGCCCGATGGTATTGTCACAGTTCATATCGATGACGTCCGATACCGTGGTGCCTATTATTTCAAGGGCGACAAATTCGTCGTATCCGCTTACGGGCTTCGGGAATGCAGCAACGACGTGTCGGTACTGGACGGCGAGACCGGCAAGGCGGCGAGCAACCTGGCCAAACTTATGTTAACTGAAATGGTCAAGAGTACGGTCCTGGTGCGTGGCCTCGATCCCGGATTGTCCCTGCAGGGCTCGACCACCCAGATGGTTTTCTGAACGGCCGGTCGGGGCGTGAACGCCGCAATCCCGGGATTGCGCACAATCGGGTCGATAAGCGGCCGAGACCCTGCCAGGCCACGCCACTCGACTAGCTGGCCCCTGTCTTGATTTTCAATGCAAATCAGAGCGATACGGCGGCTCGGCGGCCGCGTTCCCGACGGATGTCCGGGGTGTTCCAGGCAGCGATTAGGCACGATCACTGATTTGACGGAAAATCCCGGCCGGCTGTACTTCCGGCATCTTCAATGAAATCAATAGTGACTCCCTGCCTGGCAGCGCTTTTTCTGCTGCCGGCCTGCTCCGGGCAATATGATGATGCCGACGGCGAAGCATTGGCCGGGTCGGCTTCGGAGCCTGCGTCGGCGGCCCTTGCGGCGCTCGTCGAAGCGTATTTCGAACGCGACCTCGAGCTGAATCCGCTCACCGCCACCTCGATCGGCGACGACCGCTACGATGACCGTCTGGCTAATTGGCTCAGCCCGGAGTACATCGCGGCGTCAGAGGCGCTGGACAGGGAATTCCTCGAGAGATTGCTGACGATCGACGAAAGCCGCCTCGAAGGGCAAGACCTGTTGACCTACGGCACCTTTCGCCTGAGTCGGCAGACGAGTCTCGAAGGCTACCAGTTCCCGGGACACCTGCAGCCGATCAATCAGTTCGCCTCGATTCCGAACTTTTTCGTTCAGCTCGGCAGCGGCGCAAGCGTGCATCCGTTCAAGACGGTCAAGAACTACGACGATTTTCTCGGCCGGGTGGATGACTTTGTCGAGATGATGGACCAGGCCATCGAAAACATGAGAGTCGGGATGCGCGAGGGCATCACCCGGCCGCGGGTGCTGATGGAAAAGGTGTTGCCGCAACTGCAGTCGCAATTCGCGGAATCGGCGGAGGAAAGCGCTTTTTTCAATCCGATCCGGAACATGCCTGCGGAATTCAGCGATGAGGACAGGGAGCGCCTGACGGGCGCGTACAGGGTAGCGATCGAAGAAAAGATCATTCCCGCCTACAAGCGCATGCACAAATTCATCGGCGATGAGTACCTGGGCGCGACGCGCGAGTCGGTCGGTCTGTCGGACCTGCCGAACGGCGAGGCCTGGTATGCCTATCTGGTGCGACTGAGAACC
Organism: Woeseia sp.; assembly: GCA_046756445.1. Lineage (GTDB taxonomy): Bacteria > Pseudomonadota > Gammaproteobacteria > Steroidobacterales > Woeseiaceae > JACZWL01. The sequence continues at coordinate 1,052 of JBHHWI010000114.1, read as the reverse complement.
ACCACCGATCTGTCGCCCGACGAAATCCACCAGATCGGCCTCGACGAGGTCGAGCGCATCCACGGCGAGATGCGTGGCGTCATGGAGGCGGTCGGGTTCGAGGGTGATCTCGAGGCCTTTTTTGACTACCTGAACACGGATGATCGGTTTTACTTCGATGATCCCGACCAGTTGATCCAGGGCTATCGCGACATGTCGGAGCACATTTCCGGTCTGGCTCCGAAGCTGTTCAGCCTCTTTCCCAAGACGGGATTCGAAGTACGTCGCGTCGAGCCCTATCGTGAGAAGTCGGCTAGCGGCGGTTCGTACCAGCGCGGCACGCCGGACGGATCGCGGCCAGGCGTGTTCTATGCCAATGCCTATGACATCAAGGCGCGCCCGATATGGGCGATGGAGTCGCTGTTCCTGCACGAGGCGATCCCGGGACATCACTTCCAGCTCTCGATTCAGCAGGAACTCGAGGGCCTGCCGCGATTCCGCCGATTCGGCGGCTACACGGCCTTCATCGAAGGCTGGGGCCTGTATGCCGAGTCGCTCGGCAGGGAGCTCGGCGTATACACCGATCCCTATCAGTATTTCGGGGCGCTGAACGCGGAACTGTGGCGTGCGATTCGGCTGGTCGTGGACACCGGCATGCATGCGAAGGGCTGGAGTCGCCAGGACGTGCTCGACTACATGTACGAGAATTCGGCTGTACAGGAGGCGCGCGCCGTCAGTGAAGCCGAACGGTTCATGGCGATCCCGGCTCAGGCGCTGGCGTACAAGATCGGGCAGCTAAAGATTCGTGAACTGCGAAGCAGAGCCGAGCAGAGACTCGGCGACGGCTTCGACGTGCGCGCATTTCATAGCGCCGTACTCATCGACGGCCCGCTGCCGCTGAATATGCTGGAGGCGAAAATCGATCGCTGGATTGCAGGTAACTAGGTGCCGGAGCGAACTTTCCGAACTTTCTTTTGACTAGGTGCCGGAGCGAACTTTCCGAACTTTCTTTTTATTCTTCGGCCTGTCATAGGGCAAAGATAGGAAAGTTCGGAAAGGTCGCTCCGGCCCCA
>JBHHWI010000113.1:0-9391 GCA_046756445.1 Woeseia sp. | reverse complement strand
TCCGCGGCGGCACGCTCGATCGCGGACAAGAAGGACCTGAATCGCAAGCTGGAGGCCCTCGAAGGCGAGCAGCGCGAATGGGACAATAAGGCCGAGCTTGCCCTTCGCAAGGGCCGCGAAGACCTCGCGAAAGCGGCGCTGGTGGAAAAGTCACGGGCCGCGGCTGCAGCAGACATCATCAAGAGCGACTACCTGGCCGTAGACGAAGGCCTGGGCAAACTGAACGATGACATTGCGAGGCTCGAGAGCAAGCTCGCCGACGCCAAGGCACGGCAGAAGTCGTTGCTGGCCCGGCACAAGACGGCGAATAGCAGGCTTGCCGCCAGAAGGAAGATCCACGACTACAAGATCGACGATGCCCTGGTCCGTTTCGAGCAGTACACGCGGCGCATCGACGACGTCGAAGGAAGAATCGAAGCGTACGATCTCGGCCTGCCCAAGGACCTGACACACCAGTTTGCGAGCCTGGCGGCGGAGGAATCCGTAGAAAAGGAGTTCAACGAACTCAAGGAACGTGTAACGGGAAAGAGCAAGTCGGCGGCGAAGGCAGAGTAACCGGGCATGTCGCTGGGCGAATTAATAACGATTGCGGTAATCATATTTGTCGCGATACCGGCACCCCTTTTTATCGTCCTGCATTTCATAACGAAGTGGAAACAGGCGCGCGAAATTTCGGGTGGCGATGAAAAATTGCTCGAGGACCTGTGGCGCTTGTCGCAGAGGCTCGAGGATCGGCTGGAGACACTGGAGAAAATACTCGACAGCGAATTGCCTGACTGGAGGAGGAAACAATGAGCAGAGACGCCTGGAGTCTGGACAACGGCCCATTGAGAGGCCTGTACCGTGATCGGGAAAACGGCTGGATTTTTGGGGTCTGCGCAGGGATAGCGGAATTCGGGAATTTCAATGTCGTCACCGTGCGTGTGATCGCGGTGATCTGCTTGTGTCTGTTCACCTGGGCAACGGCACTGGTTTATATCGCGGCGACAATGCTCATTCGCGAGCGGCCGCTTATTTATTCAGGGAGATATGACGAATACGAATTCTGGCGGCGTCGCGGAAGAAATGATCGCTGGAGTCACTCATGAGTGGTTATGAATCCATTCCGCGCCGGAGGTTCTATCGTAACCGTGAAAAGGCGATATTGGGTGGTGTTTGCGCGGGGCTTGCCGATTACTTCGGGTTCAATCTGAGAGTGACCCGCATTCTGGCGTTCATCGCGTTTCTAATGGCCGCGCCGATGACCTTGCTGGTGTATTTCGGCACCGTGCTCCTGGTTCCGACGGCACCGGATGCCACCAGCCAGCCGGAGTATGATCCGGAATTCCGCAGGGCGGTCAGGTCGGATCCGGCTCAGACGCTGAGCGACGTGCGCCGACGGTTTCAGTCGCTGGACAGCCGGCTGGCAAGACTCGAACGTTACGTGACATCGTCGCGCTTCAACCTCGACCAGGAATTCCGAAATCTTTGACGAATAAGGGACAGAGATGAACAGTACTTTTGTTTTCGTGCTCAGCATCATTGCAATCGTGATGTGTGCGAACGTCATCCAAACTTACCTGAAGCAGCGCCGGAAGAAGCCAGAGGTAGACACAGAAATTGAGGAAACCCTGGCCAAGATCGACGTGCTGGAGGAACGGATTCAGGTGCTCGAGCGCATTGTGACCGAGCATCGCTTCGACCTGAAAAAGGAAATCGACCAACTTTGATCGCGGGCGTTACATGACCCCACAACAATTGCCGTCGCTGCTCGATGTATTCGCACACCCCGCAACGGACGGCAGCTATCTCGTCGTAAGCCGTACTGATCCTCCACTGCCTCTGGAGCAGCTATTTCCTGGCAACTCGTCCGTCGAGTGGCTATGCCAGGTCCATACAGCTGACGATATGGTCGCCGTCAGTCTTGCCGATCTGGGCGTCGTCTTCGACCAGCTGGAGCACATGAAGAAACAAGACGGCGTACGGCTCCTGGGCCGGCTCTGCGATCATCATTGCCGCAGGGTGCTGTTGCACTGCACCGATAAGGTTCATTTGAAGAGTGCGCTGCTTGCGCTCGGGTTCATAAAGCAGGAATGGCCGTCAGATGACGGGCGCCTTTATCTGTTCGATCCGGATCCGTAATTTGACCGGCTCGACCGGAACACGCCGGAGAAACGGGCGCACCCGGAAAATTCCATGAATTATCGCCGGTGAGGGGCTACTCGCCGCGCGCTTTGTAAGACCGCACTTCTTCGTTGAACTGAGCCGCGACTTTTTCCATATCGTCAACGGCTGCATTGTGTTTTTTCACCAGCATTTCGTCGCGCTGCGCCTCTACGATCGGATCAGGTTGTTCGATGCCGGCCCGCATCTCCTTGTCTTCATCCTCGATACAAGCGAGATATCTTTCCATATCCGCCATGAACTTCTTGACGCCTTTCTGCCCGACAACCATTTCCTCTTTCGTCGCCGTGTTGCCGTTCGGAATCTCTACACGTTTCGGGTAGTCACACGCCAATGCTGCGGGGACGAAAAACGAAATTGCCAGCGAGCAGGATGCGCTTATTGATTTGATCATGATAGGGACCCGGCTTTCAAAAACTGACGATATTTAAGCATTTTGCATTCACGTAGGGAAGCGCAGCAATTACACCGTTTTGTATCAGTGTGTTACAGACGATGATGATCAGGCGAACAATGCGCGGTAGGAGTCCGTGCCCTCGGCTTGGGCGAGCAGCAACTCGAGGTAATTGTCGGAGCTCATCGGGTCTCCGAACAGAAGGCCCTGCACGTAGGTGCAGTCGAGTGTCTGAAGGAAACTCAGTTGCTCCTCGGACTCCACGCCTTCCGCGACGACGTCCATCTCCAGGCTTCTGCCCATGTGAATAATCGTTCCGACGATCGTCGCATCATTGGCATTCGTTACTACGTCACGCACGAATGACTTGTCGATCTTCAATGTGCTGATCGGAAACTGCTGCAAGGCACTCAATGAGGAATAGCCGGTGCCGAAGTCATCGATGGCGAGATGAAGCCCGAGCGAATAGAGTTCGTCCAACAGCTTGATCGTCCTGATCGGGTTCTCCATGAGGGTCGTCTCGGTTATCTCGAGCTCCAGTGAGGTCGGGGAGACCTGATAGCTACGTAGAATCGAGCTGATGCGGTTGATGAAATTCGGCTGGCGCAACTGTTTGAGAGAGAGATTCACCGACACCCGCCCGGGCGCGGCGACGGAGCGCTGCCAGTACCGGAAATCCTCGCACACGCGATCGAGAACCCATTCACCGATCTCCACGATCAGGTTTGTTTCCTCCGCGAGCGGTATGAAGTCGGAAGGAAGAATAATTCCTCGCTCCGGCAGGTCCCACCGGACGAGCGCCTCGGCTCCGACGACCTCGCCGCTCTCCAGGTTGTATTTCGGCTGATAGTGAACCAGCAGCTCGTCGCGTTCGAAAGCCCTCTTGAGCTTGCTCTTGGTCATCAGCCGCTCCACGGCCGCCTCGTTCATCGCCGGCGCGTAGTAACAGAAGACGTTGCCTCCTTCCTTCTTGGCGTTGTATAGCGCAGCATCCGCATTGCGGATCAGATCGATGACATTCGGCGCGTCCTTCGGATACCAGGCAATGCCCATACTTGCGGTCATGAATACTTCGTGGCCCTGAACATAGAAAGGGCTTGCCAGTCGATCGAGAAGGCCTCTCGCCAGCCTGTCCAGCTTCGGCTTTACAAGTTCGCTGCTTTCCAGGTGGTTCACAATAACCGCAAACTCATCGCCGGCGAGTCGCCCGATGACGGAACCTTCGGGCAGCTCGGCGGCAAGCCGCTCGGCGACTGTTTCCAGCGTCGTGTCCCCTGCGAGATGGCCGAAGGTGTCATTGATTTCCTTGAAATGGTCGATGTCCACATAGAACAGGCAAAGCGATTTCCCGGATCGTCTGGCGCGCGCTATGGCCCGCTGTAGCAAATGCTGGAATTGCATCCTGTTCGGTACCTTCGTAAGCGCATCGATTCGCGCCAGATACCGGATGCGTTGCTCGGTGCGCCGGCGCTCAGTAATGTCCTGTGCGGCAAAGACGCGGTCTTCGGCATCGACGCCGTCGCCGCCGATGACCGAAGCGGTGTATGAAACCGGCACGGACTCCCCGGACTTCTTCAGAAGAAAAGCTTCCCTGGGGGTGTGCGACGGCATATCCGTCTCGAATACGCGGCTCTTGTGTTTGTCTATGATGAGGTCTATCGGTTTACCCAGCAGCTCCTCCTCGGTGTAGTCGAGCATCAGCGCCGTAGCGGCATTTATGCGTTTGATCGTACCATCGGCGGAAGCGACGATGATTGCTTCGTTCATGCTGGAGAGTACGTTGTCGACGTAATCCCGCGAGATTGTCGTTAACTTCAACTTGTCGCGCATTTCGTTAAAGACTTCGGCAAGATCACCAAGATCATCGCCGCGAAGCACTCGTAGCGGCTCACCGAAGTCTGCATCACTGAGTTTTTCGGCTTGCACTTTCAATGCGCGGATGCGCGCGGACTGACCCCTGACGATAAGCCAGATCACAACGCCGCACAGGGCCAATACGACCAGAGTAGCAGCGCCTATCCGGATAAAACTCGCGCGACGCCGTTCACGTCCTTCGCCGAGTAGCTGACTGCGGAACTGGTGCGACTCACGACGCAGTTCATTGAGTGTGAAGTTGCCGACCAGCACGCCAAGCTCTTGTTCGTCCAGTGCGACAGTGTGTGTAAGGTATAAGTTACCCTGCGCCCATTGCGTCGATACGCCGCCGACTTGTTCGGGCATATCTCCTGACTGCAGGGCGGGCAGGCCGCGTCGCAGATACCGGAGGCCGGCGAGGCTGTCGTTGTCGAGAATTGACTCTTCGAGCAAAACGGGGATCGACGCTGAATCATTGTGGTCCGCCGCGGCCGCAACGGAATCGGCAACCCTGTGCAGCTGCGCCCTGGCGCGACCCTCGAAACTCCCTTTCAGAATCGCATTATGTTCCTCTACGCTCCTTGCAATAATATCGGTCGCCAGCCACCGGTACTGGCCATAGACTACCCACGTCATGCCGACAACGACCAGGGTCAGCATCGCCGCTAAAATGAGGTATCTGGGTAGTACTTTGCCGATCATATTGTTATTTGACTCTGGCGGCCGAGGCAGATTCAGTCCATGACTGCCTTTTCGGGACCGCCGGTCACTTTTCTTGTTATTGGGACCAATCCCGCATTGCTCCTGGCCGACTGCCCCGGCGCGGAACCCCCGAGCATACGGCTAAGGGCCTCAGTTTACCATTCCCACCGGTCTGGTATCCAAACGGGCTCCTTACTGGTCGATCGGTCCCTTATTGACCCGCTGCCATTCTGGGTAAACTATGCGGGTCAGTCCGGGATCCCTTGTATTTCGGTAACATAATTCACGGGATCGATAATCACGCTGATCATCATCGGGCGCCAGACAGGGGTATCCGTTGAACAAGACTGCGCTAATCGTCGACGACTCGAAATCCGCCAGGGTAGTCCTGAAACGGATGCTCGAGGCGCACGAGCTCGAAGTCGACACCGCAGAATCAGCCGAGTCCGCCCTCGAGTATCTGAATGCACACCGGCCGGATGTTATCTTCATGGATCACCTCATGCCCGGGATGGACGGCTTTGAGGCGGTTACGGCGATCAAGAACAATCCGGACACGGCGACTATTCCGATCATGATGTACACGTCGCAGGAAGGGGAGGTGTACGTCGGGCAGGCACGCGCACTCGGGGCGGTCGGCGTCCTGCCGAAACGGGTGGAGCCGGTCGAAGTTTCCAAGGTGCTGGAGTCGCTTCGGGTCATTGGCGACGAGGCAGAACGCAGAGAACGTCGGGACGCTATCGAAGAGACCGGAACGAGCGGAGATTATCCGGCGCTCGAGAAACTCGATCAGGACCTGCGCGAATTGATCCGCGATCTGTTCGATCAGCAGAGGGCGGTCTTGCGAAGAGACCTTCTCGATAGTTATGAAACGATCGCTGCCCGTGTTGCGGATGAGATTCGCGCGCCCGATTCGCGCGAGGAGCCTGAACGATCGGGCGACTGGCGAGAACAACTCCCGGGTCGATTCGTGGCCGTCGTTTCTGTGCTGGTCGTCCTGAATGTCGTATTCGGATGGTTGTACTGGCAACGGGAGCAGAGTTGGCGGGACGTACAACAACAGAACACGAATTTATTGAATGCCCTGACGGAGCAGCAGTCGATCGAATCCGAGGGCGTGATTGTGGCCGGCCAGCGGCCGGGCGGTTACTCGCGGTCACCGGACGCCGCGTTTATGGCGGCAATCGCTGCCGTGGAATGGAGCGTCAATCAGTCCGGACGTTATGCGTTCGGCGAGCTGCCGCTCGGAGACGCCAGGTTGTCGATGCTGGAGGGACTCGTACGGCACCTGGTGGACATGGGGTTCGCGGGACAAATCGTCCTCGAAACCCACGTCGGCAATTTTTGCATGGTCGGCAGTGGTTCCTCCGGCTACGAACCGGCTCCGGCAAACGTCACGGTCGAGCGATGTGAGCAGATCGGTTTCGAATCGGCCGCCGCTTACGACATGGGATTACGACAGTCGGTTGCATTCGCGAACTTCACCAATACTGTTCAGGAGGAAACGGGCGACACCATCGAGATCATCACTGTGTCCCGCGGCAATGATGAGCCTTTGGTTCCCTATCCGGTCGCGACCACGGGGATAACCGCGAAATTCTGGAACGAAATTGCGGCGCAGAATAACAGGGTCGAGACAAGTCTTGTTCCAGCCGACCTGTGAGACCGGCCGGGCTTATCCGGATTTGTCGGCCTTGCGTTTCTCGACGAACTCCACCGGGTCCGTTTTTCCCGTCGTCTTCATCTTCCCCTGAACGACAGCGCCCTCAGCCACGGCGATGGCTTCACCGGACACCGTTCCGGTAATTTTGGCCGTATTACTTATCTCGACGCTTCCGGAAGCGACGATATTCCCTTCCACAGTACCAGCGACAATTACAGTCGTTGCATTGATGGTGCCTTTCCACAAGCCGTTGGCCGAGACCGTAAGGCAACCGTCCAAATTACAGTCCCCATCGATTTCACCGCTGACCATGAAGTCGCCTTCACCGGAGATAGTGCCAGTGATCCTGCAACCTTCGCTGATAAGGGTCGCCGGACCGGCGACCTTGTCCTGAAGGCGCCGCGTTTTTGATTCGTTCATGATGTCTTCAACCCGATCATCTTCGTTTTTCGCGATAACCATAACCGATTGTCTTTATCGAAGTCAGTATCCCGCCTTCGAACCTAAGCTTGCGCATCAGCTTTCTGGGGCCGAAGTTATATACGAGCTCTGTCACCAATACCTCACGGTAGACTCCCCCGTATCGGTGATACCCACTGATGCTGGAGCGGATAACGTAACCGAGGGTCCGTTCGGAATACGGTGTTCCGCAGATTGCTCTAACCTCGCTTTCATGCATGCCATCAGTGACCAGTCGGCTGCCGCATCGCAGCGCGTGTGCGGGATCGCTGAAAAGTAATACCGCACAGGCGAGCGCCATTGAAGCTGCGAATTTTCGTCCGACCTGCATGCATATTCCCTCATTTTGACTGCTAATACTAAACCAAAAGTCCGCACCCGGCTCACAAGCCCGGCATTTGGCTGATATAGTCCCGGGTCCGGCCGGAGATCGTCGCCCTTGACCAGAATATTCGAACAACGCATCAACAGGCTGGCGGCGGCGAGTCAACCCGATATCCTGTCTGGCGGCCTCAAGGGCATTGAAAAGGAATCTCTGCGGGTTCGCCCGGATGGCCGTTTGTCCGATCGCCCGCATCCGGAATCTCTCGGTTCGGCACTCACCAACCGTTTTGTTACCACAGATTTTTCGGAAGCATTGCTCGAGTTCGTGACGCCATCGTATCCGAGCACCTGGGAAGCGTTGCGCTTTCTCTGCGACATTCACCAATTCAGCTATGACGTGCTGGGAGACGAGCTCCTATGGGCCACCAGTATGCCGTGTCGTATTCCCGAAGATCCGGACATACCGATTGCCTATTACGGCGAATCAAACGTCGGTCGCATGAAGACGATCTATCGCAACGGGCTCGCGTACCGGTACGGTCGGACCATGCAGACGATTGCCGGCGTTCACTTCAACTATTCGCTGCCGATGAAGTTCTGGCCGGTTTACCATGAGGTTGAGAAATCCCGCGCAGCTGAGGATGAATTTCGTTCCGAGGCCTATCTTGCGCTTGTCCGTAATTTTCGCCGCTTCGGCTGGCTCGCGCTCTATCTGTTCGGTGCGTCGCCGGCGGTCTGCAAGTCGTTTGGCAGGGCCGGGGTGACCGGCATGCCGACGCTGGACGGCGAGACGTATTACGAACCCTTCGGCACCTCCCTTCGCATGAGCGATCTGGGCTACAGCAACAGGACTCAGGCCAGGCTGCAGATTTCGCTGAACAACCTCGACGATTACATAGCCGACCTGACCAGGGCAATGACCACACCGGAGCCGATCTACGAGGAAATCGGTCTGGGGAAGGGCAGCGAGTACAGACAGCTCAGTGTGAACCAGCTACAGATCGAGAACGAGTATTACAGCCCGATTCGCCCCAAGCGCGTTGCTTACTCCGGCGAACGGCCGACAGCAGCGCTCAGGCGTGGCGGTATCGAGTATGTCGAGGTAAGATCACTGGACCTGAACCTCTTCGATCCGGCCGGCATCAATCAGAATGCCATGCGCTTCATGGAGGCGTTTCTAGTCTATTGTTTATTGCAGGAGAGTCCGCCGCTTGACAAAGAGCGAATGCAGGAGGCAGCGATGAACCACACGGCAACGGCAAAGAGAGGTCGCGATCCCGCGCTTGAGCTTGCCAGAGACGGGAAAGCCATTGCGTTTTCGGATTGGGCGACAGAGATCGTTCAGGGTGTCAGGCGGGTCGCGGAGCTGATCGACAGAGCCGGCGGCCAGGATGCGTATACGCGCGTCGCGGATTCCCAGTTGCAGCTGGTGAGGAATTCGGGACTGACGCCCTCTGCGCGACTGCATGCGGAGTTACAGGACGCGAATACGAGTTTCTTCGAATTCGCGATGGAATGCGCAATTGAACACAAGCGGTACTTCGCAGATCTCGTGCCGCTGCCAAAAGCGCGTCAGGAAGAATTCGCCGCCGAAGCGGCGGACTCGATGCGCCGGCAGCGTGATATCGAGGCAGCGGACAGCATCAGCCTCCAGGAATACCTTGACCGCTGGTTCGCCAGCGATGTGCGGACTGTGCAGTGAATCACAGTTCAATCTCACGATGATGCGCGGGACCGCCAATTTGACTGGAAGCTATCTCAAAATACCCCGTGAGCCGCCACGCGGTATGTTGAGATAGCTTCTAAACTCGGCCGTGTCAGGCGCCGGGCGC
>JBHHWI010000112.1:0-9409 GCA_046756445.1 Woeseia sp. | reverse complement strand
AAAATACGAGCGAATGCTTTCGGATCTTGCTCATCAATCAATCGTGATGCCTAACTACTATTTATGAGGCGAAACAGCCATAGTTGTTGCAGGCGAAAGTGCGTTATAACTTGTCTGGGCATTGATAAGGCCTGAAGAATAAGAGTTCGCTTGGAATACTATACTGCACATCCACGGAAGGATATTGGGCATGCCGGAGGCTCCCCGCCTGTTGGATCAGGTTCGTCACGCTATACGGCTACGGCACTACAGCTACGCCACTGAAAACGCTTATGTTTTATGGATAAAGCGGTTTATTCTGGCGAATGACACGCGCCATCCGAGGGACATGGGCGCGCCGGAGATTGAGGCATTCCTCAGTAACCTGGCTGTAGCGGACAATGTTTCGCCCTCGACCCAGAATCAAGCACTTTCGGCAATATTGTTTCTTTATCGCCATGTTCTGAAGATCGAATTGGAGTGGATGGACGATATTGTCCGTGCCCGGCGCGAGCGCCGGATTCCGGTCGTGTTTACACAGCAGGAGGCGAGATCCGTCATTGCGCACCTGAATGGCAAGTACTGGCTGATGGGCAGCCTTATGTACGGCGCAGGGCTGAGGGTGATGGAGTGCCTGCGACTTCGAATCAAGGACCTTGACTTCAACTATCGTCAGATAACGGTGCACGATGGCAAAGGGCAGAAGGACCGCCGCACGGTTTTGCCGGATTGCATTGTTGAACGGCTTGATGAATATCTGATTCGTGTCCGAAAACTGCACAAATCCGACGTCAATGCTGGAATTTTCGGGGCCTCATTACCCTATGCGCTGGCCCGAAAATACCCGAAGGCAGGTCTTGAGTGGGAGTGGCAATACCTATTTCCCTCGTCAAAGCGGTCGAAGAGTCCGTATACGGGTGAGATCGAAAGACATCATGCGGATCAAAGCGGCGTTCAGCGCGCCGTCAAAGCCGCGATCAGGAAAGTCGGGATCAAGAAACATGCGTCATGCCATACGTTTCGGCATTCGTTTGCAACGCATTTGCTGGAAACGGGATATGACATCAGGACTGTTCAGGAGCTGCTCGGGCATACCAACGTGAAGACCACGATGGTCTATACCCATGTTCTGAATCGGGGCGGGCGAGCCGTGAGGAGCCCGATGGATCTGGGTCTGCCTGACTAGAAGTCGTGGTCCGCCACATTCGACCGTTTTGTCAATTAGATCCAATTTGTTCCGCTTTTCCGGGATAATGCCGTCACCCTGAACCTGACCGGGAGCACTTCATGGCCACAGCGTCCGCACGACATATATTGGTGGATACGGAACAGCAATGCCAGGAGCTGAAGGATCAGATCGAGGACGGTGCGGATTTCGCGGATCTCGCCAGGCAGCATTCGTCTTGTCCTTCCGGACAGAATGGCGGAGACCTGGGGCAGTTCGGTCCCGGCATGATGGTCAAGGAGTTCGACGAGGTCGTATTCAGCGCTGATCTGAACACGGTTCAGGGGCCGGTGAAGACGCAGTTCGGTTATCATCTGCTTGAGGTTACCGAGAGAACCGAATAAGCACGGTGGTGATACTGGTGGGGGCCGGGGGCTTCTACTAATATTGGTGGATATCGGGTTCGAGCCTGCGGCAACAGCAGGCGAAATGGTGCATAGTGATATCGAGGCCCATATCAGTCGCAATGGCTATTTCCGTTGCGGTTCACCTGGCGATCTTTCTGATTGCGGACTGGTTCCTTAGCGATGATGTGCAGCCGTCCGTCGTCAACATGCCGCTGCTGGTAAGCCTCCGGACAACTGAGGCCGGAGACGCCTTGACGGCTGAGACAAGCAAGGCTGCGCCCGAGGCAGATCGCGAATCCGTGGTTCCCGAAGAAGGCAGTCGCGCAAGTGTCGTGCCGGATGTGACGCCGGAGATTGTCGACACGGCGGAAACCGTAGTCGATGGCGAGCATGTTCCCTACGAGCCAACGCTTGCTTCATTGCTTGAAGAAGCAGTCGCCGTTCCCCACGATGTAGTCACGACGATTTCGCTGACCGAGCCGGTTGTTTTCGACATGTTGTCGAAGACTGATCGAACGGTAAATGCAAAGGCCGCGCTGTCGTCCAAGCAGGAGGTAATGCTGAAGCGCAAGCTGTCTGCGTTGGCGAGCAAGCTGGACAGGATGCCCGATGCGGCTGAAGACGTAAGCTGGAGATACAAGGGTCAGGAATACCTCGCGGAGTTCACGCAGCTTCCTGCCGAGGACGATATGGGTATGCAGCGCGTGATCGTCGAGGTGAGCACCGAGGAGGATGGCAAGCGGCTCTCGACCGAGGTGCGCATGAAGCGGCTGGCTTTTTCCAACTATGCGCAGTTCGTCAATAGGTGGGACCCCAATGTCCAGATACATGACGACGAGCTGGATGGGCGGTTTCACTCGAATTCACAGATCAACCTGACTTTCGACCGAAAAGTGAAACCGCTGTTTCGCGGCGAGGTGACGACAACCGCTCGGCGGGTAAACTTTGCCGAGACGAGGGGATACGCGAGGCGGGATCAGATCTTCGCCGGCGGACTGGAGACAGGCGTGAGGTATGTCGGTTTACCGAAACGTTTTCTGCCGTTTCCGGGTGGAGCGCAGGTGAGCGAGCATCAGGTCAACCGGTTTGTCGAGGATACGCGCATCACGTTCTATGCCGATGGAAGTTATGGCTGGCAGGTGATCGGGTCGGAATCTCCGGGGCAAAGGGCCGCTATAACCGATGCTGCTGTCTATCTGATCGCGGATGAGAAGGTGAAGCTTTACGTCCGGGGAACGGTCAATGGAAAGGTGCTCGTCTACTCGCCCGAGCGGATTGTCATCGAGGGCAGTCTGGTCTACGAACAGCACCCGGAGGAAAACCCGGATGCCGATGACTATCTCGGTCTGGTGTCCGACAAATATGTCGACATCGCGCCACCGGACGTCACCGGGCCGGGCGATCTTTCAGTCAATGCGGCGATATATGCGAAGCGGCGCTTCGCCGTCAAGAGATACCGGTCCAGGGAAAATGCGCTGCTTTATCTGTACGGAAGCCTGAGCGTTGGCTCATTGTCGGCGACCGAGCCACGCTACCGCACGAGGATACAGTTCGATAGGCGACTCGAGGAGCTGCGACCACCGGGGTTCCCGGTGACGGATCAGTATGAGGTCGAGTCCTGGAATGCCACCTGGAGCGTCGAGCCGATCGGCTAGTCGGATTCCGCGATCCGATTCAGGCAACATCCTTCGATTCGAGGTCCTCGCGCCTCAGGTCGTGGCGTTTGATCGGAAGCTCGCGTATGCGGATGCCGACCGCATCGTAGATCGCGTTGGCGAGCGCAGGTGCGATCGCGGGTGTTCCCGGCTCGCCCGCGCCGCCGATGGCGTCTCCGCTGTTGATGATATAAGTGTCGATCTCCGGCGACTCGTTCATGCGAACCATCCGGTAATCGTGGAAGTTACTTTGTGCGACGGCACCGCGGTGGATCGATATCTCGCCGTACAGGGCGGCGGTCAGTCCGTAGATGATGCCGCTCTCCATCTGCGCTTTCATGCCGTCCGGGTGGAAGGCAAACCCGGCATCGATGGCGCAAACGACTCTGTGGGCCCGCGGTGTTCCGTCTCTGACCTCTACCTCGACGACCTGCGCCACGATCGAGCCGAAAGACGTTTGCAGTGCTATCCCGCGTCCCCGGTTCTCCGGCAAAGGCTCGCCCCAGCCGGCCTTCTCCGCGGCGAGATCGAGTACGGCCCGGTGTTTCGGTGCGTCGGCGAGCAGGTCATGCCGGAACTGGTAGGGGTCCCTGCCGGCGGCGACGGCGAGTTCATCGATAAACGACTCGGTGAAAAAACCGTGCAGTGAGTGGTCGACGCTGCGCCAGAAGCCCCATGGCACGTGGGTCTTGCTCTCGGCGAAGTGGATGAACTGGTTGTCGATACCGTAGGGAATGTGAGGCGCCTCGGCAGGGTCGTGCTTTTCGACGTACTGGTTGACCCAGGCAACGGGACGGCCGGCATCGTCCAGTCCCGCCCGGAAGCGGCTGACGTTGGCATCGCGGTAGTGGTCGTGGCGCATGTCTTCCTCGCGCGACCAGATCAGCTTGACCGGATAAGACACCTGGGACGCGATACGGGCAGCCTGAATCGCATAATCGCCGAACGCCCGCCGGCCGAATCCGCCACCGAGATACTGGTTGTGGACGGTGACACCGGACAGGTCCATGTCGATGGCTTCTGCGACCTCCTTGGCGAAGCCCAGCGGGTTCTGGGTGCCGGTCCAGAGCTCGCACTGCCCGTCATGCACCCAGGCCGTGCAGTTCATCGGCTCCATGGTGGCGTGGGCCAGGTAGGGCACGCGGTATTCGGCTTCGACGACCTGGCTGGCAGCGCTGAGCGCCGCGTCGGCATCGCCTTTTTTGAAATCGATCTGCTGATCGCGTTGCTCGTTGGCGCGGTCCATGTCGGCGGCGAACTGCTTGTAGATGTCGCTCTGCTCGACGTCGCCGTTGCCGCTGGGCGCGTATTCGATGGCAATCTTGTCGACAGCTTGTCGCGCCTGCCAGTAGCCGTCGGCGACGATGGCGACGGCGTCGCCGAGGTTGACGACTTGTCTCACGCCGGGCAGGTCCTGCACCGATGCCGTATCGATCGATGCAATCTTGTCGCCGAAGACGGGCGCTGCTTTCACGGCGGCGTATTTCATACCGGGCAGCACGGTGTCGATACCGAAGCCGGCTGTGCCGTCGACCTTCGACGGGATGTCCATCCGCGGGACCGAGCGGCCCATGATAGTGAATTCCTTCTCGGACTTGAGTACAGGCTTGGGCGGAACCTTGAGCTCCGCAGCCTTGGCGGCAAATGCCGCGTAGGGTGCGGCGCGATTACTTGCCGCGTGGTAGACGTGGCTGTCTCTCGTCTCCAGCTCGTCGACCGGGACCTGCCAGGCCTCTGCGGCGGCCTGCTGCAAAACGGATCTGGCTGCGGCGCCCGCGACCCGCATGGCGAGCATGCCGGTCGTGCGTACGGAGGTGCTGCCACCAGTGATCTGCAGCCCCATGTATTGCGTTGCCTCGAGGAAAAATCCGTCTACCGTGTCGATCAGGAAAGACGGAAAGTTCCTCTCGCCCAGCGCGTATCCGCGGGCGAGGGCGTAGTTGGCGTATTCCTCGTGCGACGGGGCCTCGAGCATGCTGACCTTCGACCAGTCCGCGTCCATCTCGTCGGCCAGCATCATGGCCAGCGTCGTATGCACGCCCTGTCCCATGTCGGCATGCGGGACGATCACGGTTACGGTGTTATCCGGGGAAATCTTCACCCAGATGTTCAACAGTTTTTCTTCTTCGCCTGCGACAAGGCCGAAGACTCCGGATCTGCGGTCACCCGGTCGGATGGCGATGCCGATGGCAAACGTTCCGCCGGCCAGCACGCCGGTCGTGATGAATGCGCGTCTGGTCCACTTACCCATTTGACCGCTCCCGGCTGCTCTCTGAATCGGCAAGCATCGCGGCAGCTCGCTTGATGCCCCGGCGGATGCGCGGATAGGTGCCGCAACGACAGACATTGCCGCTCATCGCGCGGTCGATGTCGTCGTCGCTCGGGGAGCGGCTCTGATCGAGCAGCGCCACGGCGGACATGATCTGCCCGGACTGACAGTAGCCGCACTGCGGAACCTGCTCGTCGATCCAGGCCTGCTGTACTGCGTGCAGGCCGGCGCCATTGCCGCCAATGCCTTCGATGGTCGTGATGTCCTGATTCGCTGCGGCTTTGACGGGCGTTACGCAAGAGCGCACGGCCCGGCCGTTCAGGTGGACCGTACAGGCGCCGCACTGCGAGATGCCGCAGCCGAACTTGGTGCCGGTCAGTCCGGCCTGTTCCCTGATAACCCAGAGTAACGGTGTGGACGGGTCGACATCGATGTCGTACCGCTCGCCATTGATCGTGAGTGTCATCATGTCTTGTCGCTCTTCGATTGCGCGCATGCCTGAGGCTGATCAGCCACAGTACTCCAAGGGCGTGGGCTCAGCAAGGTGGCGGTTGCCTGCCCGCGGAAAACCAATATTCCGGATAGAATGCGATGCTTACGGTCGGGATGAACCGGGCATGCTTGGAACAATATCAAGAAATCTTGGGGGGATCGCCACGTTTGCGACCCTTACGGTCAATACCGTCGTCTGGTGTACCCCTCTGCTGCTGTTTGCCGTGCTCAAGCTGGTGGTGCCTGCGACGTCCTTCCGCCGCGTGATGACCCGGCTGATCATGGCGATAGGCGAGAACTGGGTCAGCTGCAATGCCGTGATTCTCGGGCTTCACCGGTCCGGTCAGATGGACGTCCGCGGCATCGAGGACCTGCATCGAGAGGGCTGGTACCTGGTCATCGCCAATCACCAGACCTGGGTAGATATCGTTGTGCTGCAGGTGGCCCTGAACCGGCGCATCCCGCTGCTGAAGTTCTTTCTCAAACAGGAGCTGATCTGGTTTCCGATTCTCGGCATCGCCTGGTGGGCAATGGACTTTCCGTTCATGAAGCGCTACTCCAAATCCTATCTGGCAAGGCACCCGGGCAAGAAGGGCAGGGATCTCGAGGCAACCCGCATGGCCTGCAGGAAGTTCCGGGAAGCGCCGACCAGCGTTTTCAATTTCATCGAGGGGACGCGATTCACGCAGGAGAAGAAGATCAGCATACAGTCCACCTACGAGCATCTGCTGCCGCCGAAAGCCGGCGGTATAGCGCTGGCGCTTACGTCGATGGGAGACATGTTCGACTCGATACTGGACGTGACACTCGTCTATCCGCATGGTGTGGCGCATTTCTGGGATCTGTGCTGCGGTGATTTCGAAGGCATCATCATCGACGTCAACAAGCGCGCGGTCGAAAACTGGATGGTCGAGGGAGACTACGAAAACGACCGGGAGTTTCGTAGTCGATTTCACCGGTGGCTTGCCGGGATCTGGCATGAGAAAGACGACCGCATCGCGTACACTATGAGCTCGCATCCAGCCGGCGGGTAAATCCATGTCAGACACCCGGACCTACGATACCGTGGCTTTCGATGTCAGGGAAAACGCAACGATGTTGTTCTTTGCGAAGACGACTGACAGCGGCGATATCGACGACTATCTGTTGCTCATGCGCGCCGAGGATGAGGAGCTTGACGATGCGATATACATCGAGATCAACGAACAGCAATATGCCGGCCACGATATGATTTCGGAGGCCAGACTGACCGGAAACATGCTCACGCTGGAGCTGCGCGAGCCCGCCGAGGCGTTGAACGGCGCCAAAGAGATCGTCCTCATTTACGACGAAACCCCCGAGAACCAGGCGAGCGTCGAAGCCGGTGTGTTCCGTGTCCTCGGCGGCACACTGGCGGGCGGCAACGCCTGATCGGGCGACCCGATGCTCGAGCTGCGGCCGAACTGCGAATACTGCGATCGCGACCTGCCGCCTGACTCCGCTGATGCAATGATCTGCACGTTCGAGTGCACTTTCTGCCGCACATGTGCCGTCGACGTGTTGGGTGGCGTCTGCCCGAATTGCGGCGGCAACTTCGAGCACAGGCCCGTGAGACCGGCCGTCCTGCTGGAGAAGTACCCGGCTTCGACCAAGCGCGTCAATCGCGCGGGGTAGCGACCGCAGATGTCATCCTGGAGCGTCTATCTGGTTCGCTGCGGCGACGGCAGCTTCTACACCGGCATCGCGACCGACGTGCACAGGAGAGTCGCCGAACATGCGCAGGGCCAAAAAGGCGCCAGGTACCTGCGCGGGCGCGGCCCGCTGGAACTCGTCTTTCAAAAGGAGATCGGCGACCGGGGTGTCGCGGCAAGGATCGAACACAGAATCAAACGCCTGCCGAAGGCGCTCAAAGAAGACCTTGGTCAGTTGCCAAACCGGATCGAGGGAATGCTGCGGGAGTTCAGTAGAGACTGACCGGCACTCCGAAGGTCGGCATCAGGAGTTCGATGTGCTGCTCGCCGGCGCCCGCGAACTCGTTCAGCCAGTTCACCGATTTGCCGACGTTGTCGAACGCCTTGGACATCAATCTGATTCGGCCGAACTGCTCGGTGAAGTCGTCATGATGAATCACGAAGACCCGCTTTGCCCCGGTCCGCCCGACGGTCTGTTGCCAATATTCCCGTGTGTACTGGAGGCCCTGCCTGTAAAGGCCAGCGACACTTAACATTGCGACATCCGCTTCGATCTCCGACAGCGCGTCCTCGACAAAACCGGCGCTGCCATGCACGAGAGTCGTGCCCTCGGGGTGGCCGATAAGGATCGACCAGCTACCACCCTCGCGCCATTCGGTAAAGACCGCCGGTTGCCGCACCGGCTCCGACATGAATCCGGCCAGCAGATGGCTGTCGCCGAAACCGTCCGGCACGTGCCTGGAGGTCATGAAATTCACCGTGAATTTTCCGAAGGTCAGCGAGTCACCGTTCGCGACCAGCATGATCTGATCCTCCGGGACGTCGGCGCCACGCGCTATGTTGGCGGTGGATTCGGTGCCGACGACGGACGCGCTTGTCCGGTTCGCGATGGCGCCGACATCCATGGCATGGGCGTAATGCGAATGCACGGGAATCACCGCTGCGAGGCGGCGCATCTGAAACTCATCCAGGACGTAATTGATGTTTGCGGCATCGGAGGCGACAGGTCTGCGGAACAGGATGTCCAGGATGTCCGGCCGCGAGAAGAAACCGTCGATCAGGATCTGTGTCTCGCCGTCGTCGAACAGCAGGGTCGTGACGCCCAGCCAGGTGACCGTGACGGTAGCGGGGCCGACATTCACCGCCTCGGCGATTGCCAGGTCCATCTCCCAGATCGAGTCTCGGTTCTGCCACAGCAACATCGTGGCCGGCACGCTCACGAATATGCCGCCGGCAAGCCCGATACCGATTCGCTTGAGCCAGAGCAGCACTATTCTCATTCACGCACCATACCATTATCGTGGCGGTGATCAGGACACCGGGAGACATCCGACAATGAATCTGAATCAGGTGACGCTACCGGCCCGAAATATTCCCGAGTCAGTAGCGTTCTACAAGAAGTTGGGTCTCATACAAATTACCGACGCGGACCATTATGCGCGGTTCGAGTGTCCGGACGGAGACTCCACGTTTTCGGTTCACGTAGCGCAAGAGTCGGCGCTCGGTGGCATGGCGGTGGTTTATTTCGAGCACGAGGACCTGGATGCGTTTTGTGAAGAGTTGCAGGGCAAGGGACTCGAATTCCTGCAACTGCCGCGTGACGAACAATGGCTGTGGCGCGAGGCGAGGCTGAAAGACCCGTCCGGCAACACGATCTGTCTTTACTGGGCGGGCGAGAACCGAAAAGACCCGCACTGGCGGATCAACAGATAGGTCGCTAGCCCGAAGATTGCACGAGACCGCCCGAGATCATTGACAACGATATGATTTCA
>JBHHWI010000111.1:0-9631 GCA_046756445.1 Woeseia sp. | reverse complement strand
GTTCCGCCGACGCACTTCTTGAAAGCAGCGTAAAACGCTGAATTGGAATTAAACCCAACTGTGAACGCGACGTTCAATACGGCCCTACTTCGGCCGTCGAGCCTGGTCAGCAAGACTTTGGCGTGTCTGATCCTGTACTGATTCAGGTAGTCAAAGAAACTCATACCGAATCCGGAATTGATGACCTGCGACAGGTGGTTTACCGAACAACCGACAGCCTCCGCAAGCTTCGGCAACGTCAGATCAGGGCGCAGGAAAAGCTGTTGGGACTGCATGATCTGTTCGAGCCGGTCTTTGTACTGGAGCATCTGTTCGCTATTCAGGCCGGACTTTGCGTACTTGCGCATCTGCCTTTTGCTCGAAGTCAAACCAGCCTGAGTTGAAGCCGGGTCCGTACCTGGTACTTCGTAGTAGTCGGTGATCGTCATCGCTGCATCGCCGTACAGGGTCATGAATTCCGCCCCGCGATAGGCGTGTCCCGCTCCACTCTTTCCGCCGTGCTCGCGCGGATAAACGTTGTATTGATACGCAATGGTGTTTCGGCTGGTCAGGATATCCCCGATCAACTCGTAACGTTGTCGGTAGTTGGAGAAAAAATCGATCAGGTAGGTAATCAGTTTGTCGTGCGAGCGCTGCGCGTTTTCCGGGATGTCGCAGTAGATGCCATCGGCAGCAAGATGATCCGCGACGCCCTTCGGATCACGATGATTCCAGGCGTCAAAATAACTTTCAACAAATTCCGTCGCTTGCATCAGAGGTCCCCCGACATGCGAGGCCTGATTATACATCTATCGCAGCGCTGCATGAGTCTTCGGTCCGGATTGACAACCGCGGTGGCAGCAATGCAGATTAGGCCCTCGACGGCCCGTTGTCGGAGGTTTCTGGTGAAAAAATTCGCAGGCAGAGTCGCGTCGGTACACGCCGGATCGAACGACGATCTGAGCAAGGAAGAACATGCGACGATTCAGGTCGAGCTGGATGGCGTCGTCGGTGACCGGCACAAGTCGTATGAACGAACGACCTGGACGGGGGACAAGCAGCCGGAAGGCGCTACACGGCGCAATGAGCGCCAATGGTCGGCAGTCTCGATCGAAGAGCTGGCCGAGATCCAGGACGCCATGGACCTCAGTGAGCCACTGACTGCTGCAAGTCTTGGTGCAAACCTGTGTTTGACGGGGATTCAGGAACTGTCCCGTTTGCCGAAAGGCACGGTGTTGAAATTTCCGTCGGGCGCGGAATTGATGGTCGAGGAATACAACTCTCCCTGCCACGACATGGGCAAGCAACTGGCATCGAAGTACACGACCCGTACGGGCGAACCACTGTCATCGACCGCGTTTTCCAAAGCGGCGAAACTCACCCGCGGTGTCGTGGGTGTGGTGGAGATGGCCGGCGCCATCAGCGCGGGTGATGAGGTGACGGTGGAGATATACGAAACGCCGGCCTGGCTGGCTCGATCGTCGGACTGAAGCAGAATCAGTAATCAGGCGGCGGCGTTGCGCGGGCCCGCGCCGGCGTCCAGAACGGTTTTTGTTTGCGCGTACACCTGGCCACGCGGCTGTACTGGCGTAGTTCTTTTTCGTAGTAAATTTCCGCCCACAGTTCACCTTGCAGGTGCTCTGTCTCGATCATTGCCAGCGCGATGTTTGCCTTGACCGCAGGTGACCACATTGCTGAGGTAACGTAGCCGATTTCCTGTTTGCAACGCTTGTTCTTATAGATGAAAGATCCCTCGGCTGGTTTATTGCCGTCGATGTCGAGCTTGGTCAACGTGTATTTTGGGCCACGTTGTTTTTCTCTCAACAATGCGCGTCGGCCGCTGAAGTGCGGCTTGTTGAAGTCGACCAACCAGCCCAGGTTCAGTTCGAACGGCGTCTGGTCGTGCTCAAAGTGGACCGTCCTGAGCGCTTCATTGAATTCCATTGCGGGCATGATGAAAGCGGCCTCAAGCCTGGCCATATTGGTCGCTGCCTCGCCGTAGGGTTGTATGCCGTAATTCTCGCCCGCGGCGTAGAGCTCGTCCCACAGCTCGAGCGCGAGGGCAGGCGGAATCCAGAGTTCATAACCGAGATCGCCGGTAAAACCTGTGCGCGACACCATGAGAGTGTCGCCGTGGAACGGAAATTTCATGATGTCAAACGCTTTTGCCGTGTCGATACCAACCAGACCCATCTTCTTGAGTACAGCACACGATGTTGGTCCCTGAAGGGAGAGTGCAGCAAGCGCATCGGTCACGTCTGTGACGCTGACGTCATCGAACCCAAACGCGCTCTTGGCCAGCCATGCCGTACACGGGCTTCCGCAGGTCAGCATAAACTCGTCGTTGGACAGTTTGAAAATCGTCCCGTCATCGATCACGCGCCCCTCGTCGGTACACCAGACACAGTAGGCGACGCGATTGAGATTGAACTTCGTAACATCCCTGGTCACCATGCGGTTCAACATGGCTTCGGCATCACGCCCACGAATCCGGTATTTCTGCATCGGACAAATGTCGTAAGTGGCGCAGGTGTTGCGAACGCAAAAATACTCGTACTCCGCGTCGTAGTAGTACTCGGCGAATTTGTAGCCATTCCACGCAGACCAGGCGTCCCGAAAATTCAGGGCCTTCTGCCTGGGGTAGAAAGGGGATAGCTTCAGTCGTTCGCCGGCGTACGGGTCAGTCGTATTCATAAGCTATTCGTCGTAGAAGTCGTCCTCGGGAACGGTATTGGGGCGTCGCAGATCCATGAGTATCTCGCGTGCCGCGTTCGCCCCACAGGCGGAGGAGACACCACCTCCCGGGTGTGTCGATGACCCGCACATATAGAGGTTCCTGACCGGCATGCGGTATTGCGCATATCCGGGGAATGGCCGATTGAACAATAGCTGATCGATCGTAAGTTCCCCCTGAAAAATATTGCCCTCCGTCAGTCCGATCTCCTGTTCAATCTCATGTGGCGTACGAACTTCCATATGTACGATCAGGTCCCTGAACCCCGGACTGTATCGTTCAATCTTGTCGACGACGGTCTGGCCAAACCGATCGCGTCTCTCCGGCGTCCACGGCCCGTCAGCGAGCTTGGGCGGGCAGTACTGCACGAAATTCGACATCCAGTGTTGACCGGGAGGCGCGACGGTTGGATCCCAGGCCGACGGTATGACTGATTCGACAAACGGATCATCGGACCAGCGGCCACGCTTCCAGCAATCATAAGCGCGCTCCATGGTCTCCAAAGATCCCGTGAACCCCTGCCCGCCGCGATCTATGTAGCGGTTATCCGGTATGCCCGTGAATTTCGGCATTCCCGACAGCGCGATATTTACCTTGCCGGACGAGCCACGGATCTTGAAGTTACAGGCCTTTTCGTAGATGCCTTCCGGCAGGTCTTTCTTGTCCATGATGCGGGTAAACGTCCGCTTCGCGTCCAGGTTCGATACGACAATACGCGCCCTGATCTCGTCACCGTTGTCGAGCACAACACCGACTACCTTGCGGTTTTTCACGAGTACCTGCTGCACGCCGGCGTTGGTTCGAATCTGTCCACCGTGTTCCACCAGAGCACCGGCAATGGCATTCGAAATGGCACCCATACCACCACGCGCGAGGCCCCACGCGCCGATGTTGCCGTCGACGTCACCCATGACATGATGCAGCAGGATATAGGAGGAGCCGGGCGAGTAGACACCGAGCGCCGTGCCGATAATACCCGGGCTGGCCATCGCCGCCTTGACCAGGTCGTTCTCGAAATAATCCTCGAGATACTCCGCTGCGCTCATCGTGAAGAAGCGCACGTACTCGTAAATTTCCTTTTCGCCCAGAGCCCAGAGTTGCCTGGCCAAAAAAAGCAGTTCCCTGATATCCCGCAGCCGGAACGAGGCCGGATCGGGCGGTGTGCGTAGTAATGTTTTGCGGATGAGTTGTGAATAGCGCGTCAGATCCGTCTGAAAGCGATGCATCGCGTCGGCATCGTGCGGTGAGTGGCGCTTTAGCTCGAGGTGCGCTGCCTCTTCATCGTGATAGGAAAACAGTCTGTCTTCCCCATCGCCGAAGTTGACCGTGCCGAGGTAGGGCACCAGAATCAGGCCATGTCGGCCGAGGTCCAGGTCGCGATGCAATGCCTGCCGCAGCATGCTGCAGACATACGAAGAACTCGAGTAGATCCAGCCCTCGTGAAGCTCCCGCGAAGCAGAGGCGCCGCCGATATAGTCATTCTTCTCGAGCACGACAACGTTCAGTCCGGCCTTTGCCAGGTATGCGGCATTCGTCAGTCCGTTGTGACCCGCGCCGATGATGATTGCGTCGTAGTTACTCATCGCAGGATCTCACGCGCGGCATTGTGTCCCGCGGCGCCCGTGATATCGCCACCGGGATGGCAGCCCGCACCGCACAGGTACAGGCCGGGTATTGGCGTTCTGTACTGTGCGGCCTCATAGGTTGGCCGCATCATCAGCAATTGATCGAACGCTAATTCCGTGTGATGCCAGTGGCCACCTGTCACTCTGTATTGTTGCTCCAGATCCGCGGGCGTCAGAAATTCCCGATGAGCGATCTGCTCGCGAATACCTGGCGCATATTGAGCGATCGTGTCGATGGCCCGTTCACACATCTGATCGCGAGCGGCGTCAGTCCAGCCGCCTTTGAGTCGATTCGGCACGTACATGACATGGGCCGACAGCACGTGTTGCCCGGCCGGTGCGAGGGATGCGTCGCGCACGCTCGGAAGTAAGATTTCCATCACGGGATTCGTCGGGCACTCACCATACTTCGCGTCATCGAACGCCAACTCGATTGTGTCCATGTCCGGTGCAATGATCATTCGACCGTCGGCTCGCTCGAGTCCGTCGAACTGCGGCAACTCAGTCAGTGCGAGGTGCAATTTCGCGACATAGCCATCGCAACGCAGTCGCCGAATTCGGTTCGTGAATCCGATGTCGAGATACTCGACGCCGACGAGTTTCAGGAGGGTTCTTTGCGGATCGGTAGCCGAGATAACGCGATCAGACTCGATCTTCTCGTTGTCGGCCAGCTGCACGCCCCTCGCGGCCAGGCCGTCGGCGCTGCCGGCAATCAGAATGCGACTGACTGCGGTGGAGCACGTGATTTCGGCGCCCGATGCCGTAGCGGAGGCGCTCAAAGACTTAACCAGGCCGTCAACGCCACCTGCCGGAATAGCGTGCGCGCCCCTGGATTCCCCGGCCATGCGATACAGCATTGCGAGCACTGCGCCATTCGGGGATCGCGGCGCCAGTTTCGAACCGATGAGCCCGTCCCAGCTCAATGTTGCCTTGAGGATGGCATTGTCGAAATACTCATCCATGAGGTCACGGGCCGGAAGAGAGACAATGCGCATGAATTCCCGCATATCTTTCTTGCCGATACGACGAACGTTGAGTCCGATGTGCGCAAGTGTCACCAATTCGGCGAGGCTGTTGTTGCCGATACGTGGCATCGTTTTGAGCCAGAAAGGCTTCAGCACGTCGGCAAAGCGGCGCATTAGTCGAGAATAGTCGCGATAGGCATTCGAATCGTCTGCACTGGCTCCGCTCAATGAATCCTCGTGCAGGACGACGTGCTCTTTGTTGGCACTCAGCCCGACCGTCGGCAATGGTTTCGACGTCGTCTCAAAGCCATGTGCGGCGAGTTTGAGGTCGCTGACTATCCTCTGCGAGAAGTGGCTGACTGAATGTGCGACCGACGCGTGAAAACCAGGATGGAATTCGCGGCTTGCGCCAAGCCCGCCTGCGGCATCGGACGCTTCCAGCACAAGCACGCGCTGGCCACTCTGCGCCAAATAGGCCGCGCAGACCAATCCGTTGTGTCCGGCCCCAATAATGATCGAGTCGTACCGATCCAATCCCTCGCACCTTTTTTTGTTTATATGCGCAAGCCTTACGCTAGTCCCTGCATGCCTGCAAGACTTCCGCGCCTACACGCTCAGGGCGCGCCGGTCAGCCGCCTGCTACGCGCGAATATCGGTAGCGTACCGAGGCGGTGCTTGAATTCGACTTCCTCACCGTCGCTGTTTCTGAGCGGTTCGGGTGGATCGATTTTTTGCGTCAGCGGTGTGACGATGAGAATTGTCAGAAGTCCCGTCAGCAGCCCCAACAGGTCACCCGGCAGGTCAGGGGCATACATGATCGCCAGAAACCAGGTCAGAAACCCGACTGCCATGGATGCCAGTGCGCCGCTTCGATTCGCGCGTCGCCACCAGACCCCGACAATGAACGGTACGGTGACACAGACCAATATCACGGAGTTGGCATCCAGTATCAGGTTGTAAACGACCTGAACCTTGAGGGCCACGTAGATGGCAATGCTGCCGAATATCGGTATGGCAGAGCGAGTCCAGAACAGTCTGAGCCGGTCAGACGCCCGTGGCTTGAACAATGGCAAGATATTAGTGCTGAAAACGCTGGAAGCGGCCAATAGCGAACTGTCGGCACTGCTCATAATCGCGGCCAGCAATGCACCAACGAAAATCGCGATGGCGACCGGATGCAGGTGTGCAATCGCCATCTCGGGAATAACGGTTTCCGGATCGGTCAGGCCGGGCATGGTCACACTGGCGATGATTCCGAGCGTTACCGGAATCATGCCGAGCGACAGGTGGCCGAAACCAGCCAGGTAAAACGAGTTCTGGGCAGTCCGCTCGTCCCTCGCGGAAAAAGCGCGCTGCAGCAATGTTTGCGCCGTCACGTCGGCCAGACCGAAAATCAGCCAGGCACGGATATAGTTGAGCCAGATCCCGGCTGCATGATCGGCCGGAATCATGCGAAATGTATCTTCGGGCAGATGCGGGGCGATATTTCCCCAGCCGCCGACGTCGATGAGCACGACGACGAGCAACAACACCAGCCCAAGCGCGATAATGATCATTTGCACAAAATCCGTCAGCGCAACTGCCCACATGCCGCCCGCCGTCGTGTAAATGAACACGACGATTGCCCCGCCCATGATCCCCAATTCGAGAGGCACGTTTGTCAGGGTTTCGAATACGAAACCGAATGCCACGAGCAATCCGCCGGTCCACCCGACATTTGACGATATCGAGCCGATAGCGGCGATAGTGGCAGCCGTTGTGCCGTATCGGTTCTGAAAGAATTCGATGAACGTCAGCAGGCGCAGCCGGCGAAATATTCGCACGAAGAAGAAACCCACAATGAACAAACACAGTGCGCCACCGAAAGGATCGGCGATGACTCCGAGCAGTCCGCGTTCATAGGAAGCGCCGGCAGCCCCCATCATCGTGCCGCCGCCAAACCACGTCGCAACAATCGTGGCTCCGAGTATCCATGTCGGCATCCTGCGGCCTGCCACAATGAAATTCGCAGTGCTGCCGGTTTTTCTCGACGCGTAGATGCCAATCGCCAGCATCATGAACAAGTACAGGCCGACACCGCTGAAGATAATCGTTTCGGTACTCAACAAAGCCCCCTTATTCACCCTTGAAACGAGCCGGTCTCTCCACATAGCGTACTATACGGTTCGCAGGCCCGCTTCCTGCCGGACATGCAGGACATCGGCCGGGATGAGAACATTGAGTCCCGCCCGGCCGCGCCGACGCGTAAACACGATTATCCCCGGCGATGAAGGTAGACAGGATGGTTAGCAGTTCAGAATTCAGAACAGCAGCGTGGATGCAGGATACCCTCAGAGAGGGATTTTCATTGCTGGCGGCAGGCCGGCTTGACGAAGCGTCCGAGTGCTGCAAACGGCTGTTGGGCGCCAAACCTGACCTGGTCGAAGCACATTTTCTTGTCGGGCTGATAGCCACGGAGCTCAAGCAGAACTGGACGGCTGTCAGTGCGTTTGGTTCGGTCACCAAACTCAAGGAAGACCACGGCGCGGCGTGGGCGAATCTGGCGAGGTTATTCATGATCGCCGGACAGCCGGCCCGTGCAGACGCAGCGCTTGAAAAAGCGGTAGAACACAACGATGGCAATCCGGTCGTGCTGGATCTCATCGGTGCAGTTTACGGGCTGCTCGGCGACCAGCAGGAGGCGTCGCAGTGGATCGCGAAAGCCGTTGAGAAGCAGCCGAACAGGGTGGCGTTTCTGGTCAATCAGGCGAACAACCACATGTTCCTCGGGAGGCTGGATGAGGCGGAGGCCGTGTTGCGCAAAGCACTCAAATCTCAGCCCGGTAATCCGCAGGCAAACTGGATCCTGTCGAATGTTCGCAAAGCGACCAACCGTGACCATGTCGAGGTACTGGAGCGCCTGGTCGAGCAGGAAAATCGAAATCCGCGCGCGCTCGCATTTCTCAATTACGGACTCGGCAAGGAGCTCGAGGACCTCGAGGACTGGGAGAATGCGTTCGAAGCGTTTGCCCGTGGCGCAAAAGCCCGACGAAGCACGATCGAATTCGATGAAGCGTCCGAAATCGAAATGTACAAGGCGTTTGGCGACACATTCACGAGCGAATGGATGTCGAACGGTGCCGCAGGACACGACGATCCGTCGCCGATTTTCGTTGTCGGGCAGCCCAGGACCGGTACGACCCTGGTCGAGAGAATCATCACCAGTCACTCGCAGGTGCATTCGGCCGGCGAATTGAAGCAGTTCGGTACCTGTATTCGCCGTATGTCGGATTACCGGGAGCCCAAGCGGTATTCCGCCAGGCTGGCGGGTCTTGCAGCGGGGATCGACAGCGAAAAACTGGGCAAGGCCTACATGGCGAGGACGGCAAAAATGCGTGGGACACTGCCGCGATTCGTCGACAAACTTCCGCCCAACTATCTGTATGTACCGCTCATTCTGAAAGCTCTACCCAAAGCGAAGATCATTCACCTGACGCGCAATCCGATGGATGCCTGCTTCGCGAGTTTCAAGCAGCTCTTTGCCGATGCCTATCGTCACTCATACGACCAGGCCGAGATGGCCCGCCACCACGCGCGCTACTATTATCTGCTGGCACTGTGGCGCGAGCGATTCGGAGATCGTTTTTTCGATATCTCCTACGAAGAGACGGCTCGCGATCTCGAGCCGAATGCCCGCGCGCTGATCGACTTTCTCGAGCTGCCGTGGGAAGACGCCTGCCTGGAGTTTCACAAGCAGGACGCGGCCGTCACCACGGCAAGCGCCGTCCAGGTGCGGCAGCCGGTCCACACCCGCTCGATCGACAGGTGGCGTCGCTACGAAGGGCAGTTGTCCGCCATGCGGAAAACGCTGCAGGAACAGGGTGTGCCGATTGACGATCCCTGAGTGGAATGTAGTTTTTTTGAGACATTTTTTTCGGCCTATAGGCGAGGAAAGTAGGAATATTCCAGATTGTTCTGTGTGTTCTGTTGCAAAAAAACCCGATGGGGCGTAGCCTCCCGATACGATCGCCTGGTCGACTCATAACTATCTGCAGCAGCTTACGCCGGAGGGGGACATGGCAGCTAGAAACCCGCAGTTCCCAGTTCATTCCAATTCCACTCACACGTCAGTCGAGGCCGATTTCTGCGGACCGAGACGAACGATATTGGCGCAGGCAATTTCTATTGCGCTCATTGCTGGCACCGCGTCCGGCCAATTACTCGCGCAGGACCTGGAACTCGAGGAAATCATTGTTACCGCTACAAAACGCGCCGAGTCGGTGATGGATGTTCCACTGGCAATCACGGCAATGTCCGGCGAGTTCATCCGTGATGTCAACCTGAATGAC
>JBHHWI010000110.1:0-9671 GCA_046756445.1 Woeseia sp. | reverse complement strand
GGCGAGCTTCGAGAGCCGAAATGCGGCTCACGGGGTATTTTGAGATAGGTTCTAGTTATATTTGAGACCTGTCCGATACCACTGACCGCCCGGACTTACGCATAATCGGCGGATATGAGGGTTTGGGCCGGCACACGCGGAGGTTGCTATGAGCGGTGCATTGCTTTGGGTTTTGCTGTTCGTCGGTAATGTAGCCCTGCTGTGGCTGTGGGTTAACTACGTCATCAAGGTCTTGAGAGGACAGTGCCCACATTGTGGCAGGTGAGCAGGTCGACCGTACGGTACAGATCGAGGAAGACACGAATCTCTGATTGATCCGTGCCCGGATCGCAGGCTAGGCCGCCTCGACTTCCTTCATGCTGAGGCGAACCCTGCCCTGGCGGTCCACTTCGAGCACCTTGACCTGGACGACGTCACCTTCTGAGAGCTTGTCACTGACCTTCTCGACCCGCTCGTTGGATATCTGCGAGATGTGTACCAGGCCGTCCCTGCCGGGCAGGATCGTGACGAATGCGCCGAAATCCATGAGTCGGGCGACGCGTCCTTCATAAACACGGCCCACCTCGACGTCCGCGGTGATCAGTTCGATGCGGCGCAGGGCTTCTCTCCCGGATGCGGCATCGACCGACGCGATCTTGACGGTACCGTCATTATCGATGTCGATGGTCGCGCCGGTTTCCTCTGTCATCGCCCGAATGACGGCACCGCCCTTGCCGATGACGTCCCTGATCTTCTCCGGATCGATCTTGAAGCTGATGATCGTCGGCGCCCACTCGGACATCTCGCCACGCGGCTCGCTGAGGACGGCGTTCATTTCGCCGAGGATATGCAGTCGCGCATCCCTGGCCTGCGCCAGCGCGTTGCTCATGATCTCCTCGGTGATGCCGTCGATCTTGATGTCCATCTGTAACGCGGTAATGCCGGAGTCGGTGCCGGCAACCTTGAAGTCCATGTCGCCGAGATGGTCCTCGTCGCCGAGGATATCGGTGAGTACGGCGTACTCATCGCCCTCCTTCACGAGTCCCATGGCGACACCGGCAACCGGCGCTTTGGTCGGAACACCGGCGTCCATCAGGGCCAAGCTGGTTCCACAGACCGATGCCATCGAACTGGAACCGTTCGACTCGGTAATCTCGGATACGACGCGGATGACGTATGGATAGTCGTCCATACTCGGCATCACGGCATGAATCGAGCGGCGGGCCAGTTTTCCGTGACCGATCTCGCGCCGCTTCGGTGATCCGATGAAGCCCGTTTCACCGACGCAGAAAGGCGGGAAGTTGTAATGCAGCATGAATTGTTCTTTGCGCTCACCCTCGATCGCATCGACGATCTGGGCATCGCGGCCGGTGCCGAGTGTCGTCACGACAAATGCCTGGGTCTCGCCGCGAGTGAATATGGCAGAGCCGTGGGTCCGCGGCAGCACGCCCACCTTGACGTCGATCGGCCGTACGGTCTTTCGGTCACGTCCGTCGATCCTCGGCTCACCGGCTATGACTCTTTGACGGACAAGTTGCTTCTCCAGCGTCGACAGGGCGCCCTTGACCTCATCGGGCGACCAGCGAGGGTCGTCGCCGCCGGCGAGAGAATCGGTGGTAGCAGATTTGACGTCCGCGACGCCGGCCTGCCGTTCCTTCTTGTCGGTAATGCGATAGGCATCGGACAGGCCGCTTTCTGCAGCTTTTGCAACGGCATTCGCAAGTTCTTCATCGGCAGCCGGGGCTTCCCAGTCCCATTTGGGCTTGCCGGCCTCCTCCACGAGTTCATTGATCGCGTTGATGGCAGTCTGCATCTCTCTGTGGCCGAAGGTGACGGCACCGAGCATGACCTCTTCGGAGAGGCGGTTGGCCTGCGACTCGACCATCAGCACCGCCTGCGCCGTTCCCGCGACAACAAGCTCGAGATCGGAGTCTGCCAGTTCGGTCGCACTCGGGTTGAGCATATAGTTGCCGTCTCTGTAGCCCACCTTGGCGGCCCCGATGGGTCCGCCGAACGGCATACCGGAAATCGCCAGCGCGGCAGATGCGCCGATCAATGCCGGGACGTCCGGATCAACTTCCGGGTTCAGGGACATCACGTTGGCGATGACCTGGACTTCGTTTCTAAAACCCTTTGGAAAGAGCGGCCGCACCGGCCGGTCGATCAGGCGTGACGTGAGCGTCTCTTTCTCGCTCGGCCGGCCTTCTCTCTTGAAGAACCCGCCCGGGATCTTGCCGGCCGAATATGTCCTTTCCTGGTAGTTCACCGTTAACGGGAAAAAGTCCCTGCCGGGCTCCGCCTCTTTCCTGCCAACAGCCGTGACGAGGACCTCTGTATCGGCCATTTTGACCAGTACCGCTCCGTCTGCCTGACGGGCGATCGCGCCCGTTTCCATCATGACTTCATGTTCCCCGTATTGGAACGTCTTGGTTATCGCTTTCACTTCTCTACTCTGTCGTTTGTTCTGGCACGAGCGATCCGTTGCAAGCCCGTTTCAGGGCCGACTGATCGCTTGTTTCATTGCCGTGGCGCCGGTGGACTGACTAGCGGCGGAGGCCGAGCCGGGATATCAGCTCGCGGTACCGGTTCTGGTCTTTCGATTTCAGGTAGTCGAGCAACTTGCGCCGCTTGTTCACCATCTTCAGAAGGCCCTGCCGGGAATGATGATCTTTCTTGTGCTCGCCGAAATGGCTGGTGAGCCCGGAAATTCTTGCGGAAAGCAGCGCCACCTGTACTTCAGGCGATCCCGTATCCGCCTCCCCACGGGAATACTCCGCGATTATGCTGCTCTTTTCTTCACTGGAAAGTGACATGTCTACCCGACTCCAAGTCTGCTCTGTCTCTTCTGGCCCTGATTTGCAGCGCGCTATTCTAGCGTCTGATCGGGCCGGTTGATAGCCTGCATCGGCCAAAATTCAGGGTTTTTTTCCCTGCCCACGGGCCGCCTCCATCGAGGCGTCCCGGAATATGCGGCGCGGCACCAGCAGGCCGTCGCCGACCAGCTCGCCCACGCCCAGAAACTTCCTGCTGCCACCGCCATAGACCCTGACCCGGCCGGATTCGGTGGCGTCGCCAAGCGTTACCGCCTGACCACGGGTGAAGCGCTCCGTCGCTGCTTCATCGATCTCGCGCTCCGGCCAGCCGGCCAGGGCCGCGTCGGCGGGCAGCAGACGGTCGCGAAGCCTTCCGGCATCGGTCAGGTCCACCATATCCTCGGCACGAAAGTCGCCGACCGACTCACGGTGCAGGCTGGCGGTATGCGCGACCGTGCCGGCGGCCTTCGCAATGTCTTCGACCAGGGTTCTCACGTAGGTGCCTTTGGAACAGTGCACCCGGAAGACCAGCCGCTTGCCGCTCACTTCGAGCAGGCCGATATCGTAGATCCGAACGCGGCGGGCCTCTCGTTCGACGGTCTGCCCCTTGCGCGCCAGCTCATACAGGCGCTCGCCGCCCTTTTTCAGCGCCGAATACATCGGCGGCACCTGCTCGATGTCGCCACGGAAGTCATCCAGGATGGCTTCCCAGCCCTTGCGATCCAGCACCGGCACGTCGGCCGTCCCGATTTCCTTGCCCTCGGCGTCACCGGTATCGGTAGCGATCCCGAGACGCGCCGTGACCCGGTACGTCTTGTCGGCATGGAGCAGGTAGGCGCACACTTTGGTTGCCTCGCCGAAGCACAACGGCAACATTCCGGTCGCTGCGGGGTCCAGGCTTCCCGTATGGCCCGCCTTCTTGGCCTTAAGCAGTCTCTTGACCTTCTGCAGCGCCTGATTCGAGGTAATGCCGGCCGGTTTGTTCAACAGCAACAAACCGCTGACGGGTGCACTCCGGGGCGCATTACTGACGTTTGATGTCATCAGCCGCTACCTGCCGGTGTCTGCGTTGCCGGCATTGTCGATCAGCCTGCTGATCTCGATACCGTGGGCAACGCTGTCGTCGTGCCGGAAACGAAGCTCCGGCACGTGGCGCACCTTGAGGGCACTGCCGAGTTTGCCCCGCAGAAAGCCGGTAGCCCTTCGCAAACCCTGCAACACGGGACCCGGGTCGTCTTCGGGGTTCAGAAGGCTGAAATGGACTGTGGCGATACTGAGATCGCGCGTCAGCTCCACACCGGTCAGCGAAACGCCGTCGAGGCTCGGATCCTTGACTTCACAACGCAGCAACTCGCTCAGGATGCGCAGCACCTGCGCGGCCAATCGCTTGTTGCGGGAAAATTCTCGTGCCACTGTCTGCTGCTCTGGCTAATCGGCTTTCCGACTCAGTCAATCGTGCGGGCGACCTCGACCCGTTCGAAACACTCGATCTGGTCCCCGACTTTAACGTCATTGTAGTTCTTTACGCCGATCCCGCACTCGGTACCGGATTTGACTTCATTGACGTCGTCTTTGAAGCGCCGCAAAGACTCCAGCTCGCCCTCGTAAATTACGACATTGTCGCGCAGGACACGAATCGGGTTCGAGCGCTTGACGTAGCCTTCTATGACGATGCAACCGGCCACATTGCCGAGCTTCGGTGATACGAATACCTCCTTGACCTCGGCAAGCCCGATGATGTTTTCGCGAATCTCGGGCGCCAGAAGACCGCTGATCGCTGCTTTAACGTCGTCGATCGCTTCATAGATGATGCTGTAGTAGCGAACGTCGACCCCCGATTCCTTGATGGCGGCGCGCGCCGCGCTGTCTGCCCGAACATTGAATCCGATAATGATCGCATTCGACGCGGCGGCGAGCGTGGCGTCCGACTCGGTGATACCACCTACACCGGAGCTGATCACTTTGACCTGCACCTCGTCGTTCGAGAGTTTGGTGAGCGCGTCACGCAGCGCCTCCGTACTACCGTGCACGTCCGACTTGATCAGCAGATTGACGACCGCGCCCTCTTGCTCGGTCATCTGGCTGAACACATCGTCCAGCTTCGACGCCTGCTGCTGAGCTAGTTTCGAATCGCGGGACTTGATCTGGCGAAACTCCGCGACCTCCCTGGCCTTTCGCTCGTTTTTCACCACCAGGAAATCGTCCCCCGCACTCGGCGTCTTCGACAGGCCGAGCACGACCGCCGGGCTCGACGGTCCGGCCTCCTTGATTGATCTCTGGGATTCGTCAAACATGTTTCGGATGCGGCCATATTCCTCGCCCGCTATGATCATGTCGCCCTGGCTCAGCGTTCCCGCCTGCACCAGCAGGGTGGCCACCGCACCGCGGCCCTTCTCAAGACTGGACTCGACGACGATGCCCCGCGCCGGGCCTTCGGTGACCGCCTTGAGGTCTTGCACTTCTGCCTGCAGCAGCACGGCATCGAGCAGCTCGTCGACGCCTTCGCCGGTCTTCGCAGAGACATTTGCAAACAGGTGCTCGCCACCCCAATCCTCGGATATGACCTCGTGCTGCGACAACTCGTTTCTTACCCGCTCGATGTCGGCGTTTTCCTTGTCGATCTTGTTGATCGCAACCACGATCGGCACCTCTGCCGCGCCAGCGTGTTCTATCGCCTCGATCGTCTGCGGCTTGACGCCGTCATCCGCGGCCACCACGAGGATTACGATATCGGTCGCCTGCGCACCGCGCGCCCGCATCGCCGTGAAAGCGGCATGCCCCGGTGTATCCAGGAAAGTAATGTTGCCCTTGTCCGTTTTGACGTTGTAGGCGCCGATGTGCTGCGTTATGCCGCCGGCCTCGCCCGCCGCGACCTTGGTCCGGCGGATGAAGTCGAGCAGGGAAGTCTTGCCGTGATCGACGTGGCCCATGATGGTTACGACCGGTGCCCGTGCAAGCTCTTCGCCGGCCGGCAGTTCGTCTGCCAGCAGGTCCTCGTCGACGGCCGTGCCGCTGATCGCCTTGGCGATGTGGCCGAGCTCTTCGACCACGAGTATCGCGGTGTCCTGGTCGATGACCTGGTTGATGGTCACCATCGCGCCCATGTTGAACAGGACTTTGACGACTTCATTGCCTTTTACCGCCATACGTTGAGCAAGTTCCGACACCGCGATACTCTCGGGAATCTCGACTTCCCGCACCACGGGCGCGGTCGGTTTTTCGAACGCATGTTGGGCGTCGGCACCCAGCGACACGGCTCGTCTCCGGATCGGAGCCTTGCGCCGGCGGCGGCCGCTCTTGTCGCCGGCAACGTGCAGTTCCTTGCGCCCATAGCGCGTCTCGGTGGGCTGGCCTTTTTTCTTTTCCTTGTCCTTGGCCCTGCGGTCCCGGGCGTCCTGCTCCGCCTTTTCGAGCCGGGCCCGCTCTTCGGCAGCGGCCTCCGCCGCCAGTCGCGCCGCTTCGCGCGCCTCGTCCTCGGCCTGTTTCCTGGCCTCTACTTCCCTGCGGCGATCCTCTTCCTCGAGCCGCGCCTTTTCTTCCTTCTCCGCCTTCAGCCGCTCCTTCTCGCGGTTCTCGGCGTCCAGGCGTTCCTGTTCTTCCTTGCGCTTGCGGTCAAGCGCCTCCTGTTCCTTTTGCGCCTGTTTCTCGAGTACGTCACGCTTGATATAGGTTCGTTTCCGACGTACCTCGACGTTGACCGTGCGCGACCGGCCTTGCGCGCCGGCGAGCTTCAGCTCGGACTGCGATTTGCGACGCAGGGTAATGCGGCGTGGGGCCGCCGCGGAGGCCGAGGTGTCCTCCTCCTGCCCATGACTGCGGCGGAGGTGCGTCAGGAGCTCGAGCTTTGCGTCCTCGGAAATCGTGTCTTCCGAACCGCTGACTTTGATGCCCGCCTCGTCGAGTTGCGTAAGCAGCTTCTCGACCGGTACCTTCAGTACATCCGCAAACTGTGCAACCGTGACATCAGCCATTGTCTATCTCCGGACAAACAGGGATCAGGCCTGCTGCTCCGTTTCGAACCAGTGTGCACGTGCTTTCATAATGAGTGCCGCGGCTTCTTCCTGATCCATGTCGTTGATCTCGAGCAAATCGTCCGTAGCAAGCTCGGCGAGGTCCTCGCGTGTCACCACGCCCTCGCTGGCGAGCTTGAACGCCAGCCCCTTGTC
Source organism: Woeseia sp. (assembly GCA_046756445.1). Taxonomy (GTDB): domain Bacteria; phylum Pseudomonadota; class Gammaproteobacteria; order Steroidobacterales; family Woeseiaceae; genus JACZWL01. Next base: position 2,713 of record JBHHWI010000110.1, on the reverse strand, counting down.
CATGCCCTCGAGACTCAGCAGGTCTTCGGCGGGCTCTGCTTCGTCGATCTTTTCCTCCTGAACGATGGCCTGCGTCAGCAGCACGTCGCGGGCACGATTGCGCAATTCGCCGACGATATCCTCATCGAACTCCTCGATCTCGACGAGTTCCGAGGTCGGTACGTAAGCCACTTCCTCGATGGTCGAAAAGCCTTCCTGAACCAGGATCAGCGCTACCTCTTCGTCTACGTCGAGCTGCGAAGAGAACATTTCGATGAGCTCGCGCATCTCCGACTCGCTCTTCTGCTCCGCGTCGCTCTCGGTCATCACATTGAGTTCCCAGCCGGACAGCTCACTGGCCAGTCGGATGTTCTGACCGCCGCGGCCGATCGCCTGCGACAGTTTTTCCTCGTCGACCGCGATATCCATGCTGTGTGCGTCCTCGTCGACGACGATTGACAGAACTTCTGCAGGAGACATGGCATTGACCACGAACTGTGCGGGGTTCTCGTCCCACAGAATGATGTCGACCCGCTCGCCGGCGAGCTCATTCGACACCGCCTGAACACGCGATCCCCGCATGCCAACGCAGGCACCGACAGGATCGATGCGTGCGTCGTTGCTCTTGACGGCTATTTTCGCGCGAAGTCCGGGATCACGCGCCGCGCCGAGAATATCGATCAGCCCCTGACCGACCTCGGGAACCTCGATCTTGAACAATTCGACCAGGAACTGCGGCGAGGTTCGCGTCATGAAGAGCTGCGGTCCGCGCTGCTCCGACCGGACTTCGGTCAACAATGCTTTCATTCGATCCTGGGGTCGCACGGGTTCCCGGGGCACCATCTGATCGCGCGGCACGAAGCCCTCGGCATTACCGCCCAGATCGATGTAAACGCCGTTACGATCGACGCGCTTGACGATCCCGGACAACAGCTCGCCTTCGCGATCCTGATATTCTTCGTGGACCTGCTCGCGCTCGGCCTCGCGGACTTTCTGCACGATGACCTGCTTGGCGGTCTGGGCAGCGATCCTGCCGAATTCGACCGATTCCATGGGCACCTCGACATAGCCGCCAGGCTCGGCATTCTCGTCGACCTCCACGGCGTCTATCATGCGCAGCTCGCGATCGGGGAACTCCAGCTCAGCGGACTCGTCCTCGAACACCAGCCAGCGCCGGAACGTCTCGTAGTCGCCCGTCTCGCGGTCGATCGCGACACGGACATCGATATCTTCACCGTGACGCCTGCGCGTCGCAGACGCCAGCGCAGCTTCGATGGCCTCGAATATGATCTCTTTGCCGACGCCCTTTTCGTTCGAGACGGCATCGGCGACCATCAGAATCTCTTTACTCATTGACCTGCTTCTCCGCTAGGGCGTCGGTACCAGGCGGGCGGAGGCAATCGTCGCAATCGGCAATCGATGCGACTCACCATCCACCTCGACCTCGATACTCTCCTCGTCTGCGGCTCTCAACGCGCCGCGAAAATTTCTTCGTCCGGCAACGGGAAACCGCAGTTTCACCCGGACATCTTCACCCATAAATCTTTGAAAATGCTCAATTTTCGTAAGCCGCCGATCCAGTCCTGGCGAGGACACCTCCAGCACATAGCGCCCCGGGACAGGGTCCTCGACATCCAGGAGCGCACTGATCTGCCGGCTTACCGTCTCACAGTCCGCAAGACCAACGCCCCCGGGCTTGTCGATGAAAAGCCTGACGACGCCGCCTTTGCCCCCGAGCTTTACCTCGAGGTCCGATAACTCATACCCCAGACTCTCGACGGCGGGGGTAAGCAGAGCCATCATTTCCTCGCCGGTCACCGTGTCCTCCATCTAACTGTCTGTTCGCAAAACAAAAAATGGGCCTCTGGCCCATTCTTGTTGTGCTCGGCGCCACTGCCCGGAATCTTCTCCGGGCAACAAAAAACCCCATAGCGGGGCCCTTTTCTCTACCAAGAATCTGGTAGCGGGGGCAGAACAGACTGCAATCGAGCCCGTTACCGCCACCTCGCTGGCCGCGGATTATACGGCAACTTTTGTTGCGCACGCAACGCTTCTGGACCCGCTGCGGCAATCAGAATTTGCAACAAGATCCTTCGAATTCAGGCTCAAGGTGTTGATTTATCTCAAAATGATCCAAACAATTACCGGCGAGAGGGGAACATTGCCCAAGCAGCCGGGGTCAGATGAGCGTCGGCTCAAGAAAAACAATGAGAGGCAGATCATCAGCAAGCAGCGTCCAAGAACTGCTGTATTCATCTGTGCGATGCTTGTCGCAGCGTTGGCGCGTGCGGACATCGAATTCGAATCGATCGGTTTTGTCGAGGCCGACTCGGTCAAGAAATTCAGCGGCATGCACCAGCACGGCGTATCGGTCAGCTACCGGATCAACAGCGCATCGCGGCGATTCCGGGTACCCCGGATGCTCGATCTGACCGCCGGCTGGATGGAGCGCGGCAGCGATGCCGCACCGTTCGTTTCGTTTGGCCCGACCTACCGCTTCAACCTCGGCGGCGACGAGCCCGGCCGTTGGTACATCGATTTCGCCACGCATCCGATGTACGTGAGCGACTCGCACTTCGGCGGCGAGGATCTCGGCGGATCGTTCTTCTTTACCAGTTACGTAGGGTTAGGCGCCTGTCTGAACCGGACACGGACGGCGCATCTGCTGCTTCGCTATCAGCACACCTCCAACGCCGGACTGGACGATGTCAATCCCGGCGTCGACATGGTCGGG
>JBHHWI010000109.1:0-9698 GCA_046756445.1 Woeseia sp. | reverse complement strand
GTAGTCGCCCGGCTGAAGCAGCGCCGTGTATTCGATGGGCGCGCCGGGATCGTCGGGGGTTCGATTCACCAACTGTTGCGTGCCCGAGTACAATGCCATGTACAGTCGTATTTCCGGCGGCGGCTCGATCCTCAAGCGCACCAGCTGCTCGGCCGCCAAACTGAAGCGATAGTGGTCGGTGTCATCGGGCTCCAGGAAGAGGCCCGTTCGGGGAAAACCCGGCTCGAGCAGCTCGGCGAGCGCCTTGTCGTCATTGGGTTCCCTCTCGACATGCGCATCGGGCGCGCCCAGCGAAAGCGCCCGCAGCGTGTAGGCCGTTTCTCCGTCGTCACGGAAGTGCTCGACCGACACGTGGTAGTCGCCCGGCGCCAGGTAGGCGCCGGCTATCGACAGGCCAGCCCCGTCTTGGCGGCCTTTGCCATACGCCAGCCGGCCGGCGGATTCGTAGAGCGTCATGCGATTGACGCCTGGACCCACCGCCTCGATCAGGTAGAGCTGTGCGTCGCCTTCGACGCTGAAGGCGTAGTAGTCGGTATCCCGGCCGTTCAGCGTACCCCGCGCCGCGAACTGGGGTTCATCGGTACCGGTGGATACAGCGCCCAATCTCGAAGCCGCATCGGCATCCTCGTTCGGCTCGGCTTCGGTCGGCGCTCGCGAGAAATCGGCATCGGGAAAGTCGACGGGGCTGACGGCGATCTTTTGAGATCGTGAATCCCCGAAGCCATCCGACCTCTCGTTCGCGCTGACGGGCGCCTCGTCCGGAGACGTCAGGTCGTCAGCCGGGAAAGTCAGATTCTCAGCCGGAGCGGACTGATCTTCGTCCGGGAAGCTCAGGTTCTCTTCCCCGAAGACCAGGTTTTCCTGCTCGGCGCTGTCCTGCTGATCCTGCGCCGGTGCGAGACTGCCGCTTGCCAGGAGGAATGCTGCGGCGAACGCGCCGAGAACGACTAAGACCAGATTCCGGACCTGCACGGTGACTCCTTACAATTCGAATTTTCCTTCGCCTCTGAAGCCGCGCAGGCGCAGCGCAGTGGGTGACGCCGCCGTCCGATAGGCCAGCTCGAAGCGAACCGGGGCGCCCGGCGGAACCACGAAAGGCGCCGGCGGATGTCCGGGCAACTCGGCTGTCGCAAGCGTATCAGGCCGCAGCTCGCCGTCGGCTGTCTGTAACAGGAACTGCTGCGAGGTCCGAACTTCCAGCCCCTGGCCTTCGATAACCGGCTTTATGCCGAGATCGACGATGAGGTAATCGCCCTCACGGCGTGTGCCGTAGAGCAGGATCTCCATCACGTCACCGTCCTCATGGCGCATTTTCGCTTCGGGCATCGACGCCGGCGTCCGGTCGGTCAGCGACAAAGTCACGACGTCGCGATTGATCCGCAGACCCATCGACAGGTGTTCAGTGGATTCCGGCACGCGAAATGCGACTTCCTGTCGCTGATATATCTCCGGCGTGAAACGGATATTCCCCTTTGCATCGGTGCTTCCGGCGCTGGCGTAGTAGATAAATCCGCCGTCGGCAGTGACCCACATGTACTTGCTTGGATCGAACTGGAGGATGCTCGCCATATTGCCGCCGCGCGATAAGCTCTGCCCACCTAGTTGCACCACGGCAAACCGCCACCCCGATCCGGCCGCCTCTCCCTGGTAATCGTCTGCAAAAGCCAGCCGATGCGCGGCAAGCTCGACGACATCAGTTGCGATCTCATCCAGCACACCGGCGCGCGCTTCTTGCGAATTCCTGGCGAGTTCGGCGTCGCCCCGAAGCGGGATCAGCAAGTGCCCGTTGTTGTAATCGAAAAACTGCAATGCGACGTTCTTCGAATTCTCGGGAATCAGGTAAGCCAGCCGCAGTTCTTTCACCTCTCCGTGTTTGGCGATGCCGAACGATGACGTTGGTTCTGCCCCGCCGGGTAGCGTCGCCGTCACCGGGTGTAGAGCTATCGCCTGCCCGTCGGCAAGCACATACACGTGATCATTCAGCCGAGGCACCTTGTAGGCAACGTCCATGTCCACGTATTCCGCCGGGCCGCTCGACCGGCCACCGCCACCGAGCCCGCCGACCCCCATGGTCCGATCGACCTTGCCCTCCAGCTTATCCCTGGCCACTTTCTCCTTGGGATGAACGTTCTCCCAGCGCGTCTGGAGAACTAGGAACGCCGACCCGAATTCGGCCACTGTACCGAACAGATTACTTTGTTCGGCGCTGCCGATGGCCTGGACACGAATCGCTTCGTTGGACTGCTGCGGCGAAGCGGCAAGCGAGCTTGGCGAGCGGTCGCCAAGCCTGAGCTGCGGGACTTCTTCCGCTCGCGGAACGACGGTGACCGGAACCGGTAACGGGTAAGCCTGGATCTGCTCGGAACTCGCATCTGCCCAGTATTCCAGTGCCCTGGGCAAGCCCCCCTGAGCGGCATGCAAATGTTGCCAGGCCAGAATACCCAGAACGGACATGATCAGCCGAATCCTCATCATCTGCCGAATCCTCGCAATCTCGGTGTCATTTATGATTACGTCTCACTAGTCGAGGGTGATGCCGGTACGTCCCTAGTTGCAATTTATCTCGATACCTGCACCAGCCTGGCCACCGGCCCCAATTGAGAAGTCGGATCCCTTCTCACCTTTTAGCCCGCGCAGCAGCATTCCCGACGCGCAGGTGAATCCTTTCTGATAGCTTTCGCAAAAAGAGATTGACGCTCCGGCGCCTGCCTCTGCCTTTATTGACCGTTCCCATTTGAGACAATCGCCGCCCGCGCTTGCACCGACACCAGCACTTGCCTTTGCTTCGGCTTTTGATGGGCAGCTGCTGCACATGATGCTCTTTATATACTGCTCCACTTCCTCAATCATGGCAGCGCTGGCCTCTCCGTATTCCAGCATCAGACCGGAGATAACAAATAGCGTACCGCTGGCACCTGTAATCGCGCCAATGGCGAAACCAGATCTGTCGTCGAGGCTTACCTTGCTCAGGTCGAGCGTGTAATTTGCCGTAGCCTGATGCTGGCCATCTTCCATGACACCCACAATCTCACCGGTGTCCGTATTCACCTGCCACCAGCCCCAGAGTTTCCTGCCGGCAAGATTGGCAGCCTGCTGTGGCACGATGACCTCGTGGCCGAGCGCCAGCGTCTCATTTATGAGGTCGGCGCAATACGTTGGCAGCGCATCGAGACGTCCGATGTCGTCAGCATTGGCCGGCCCGATAGCCAGCAGCGGCGTGCTATCCGTTGCTGCCTGGATCATCAGGACGGCGGTTGTAACCGGCGCGGCCATTCCGGTTGCGCGGCCGACCACCGCCCCTTCGAGGATCGTGTTTTGCAGACCCCGAGCTGATTGGAACAACTGGCCAGATCGCGACGGGAACCCCGGATAGGGAATCGCCCGCACCCGATCGAGCCGCAAGTCCAGCGTGACCGTCGACTCGGCATCACCCGGCTCGACACTCTCTGTTTCGACGGAGGTGATGAGAATTCGCGGGATCGGCCAGAGGAGCGCAACCCCGTTCGCCCTTCCTACCTGGCGGCTGATAGCGTCGGATTCCGCCGCGTAGGTGAGCCCGACAAGATGTCCCCCGACGATGCCCGCCAGGCTGGCCCTGTGTTTGAGCGCGGGGGCGATGGCGGCCGCTTCTTCGGACCCCGGCTCAACGCCACTGGCGTTTGCCAGGTCACGATTCCATGCGCGCAAATCAAGTTGGGCACCGACTCGGGATCTCTCTGCCTCGAGCCAGTCGTCATAAACCGGACCCGGTACGACGCTTATGGAATAGTGACGCACCGCTCTCGGTTCCTGCGCTTCAGCCTGCAGGCGACGGAACAGCACCCGCTCGGTGTGAAGCGGTGCGGAGCCCGGTACGGAAAGATCGAACTCGAGCCATTCCCGGGTGATGAAATCATCTCGCTCCTCTTCGGCTACAACAGTGCCCTCCCACTGTACGAGCTCGCCTCGCAGGAACAGCTGTCTCTGGTATTCAACGGCGACAATGGCCGGCGCCCGCTCTTCGGACTGATCTTTCGGTTCACTTGCGCCAAGGCTGCCGCCAATCCCTCCAAACATGCCGCCCGTACCGCCAGTCTGCTTGGCAGGCTGAGACGAACTCTTGGGAACCTGGTGGATCATGAGTGCAACGGGCGTCAGCCCGAGGTCCGCCACCCTCTCCTCGAGAGAGCCCAGCTGGCGCACCTGACCATCTCGCGACTCTTGCTTTAAAGTCATCGTCAGCGTCTGAAACAGTTCTGCCGGAATCTGATCGAACCGGGTGAACGCCTGAGCGTAGGATTCGCCCGGATTGGCGCGCGGGAAGGAAGGATCGAGCGGTAGCCAGCCCCCGGGCTGAAATACTTCCACCCAAACGTGAGCAGCAGCGGCTGCACGAAGTTCGGCATCGGCAGCCGGATCGTAGGGCGCGTATTCGGGACCAAGCTCGAGATCGCGTATGTCGGGCGGATATATCCCACGTAGCACAACTTCCAGATTGCCGCCAGCCAGAGTTCCGCTTACAAACCGGACCCTGAATCCGTTACGGCGTAATACTTCGGCAAGGAGTAATGATTGGTCCAGCGAATTCCCGCTTCTTGCCAATGCGCTGCCAGCAGCTCCCCGCAGCGCTCCATGATACGGCTCGTAGCGAATGCCCTGTGCCACGGCGCTAAACGTGGCATCCAGATCCAGATTTGCGTAGCGGCCAAGCCAGTCTTCACCGGGCCGGGGCAGTTCGAGATTTCCCGAAGCCGACATTGGCGACTCGGCCGGTCGACGCCGATCGCCGACATTCGGCCCCGGCTCTGTAGTCATTTCCGGTTGTGGGCGTGAGCCGGACGTTTCTTCGCGCACTGCTTCTTCGCTGGCTGGGGTCGGCTCTTCTTTGGCGCAGCCCAAGCCGGAGAAGACAAAGAAAACCAAAAGCACCCTAACCGGGATGTTACGAAATATGCCTGCGGTATCCATAGCTTTCCCCGTCTTCATCACAGATCGAATATGCCTTCACCTCTGAACCCGCGCGGGCGTAACGCAGTTCGTGACGGCGCTCCTGAACTTCGATGATCGGTATGATGTCGAGATCGGAATGGAGGTAATCGCCGTGACGGCGCATGCCATACGGATCGGTCATTGCACAGCCCCCCGTGAACGCGTGCTGCGAGTTTTCTGCGGTGCCTGAGCCACCTCGAGCATCGGCCCGCTAGAACGGCATCTTCATCTCGGTATAGCCCGCGGGTATTTCAAACAGTGCGTCGGGCTGAGAGCCGATTTCGATCGACGTTGCCTCCATCATCCCATCGTCGCTTTCGGTCTTGAGCGGAAAGAGCAATTCCCGGTCGAACCAGATAACGCTTTCGGTCGGAACACCGTCCTCGATGTCTTTCACGAGGTACTTGTCGACGGAGCGTCCCAGCAGTGTGTCGGAACCAATCTTCTTGCATGTCACGTCGGGGTCGCCCTGGCACGGATGGTCGGGATCATCCGGTGAGCCGAACATCAGACCGGGACCGTCATCTCCCATCTCTTCCGCGGTGCCTGTCCTTTTCATATATTGCTTCATCTGCGGAATCAGCGTGTACATGGTGATCTGATCGCCCTCGTACATGGTGATATTGCCACCACCGCCCGGCATGCCCGGCATGCTCGCTTCCATGCGGACCCGGTTTTTGCCGACATAATACTTTGCGACCATCGACTGACCGGCCGAGGCGCCCATGTCGGATGTCATTTTCATTTCCACGGCAAATTGTTTGGTGTTGCCGAGTCCACCCGCCGAAGCTGATATACCAACAAATATACCAAGCAGCATCGCAAGCCAAGCAGACAAGGACGTGATTCGAGAAGGGCTCTTGTTATTCATTGTTATCCCCTTGGTTTTTCCGCTGACGCAAAATTGGTTATTCTTGATCGACCGATGCGCCCGGCGAACGAGATCAGGTGTGGAAGATAAGTATAAACCGCAGTATCAGATTATCAACACGGCCCGGCATACTTCCGCGACAACAAAATCGATCTATAATGCATGCTGGTCGACAAAAAAATAACATTCGGGGTCACCACTATGAGTAACGAAGAACAACAACGAGCGGATCAGGAGCCGGGAGAAAGCCCGGAAGCGCCCGAAGAGGGGCAGGCATTACCGGCGCCGCGGGGGCAGCCGGATCTCCAGCAAATCCCGGCACAGGCGATCAGGCTGATTACCAACCCGGTGGGTTTTTACCAGGGGATGGCCAAAAGCGGCGGGCTGGTCGAGCCGCTGATATTCATGGTGGTTTTGGCGGTGGTGGCGGGTGTGTTGTCGGCGGTGTTGTCGCTGGCCGGGTTCGGCATGGCCGGTGCCATGGCCGGTGGGCTGATCGCCATCATCCTGGTGCCGGTATTCGTGGTGATCTTCGGCTTCGTCGGCGCGGCGATTGCCTACGTCATCTGGAAGATGATGGGCTCGCAGCAGGACTTCGAGACGGCGTTTCGCTGTGTCGCCTATACGGCGGCGATCGCACCGGTGACCGCGGTGCTGAATCTCGTTCCCTACATAGGCTCGCTGGCCTCCGCGCTGTGGCCGATGGCGCTGCTGGCGATCGCCAGCATCCATGTACACCGGCGCAGTGTGCAGGTGTCCTGGGCGGTATTCGGCATTATCGGCGTGATCTTAGCGTTCATCAGCGTCAGCGGCGAATACACCAGCCGGCAACTGGTGAGCGGCATGGAAGACTGGCAGGAAATGCTGGAACAGCAAAGGCAATAGGAACAGCCGGGAGCAACCGATGACAAGAACAACAATCAGGATTTGTATTTGGGGCGCGCTGACTTGCGGATTCATATTTCTGCCGGCCTGCGGTGATTCAGAGTCGCCGACCGAGCCGGCAGCGGACAGCACGGCCACGGCCCCGGCGACGCGGGCGGATGGCTACGCGCCGATGCTGACCATGCCGGAGACCCTGCCGGACGATCCGGGGGTTCAGATGATGGTCATGATGGCCAACAACTCCGAAGTGCCATCTGCATCGGAGGTCAACGTGCCCGCATATCCGGACGCTGCCGTCATGTCGACCATGGGGCCAATGGAGATGACCGCCAACGACGAAAAGATCACCAGCCTGCCGTCCATGGCCATGTTATCTGCCGATGAGGTTTCCGACGTCGTTGCCTTCTACAAGGAACGGCTTGCCGATTGGCAGTACAAGGAATTCGTCGGCACCCATTCTTTCTGGAACGGCGGCGAGGACTCCAATCCTCTGGACATCACGGGACAGTTCTCGCTGGTCGTGGTGGTGCCGCTGTCGGAGACGGACAGCGCACGGGCGGTGTGGCCGGACATGCGCAGCCGCATCGATCTTCGCTACCAGCCCGGCGCACCATAACGGGACAGGCGATTTTCCCTGGGAAAGGCTGACTCCTCCAATTGCGACAGGCTTTGGCGGCGCGGCCACGACGGGACCGGACCGGCCGTCGAAGGCCGGTCCGATATTCAGAGACAGGAGCATGAGGTGCTTCAGATGAAAACATATTTTACGGCACAACAGTCTTTGCCCATGTGTCTCAAATGGTTATTCCTTTGGTGTCTTGCCGGAGCGGCGGCGGCCGACCCCATTGACGACGCTGAAGATGTGCCCGCCACTGTCGGGGAAATTCAGTTTATCGACGCAATCGTCGGCCAGGTTAAGGCGTCGGTGCCGGCGATCGACGGCTGGGAACGGGAGATCAGCGTCACGGCGTCGCGAAATACCGTCCGTGAGGGCCAGCACCCGATAATCTTCGAGCGCGCCAGGGATTATCCCCTCAGGATCTCCGTGCGGGTCGACTTCGAACGGATCACCGAGGCAGACAGGCAAAGGGCTGTTGAAGAAAAGAGCGCCCAGGAGTTGCAGCAGGAGATGATGGCTGCTGCGATGAGCGGCGACACCCGGAAGATGGACGAGCTCCAGAAGCAACTCGCCGCCTTGATGCAGTCCCAGATGACAGCGGGGCCAATGGGTCAGGCCGTCGGCGTGAGCTCGGCGGCGCCCTCCAAAAAACCCAGTAAGTTTTATGTACAGGTCATCGTGAACGGGGATGGCGAGAACATCGGCAACAAGTATGACATCGCCGTGCGGGGCGTCGCCAAGGCCTTCCGCCTGGACAAGGGCAATGACGACTATCTGGGTTACAAGTATTACTTGGGGGCGTGGGATATCAGCGAACTCGACGCCAGCAACTGGAGAATCGTCTTTCCGCAGGCCGACCAGACTCCCGCCAACCATCTGCGTGCCCTTGTCCTTCTTGCACACGTATACGGGGACAGGGACAACGTGGAGGATTACAACGCGAATTCTCTGGACCTGGCGGGGCTCGGCAATGCGCTGGACTAGCCGGAGCATCCGGGTTCGCGCACTGGCAATTGTGCGTCGCACTGCCTAAGGATATCGATTCTTATTGCTCAGCGCTGGCAGTAAGATCCGTCTGTAAAGCTGACCGGCACGGCTTCGGTTACGGATTGCCTGAGAAGGGCCCGGAGATTTGAACGCAGTTGCCCGCGCCAGTTTTCCTATCGCATGCACCGTTGTTTGATTGCAGAGGTTGCTTGATGAGCACAGCAGCATCACCGTTGATTTCGATAGGCCCCCGTGTCCGCAAGTCGCCGTTTTTCGATGCGACGATTCGCTACGGCGCCAGGGCATTCACTGTTTATAACCACACGTACATGCCGACCTCGTACACGGATCCGGTGACGGAGTACTGGAGTCTCGTCAGGGATGTGACGCTCTGGGATGTGGCCTGCGAGCGCCAGATCGAGATTACCGGACCGGATGCCGGCCGATTCGTGCAGCTGCTCACGCCACGGGACACGTCCAAATGCCAGATCGGGCAGTGCCAATATGTGCTTCTGACGGACCAGGACGGCGGCATCGTCAATGATGCCGTGATGCTTCGCGTCGAGGAGCAACGGTTCTGGTTATCGCCGGGCGATGGCGACGCGCTGCTGTGGGTGCTGGGCGCGGTCGTCAACAGCGGGTTGGATGTCAGGGTCGACGAACCCGACGTATCGCCGTTGCAACTGCAGGGCCCCAAGGCGCCGCACGTCGCCCGCGAGCTGTTCGGTGAAGCGGCGCTGAAGATAAAGTACTACTGGATGAAGAAAACGGCGCTCGACGGGATTCCCGTCGTGCTTGCGCGGACCGGCTGGAGCGGCGAGCTGGGATACGAGATCTTTCTGCGCGATGGCAGCCATGGAGATCGACTGTGGCAACTCGTTATGGAGGCGGGAAAGCCACATGACATTACGCCGATCGCGCCCAGTCATATACGCAGCATCGAAGGTTGCCTGCTGTCCTATGTCTCGGACATATCACGCGCCGACAACGCCTTCGTTCTCGGGGTAGATTATCTGGTCGACCTCGATCAACCCGATGACTTTATCGGCAAGAAGGCGCTTGAAAAGATCTGGCAGGAAGGCGTGAAGCGGCGACTGGTGGGCGTTGACCTCCATGGAGACCCACTCCAAGCTGCGAATACCGAGTTCTGGCATGTCACGGACGGCGACCGGATAATCGGTCACCTTACCCGCTGCGTGTACTCGCCGCGGCTCGAAAAGAACATCGGATTCGTGAATGTACCGGTGGAATATGCAGACCTTGGCACTTCACTGACCGTGTCGACGCCATTGGGCGAGAGACGGGCCGGCGTCTGCGAGATTCCGTGGTTTCCGCCGCAGAAAATAATCCCGGATCCGCTGGACTAGC
>JBHHWI010000108.1:0-9872 GCA_046756445.1 Woeseia sp. | reverse complement strand
CCCGCAGCATCCCGGTTATTGCTGTCTACGCTACTTCCATCGTCACCCTTGCGGGTCTCGGTCGTAGTGTCGTTGAAGCCATCCGCCCAGACGACATGCTTATCGTCGGCAAAGCCCAACGGGTTGGACCGTGCCGCCTTCCAGTGCCACATGTCCAGCGTCTCACCCGCAGCGTTGGTCCGCATTCGTCCACCAGCGCCGGGCTGTTCGCTAATGTGACAATAGAGCGCACAGCCAGCTCCACCAGTACCCCAGTCGGTGGTATTGATGTCGAACATGAGGGCGATACGGTCTTCGTTGCGACCGCCCGGACGGCTCCAGCTGCTGCCGTCAAATTCCCACTGATCCTTGGCCAGACTCTCATCGGCGGACAGGTCGGTCCACATCCCCAGGATATACACGTTCTTGCTGTCATAAGCCGCCCGCAGGGTAACCGGCGCTGCATTGGCCGGATCGATCGGGCTGGTGGTCAATGCCGGCCCGGTAAAGTCGGCCGCAATAGTCGGCTCACTGGCCACCGGCTGTGCCTGTAAATCGGCACCGGAGTTCTCGTTCCCCAGGGTATACGCGGCGGCGTCCTGCGGCGCCATGGTGGTCGGGTTGCCGCCGGCGTTATCGAAGATAGCCGCCGAGAAGCCATACAGGTTGGTGGCAACGGAAAGGTCGAACTGTACGTCCTGCGTCGGCGTGTTGCTGGTCTGAGTCCGGCTCAGGATCACCGTCCATTCCCCGGTGCTGCTGTCAAAGCTCCCCCGGGCCTTGAGCCCGGCGCGACTACCATGTGCCGCCTGCAGGATATGACCCGCAATGGTGGCACCGGCCTGATACGAAGCGCTCGGATCGAACGCCATCGCACGCGCAGACCCGGCAGGAAGGTTGATTAGAAACGTGGCGTTGGCACCGGGATCATTTTCTGCCATGAAAGCCGGCAGAGTACCCGCAGCATCCCGGTTATTGCTGTCTACGCTACTTCCATCGTCACCCTTGCGGGTCTCGGTCGTAGTGTCGTTGAAGCCATCCGCCCAGACGACATGCTTATCGTCGGCAAAGCCCAACGGGTTGGACCGTGCCGCCTTCCAGTGCCACATGTCCAGCGTCTCACCCGCAGCGTTGGTCCGCATTCGTCCACCAGCGCCGGGCTGTTCGCTAATGTGACAATAGAGCGCACAGCCAGCTCCACCAGTACCCCAGTCGGTGGTATTGATGTCGAACATGAGGGCGATACGGTCTTCGTTGCGACCGCCCGGACGGCTCCAGCTGCTGCCGTCAAATTCCCACTGATCCTTGGCCAGACTCTCATCGGCGGACAGGTCGGTCCACATCCCCAGGATATACACGTTCTTGCTGTCATAAGCCGCCCGCAGGGTAACCGGCGCTGCATTGGCCGGATCGATCGGGCTGGTGGTCAATGCCGGCCCGGTAAAGTCGGCCGCAATAGTCGGCTCACTGGCCACCGGCTGTGCCTGTAAATCGGCACCGGAGTTCTCGTTCCCCAGGGTATACGCGGCGGCGTCCTGCGGCGCCATGGTGGTCGGGTTGCCGCCGGCGTTATCGAAGATAGCCGCCGAGAAGCCATACAGGTTGGTGGCAACGGAAAGGTCGAACTGTACGTCCTGCGTCGGCGTGTTGCTGGTCTGAGTCCGGCTCAGGATCACCGTCCATTCCCCGGTGCTGCTGTCAAAGCTCCCCCGGGCCTTGAGCCCGGCGCGACTACCATGTGCCGCCTGCAGGATATGACCCGCAATGGTGTCACCAGCTCCTGGAGGAGGCCCAGCTGATGTTTGGCAGTCCAAAACATTCACCACGCCGTCCCCATTGGTGTCCTCCTCCGGGTCGGGGATACCATTCCCATTCAGATCCCAGCAGGCAATTCCCGGAGGACCGGGAGGACCGGGAGGACCAGCAGCACCAGCGGGACCGGGAGGACCTGCGTCACCCTCGCAGCCCGATGCCAGCAGGAGAAAGGCCGTGAGCAATATCCCGACCCAAGACGGTGTGCAGTCAAATAATCTGTTCTTCTTCATCACTGTCTCCCCAAAGCGAGTAATGCGGACGGGGTGCCCGCACAGCCTATTTACGATGTGCGCGCGAGTATCCCCCCCCATAATTTTCCTAATCGATTTACACGCATACACCATTTGCTGCGCATAGTATTAGTAGTTATACGTAGATCAATATCAGTAAATACACGTAGATTCGTACGCATAGCACCTATTTCAGAAGCGCTTCAATGATGATGTGGGAGCCAAATGACAGGCGCTTCAGCCCCGACTCCGCTCCGATTACTACGTATATCTACGTAGCTATTCGGCAGCATTCAAAGGAATGAGGAGAGGTTTTTTCGGCGTATATTGGGGCTTTGGATAGCCTGAACACAGCGCATCGTACGCTTCGCCTTAATACCCCGACTGGCCATAACAGGCGTAGTCAGTACAGCTGTTTTCCCGGGTCTGATCGGGCTGGCGAGAATCGCTACATATCGGTCAACCGGAGACCTTTGTACGGCGGAGTCATCAGGGGGTTTGATCGCTAGCCACGCACCGCAAAGATGGGCAAAGAACGGCACGCGATCGCGAAGCAGACCCCCGGCGTGCCGTTCCCCGTGAGTCTTCTTCGGGGCGGAAACATACAAGCTCCAGGCGAAATCGGCTGGCGGTGAATTGTGCTGGCGTGCATGCCTCTCGGTGTTTTGTTGTATTCTGATAGCCGACTGTTCGGGGTGTCTCCGATCGCGGCAATTCGAGGGTTTCAGTATAATCTCTTCGTCTGGCGGCAGGGGCTGACTACACATCGGGCAGTCCCGAAGCGACGCGGAAATTTCGATAATTATCTGATTTCACTTGGGTCGATGAAGCGCCACGTGGATTTTGCCGATTGACGGTCTCAATAGAGTGAACTCGGGCAAGCAATGACGGGCGGCATAGGTTGGTCACAAAAGCAAGGCGAACTCTGATCGTAGAAGATCAGACCATCATGCGCGAGGGGCTTCAGGCGTTGCTGGCATCAGAGCCCGATTTCGAGGTGGTAGGGGCAACGCCTGAAGGTGAATCCTCAATCCGTGCGGCGACAACGCTGCGCCCCGATATTATTCTCACGGATCTGTCGATGCCGCATATGAGTGAAACGGGCGCCATTACCCGGATAAAGCGGAAGCATCCGGATATGAAGATCGTTGTACTGACGTTTCACAAGGAAGACGAATTCATCCAGGCAGCACTGCAGGCGGGGGCTGATGCATATGTCCTTAAGGATGACAGCCGGGAAGAGTTGCTCGCGGCTCTGCGCACCGCGGTAACTGGTAGACGCTATCTGAGCTCAAGCATTCTTGAACGGGTCATTACAGGTTACGTGGATAGATCCACTGAAACCCCGACCTGGGAAATCCTGACCGATCGCGAGCGAGAGGTGATGAAGCTCATCGCGGAAGGATATCGGACCAAGGATATCGCTGCACACCTTACCGTAAGTCCCAGGACGGTGGAAAAACACAGAATGAACCTGATGAAGAAACTGGACTTGCAAAGCGTTTCGGCCGTTACTGCCTACGCTATCGCCAACGGCATTATCGCTCAATAAAAGAAACTGTCGATCCGGCCAGGGGGTGAGAATCGTCGTGTTGTAACCAGCCCCAGAATCGAAACGATCACAGAGATCTCGAACTGAACAACTCCGGATTGCCTTTAGCCTGCAGTAAGCGCCCTGATGGCCTCCATGAGGACTTTGCGTTCAAATGGCTTGGGCAATATTACGTCCGCTCCCGCTTCGTCAGCGGCCGCCAGATACGCCGATGTCTTGATCGCATTCGGTTCATATGCGTCAGGACCGAAGTTACCTCCACCGGATATGGCAATTATCTTGGCGTCCGGAAACTCCTTTCGAATCTCCCTGATAGTCGTGACGCCATCCTTTTCGGGCATGATGATATCCGTGACAATCACGTCGGCCGGTTTGCTACGAAGTTCATCGATACCTTCGTCGCCCGTTGATGCAACATTGACGTCGAATCCGGCGTGAATCAATACATCGTAAAGCACATCGCGAATATCTTCTTCATCATCAATAATTAACACACGTGGCATGATCCTGTCCTCCAAACATTGGTCATTATTTTGATATTTCAAACATTGAGTCCAGCGCTTCAATCTAGCTATGACCGGCCGGCAACTCAGATGACAGCGTGGCTTGCGGTAGGTAGACATGAAAGGTAGATCCGTGGCCTGGAGTGCTATCCACCGAGATATCGCCACCATGACTTATTACTATGCCGCGAACGACCGGCAGTCCGAGGCCCGTGCCTTCGCCAACTTCCCGTGTGGTAAAAAACGGCTCGAATATTCGCTCCCGGATGGCCGGATCGATCCCTTTTCCGCTATCACCGACGCTAATCCGTACATAATTGTCGGGTTCAAGTCCGAGCGAGATGTCGTTGGAATCTTCATCGATCGTCACGTCACATACGTCTATTGTCAGCTGTCCGCCTTTTTCAGTCATGGCCTGGAAAGCATTGCTGCACAGATTCATTATCAGTTGCTGAACCTCAGTTGCGTCAACCAGCACCCTCCCACACTTCTCGTCAATATTCGTCTGGATATTGATTGTTGCGGGCATCAGCGCGCGAACAAGGGTTAGGGTCTCATTGACAATGGGCACGACATCGCTGGATTCCTGTCGTGGTTCCACAGTCTTGCGGCTGAATGTGAGGATTTGGTCAATTACCTCTTTGGCCCGATTCGCCGACTTCATTACCCGTTTAAGGTTGCCCCGAATCGGACTGTCTTGCGGCAGATCCTCAAGAGCAAGATCAGTGTACAGAATAATCGGTACCAGGATGTTGTTGAACTCATGGGCAATTCCGCCCGCAAGTGTTCCGACCGTTTCCAGTCTCTGGGCATGATGGAGCTCCGACTGAAGTGTCTGTCGCTGTTGCTCGGTGGATACGTGCTCCGCGATCTCTGCGCGCAGGCGCTCGTTTATTCCGACCAGAGCGTCTCGCATGCGATCGAGATCCGTCGCCAGTTCACGGAACTCCCTGACTTTCGAAGCAACTCTCAGTCGCGTATCATAATCGCCTGAGGCAATAGCCCGTGAATCGCGCTGCAGTGTCTTGAGTGGGCGCGTCAGACGAACAGCAAGGAGCACGAGAAGCAGCAAAGATACAACCAGATACGTTGATAAGGCGTAAATGGTCCACGTCCGCGCTCGCCGAATTTCCTCGAGAATCAGGCCCTCGTCGAATCCGAGGCGCAGAATAGCCTGATGGCCCGGAACGTCGAGTGGCATCGACAAGTAGTAGACATCGTCTCCGTGTTCTCCAAAATGGAAATCTTCCTGAAACTTATCAAGATCAGCTTCGTCCATTATCGTGCTGAAAAATCTTTGCTCTCCATCCAGAACTTCTGCATACACGCCATTACTGCCGAGAAGGACGCTATCTAACCAATCCAACCACTCAATGAGATCCTGAGATGAATCGAGGATCTGCGAGGAACTGAGCATATCGGCCAGGAATCGCCCATGCGTACGCACGTCATTGACAAATACTTCTCGATGACTCTTTTCCACGATGAACATTACACCGAAGAATAAGGCGGGCAAGAGCAAGGCATGTACCGCCAATGCGACCGCTATCAATCTTGCCGCCAAGGTTCTTAGTTTGCCTGCCATAACAGCTTGATGATCTTGATACCTATAAAACGCTCTGCATCGCTTCTCCACATATACGAGACACTGTACGGGTATTCGCGAAGAGCGCGCACAAGTTCGCTCTGGTCCGTAAATTCTTCCGGCCTGGGTCTGCCGGACCTGAGCGTTAGCGAGAACAGGCGCCGTTCGTATGTTCTCTCCGATGTTGCTACAACAGATTGCAGAAATATTTGATTGAGCTGTGGATCAGACGAATTTCGAAATGGCCTGATAATCTGACCGTCATGCCGGACTACGATTCCGAAGTAAGCTTTTCGCAACTCAAGAGGACTGAACGTCTCGATTGGACTGCTTTCGCCCGCAACGAGGACAACTTGCTGCGCTGCCCTCACCGCCGTCCAGCAAAATGCCAGGCTCAGAGTTAATCCGGCTGCGAACAATCGCGACTTCACGGAAATACCGCACTCCACTGCAAGCGATATTCATCGAGATCGCTCGTTTCCGTTTTGGTATCGGCAATTTCAAGGGTCAGAGCGTGGTCCGTGGCGATATCCCATCGAACGCCAAATAAATTCTTCTGACTAGGAAGCTTCGGAATCAAACGGATAAATCCCGTGCCATCCTCGCCAAAGCTGTTCTCATGGCGACCATAGACTGTCCAATACAAACCGAGAGCGTATTCGGCCTGTAAATAGCCGGACCAGAAGGTATCGGTGAAATTTCCGTCGGGACGAATATGTTTGTCTTGCAGATAATTCATATTAAATATGATTCGCAATTGCTCCCAACGCCAGTCCATGTAGCTACCCAGCTGTAATTGTTCAACGCTCTCCGTACCGGGTTGCGATGCGAAATTATCGCGATCAACCTCAAGTTCACTCCATCCACCGAGGATGCCGAACTGATTGTTACCAAAATAGTCCGGCAGAAATGTGACTCGAAAGTTATACGCGGGTCCATGGTCGGAGCTGGGGTCCCACAGCTCAAATGGCTCGAGGCCATCCTGGGTCAGTAGCGGGGCAAATCCGGCAGAAACTGCAATTTGGTATCCTGACGAATCCTTGCGTATCTGACCGGTCTCGAGCATTAACCCGGTGATATGGGTTGAAATAGCACCGCCCCGGTCCTCCCATTCCTCGATTCCAGGCCGGCTGATACTCGTTTGCAGGTACTGGCCATGATGATGCTCTGTGGTCCAGTATTTGCTGGGTTGATGGAACCGCCCGACCCACAACATTGTCTGCTCACCGAATAGCCATCCTGCCTTGAGGCGTTCCATGTGACTTTCCTCGTTTGACAGGACGTACTCGCCCAGGATTCGAAGGCGGTTTCCGGAGTAGCTGTACATGAAGTCTGCGATCCCGACGTAGCCGCCGCCATCAAGCAGCACGTCGTCAGGAGCCGTGTTGTCGAATAATTCCAGGCTCGGGAAAAGGAGATATTCATGTTGGGCATCATCGCCGGCGTGCGATGGTATGGCCAACAGCAAAAGGAGAATACTGGCCAGAGTACGCTTCCAATCAACCGGACTCAGGAGCGTGGCACGGATGTTTCTTATTGAAACAAAGGTCTGCGATATTCCGGTGATTACCGGTTCCGCGAACGCCCGTCGGATCATGTGGAAACGAACGAATCGCGTAGACCGGACAACGAGCGGGGATTCATACATAGATTCGCCCCTATTGTCGAAGCCAATGTCGTACTCAAAGCCGTTCGGTGACATCGGGCATTTCCCCTAATTCGCTCGCGGAAAATACCTATATCCTCGAAGGACCGCTCCAGTCTCTTGATTTTAAAGTCAAAAAAAACACGAGCATGCATCGTAACGGGACCGTAAGACTTACAGGGCCCGAGGCAGATCGCTCATAACTGCTTGTTCTCATATGAGGTCAGCTAATTTCACAGTTGCGACACGCCGATCGCCGATTCCGGATTCTCGCCCACCCATGGTTTGCCGGGCGGCACGGCAATCTGATCGTCGTATGGCCAGCCACTGTTGTCTGCCGACATCGCGAGGGATGGCAAGCCAACTGGTGTTGGCATTCACCTGCCCCTGCGGGAACCGAATGCAGGAGAGGCAATCCGGAGCTCCGTGAGCTCAACCGCCGCGTGGCTCGGGAACATCCTCCGCGGGCCGCACAGATCGGGTAGCAATGGCGCTGCCGACGGGCACGACGATGGAAAAGCTGGAGCCTCGGCCCACTTCCGATTCAACTTCCACATTGCTTCCCAAAAGGTTAGCGCTGCGCTCGACGATCGAAAGGCCCAGACCGAGACAGCCACTCCTGCCGGCCGGGTCCTTGTCGACTCGGTAAAATTCATCGAATATCCCGGCCAGTTGATCGGGTTCGATGCCGATCCCCGAGTCCTCGACAGTGATCCGCAAGCTGCCCGCCTCGCGTCGACAACCGACGTTGACGAAACCCTTGTTCGTATAACGAATGGCGTTTGATATCAGGATTCGGACGATTCGGGTTAGTAACATGCGATCCGAACTCGCGATTTCGGATTGTGAATCGAATCGCAATTCCAGGCCCTTTGTCTTCGCCTGACTCTCAAATTCATCCCGCAGCCGCTTGAAAATCTCTTCAACCGGCGTATCGGTGATCTTTAGTTCGACGTCGCCCGACTCCAGTGTGCTGAGCTCGAGGAGTGAGTTCAAGAGGTCGCTCAGATGAGCGAGCGCATCACCTTGCAATGCAAACATGCTGTGCGCCTTGGGTTCTTTGACGACTTTGCGCAGTGCCCCGTTCAGCAGATTCAGTGTCTGTAGATGATGACGAAAATCATTACTTGCCGTCTCCAGAAAGCGGGTCTTTGCGTTTCTCGCCCGGATGGCCTCCTGCTCGGCCCTCTGCAACGCGCTTTCCCGCTGGATCCGCTCGGTAACGTCGTGGCCGACGTTAAGGTACCCGACGACCTTGCCCTCGGCGTCGCTCAGCGTCGTCCCATGCCATTCGATCTCACGCTGCTCGCCGTCTTTGGTGACAATCACTTTGGTGGCACGCGTATCCAACGAATCTTCTGATGCATCGTGCAGGAAATCGGGATGGTCCGGTCGCTCGTCTTCCGGCGTAAAGGCCTCGTACCAATACTTGTCCAGCACTTCTTTGGCGCTGTAGCCTGACACGCGCTCGAGGTACGGATTGATTCCGGTGATTCTGCCGTTTGGGTCGAGAAGCAGCACGACCGCAGGAGCTGTCTTGAATAATGTGTCCGAGAAACTCTTTTGCATTCGCAGAGCGTCCTCGGATTTCTTGCGCCTGGTGTAGACAAGCCAGCTTCCGACAATCGCCGTCAACCAGATTGCAGCCAACGCCAGTAAGCGATTCGCCACAACCATCCATGGAATACCGGCAGGTTCAGACCAGAGAAAACCGAGTATCGTGAGAATCGACACACCGGCGGCGATGACAATCGCATACTGCCACCGGGGCAGCCATAGAGAGAGCAGAACCACCGCAACGTAGGCGACACCTGCGGCCACGCCCAATGGCAGCGAAGCAATATCGATGACGAAAATCCCGGCAGCCAACAGACCGCAGCCGAGGAGGATCAACACATTGGTGCGATTCGAGAGATCGGTGGACAGTTCGGCAAGCACTTTCATCATTATCGAAATCTTCCCGCCCTGGCGAAATCCTCCAAGTGCTGAGGATGCATTCGTCGCCGTCAATCCCAAGGGATTTAAAACTCATTGTTCACGGAGGGGCATACGTATATTCCGATAGCTGGCGCGGCTGTCGGGCTTGCTGGTATATTGTGCGGGATTGCACACTGGGTTCACTTATGAAACTTCGAATTCGCGGCAACAGTGTACGCCTGCGCCTGAAACGCAGTGAAGTCGACCAAATCGCAGCAGGTATCAGCATTGTCGAGGAGACGCACTTTCCGGATTCCGTTCTTACCTATCGTCTGGACGTAACCGAGGCCAATCGGATCTCGGCGAGATTCGACGACGGGTGCCTGGCGGTCAGTCTGCCGAAATCAAAGCTGCCGGATTGGACCGGAACCGATGAGGTGTCCCTGTACGCGGAGCAGAAACTCTCTGGACCAGGCGCCCTTTCCGTACTTATCGAAAAGGATTTCAGCTGCCTCGAGCCCGGACATCACAGGGATAGTAAAGACGACGAGGATACGTTTACGCACCCGCGCGCCCGGTCTACGGGCTAGCTGTGGATTCCATGAACGTTGTTCACACCGGGCATCCGGGTGATCGGTGGCCGATT
>JBHHWI010000107.1:0-9918 GCA_046756445.1 Woeseia sp. | reverse complement strand
GTCTTCATCGATCCCCGGTCCGGTATCGGAGACCGTGATCATGACGGCTTCGCCGTCGACGAAAGTTGTAACATCGACCGTGCCGCCGTCATCGCCCATGGCCTGCTGCGCATTGATCATCAGGTTCATGAGCACCTGCTGTAACTGGTTGGCATTGCCCGATATGGTGGGAATTTCATTGTTGAGATCAAAGCTCACGCTGACGTTTTTCAACGAGAGCT
Organism: Woeseia sp.; assembly: GCA_046756445.1. GTDB lineage: Bacteria > Pseudomonadota > Gammaproteobacteria > Steroidobacterales > Woeseiaceae > JACZWL01. The sequence continues at coordinate 9,697 of JBHHWI010000107.1, read as the reverse complement.
GGTGATCGACGATCGCGATCGATTTCGTGATGACATCGTTGACAGAGATGTCGCTATGTTCACCTTTCTCCTGACGCGAGAACTGCATGAGGTTGCCGATGATCTCGTTACAGCGCCGGGTCTCGGTCTCGATCGTGTCCAGGTGTTCCCTGATCGCTTCCGGTTGCTCCAGTTTGCGCTTGGACAGCTGGGCGTAGCCGAGTACAGCAGACAGCGGGTTCTTGACCTCGTGAGCAAGTCCGGCACTGAGCGTGCCGACCGCCGCCATTTTCTCGGATTGAATGAGGGCATGCTGCGCTTTCTTCAAAGACGCCTCCCGCTCCTTGAGTTCGCCGGCCATGTGATTGAATGAGACGGACAACTCGCCGATTTCGTCGGCCGAAGCAATCGCGACGTTGACGTCGAAGTTTCCCTTGGCAATTTTGCGCACGGCTTTCGACAGCCGCTCCAGCGGTCCCGTGATCCGGCGTGACACGACCACGCCGAAGACGGCGGCAAGGAGGACGATCACCAGCCCTATGAACACGAGATCGTCGAGAAGCTGCCTTGCGGTCAGGTACGCGGCGGTCGCTGATATGCGGGTAACGACAATCACATTGCCGGTGGAGGTTTTGGCGACACCCGCAACGTAGTCGTGACCGTCTGCCGAATACTCGAATACGCCGCTCGTCCCCACTTCCTTGAAGTTCTCCAGGGCCTGCCTGGCCCATGGCAGCGCGGCCCCGGTGTCGCCGAGAGATACGAGCGGCTGACGCCCGGTATCGAGCAACACCGAATCGAACGGTCGGCCACGGCGCAAAATCTGAGAAAGGTCTGCGGACGATATGACCGCAACGACAGGCTGCTCGTCCTCGTCATCGGCCAGCCGGTGACCGAGTGTCAGGCTGATGGCGCCGGTGTCACCGAGGACTCCGTGGACCTGCACGACTCCCTGCTCCTGCGACTCGGCGCGAGATGACAGGGCCACGACCTCGGCCGGCTCGATGCCCGCAGTTCGAAGGGCGGCATTGTTGTAAAGCGATACCGGCTCGCCATCGGCGCTGGTTGTGACCAGGGCAAGCAGATCCGGATACGCGACGAATATCGGCCTGGCGAGCTGCTGCTTTGCGACCGGATCGATATAGTCGGCAAAAAGCACTTCGGATAGCACCCTGGTCGCACTCAGGTGACTCGCCAGTATGGTCTCGACCTGGGCCTGCATGTTGCTCGTTACGGCAGAGCTGAAGTCCCGCACATAAGCCGTCTTGTCCTCATGGAACAGATTAGCCATCGTCGCCGTGATTACCCCAACGACCAACATGATGATTACCAGTACGGTTACGAGAACCTTCAGTCGGATCGGGAATGAGAATATGTTCATGGTGGTATCACTTCGCGTTAACTAACAGTGGCGCATAGCTCAGGTTTCCAACCTCGTCGACAGCCTTCACCACGATGACATTGGCGCCCGGGTTCAATTCGACAGGATGATCGATTTGGCCGCCGATGTGCTCGACGGGAGTCTCATCTATGAAAACTGTTGCATCCGAATCGGTGCGCCCGTGCAGGCGCCATGTGCCCGCCTGGATCGATTCGGGTGGCGGATCGACTTCCAGCATCGGCGGATCGAGATCCTGTCGAACCTGCAACCGCCGTACGGCGCTGCGTTCACTCTGTGACCAGCCGACCCGGCTGCGGACATGCCAGTAATAGGTTCCCGGACCGAGCGCCCCGTGCGTGAAGGACGTGCCGATGACATCGTCGTCAACGACGCGATCGGAAAACCCGGGATCGCGCGCGATGACGATGTGGTAGCGATCGGCATCGGCGACTGCATTCCATGCAAATTGTATTTTCTCCGGCACGTTGCGGTAGGTCACCGCCGTGTCGTGCGCCGGGCCAGTTACCTTCGGCGCATGTGACAGGTCGGTCACCGAGACTTTCGATCCGGTCGGATCGATCGTGATCGACTGCTGATCGCCGATCGTCTTCAGCTTGCCGTCGCTGCCCACGATCTGTGCCGTACCTTCATGGATATTGACCGTGGTGGACTGATCATCGTTAACGGATATCAAAAACTCGACATCGTCGCCGGCTCTTCGGGGCTGCAGCGCGACATCGCTGTTCGGCAGGTTGACGCCGAAGCGGAATCGTGACTTGTCAGCGCCCGAGAGCTTGCCCGACAACTCGCCGTCGACCATGAGCAGCACCGAATTCTGGTCGCTCAGGAACGGGTCGGCCTCCTGCTGATCGAAAACGATCAGGGAATTCTCCCCCATCGTCAGCTGGCTGCTGCGGTTGACCTCCACCACTGCCGTCGATCGGGCGAAGGTCTGCACGGCGTCCTTGCGAACGACCTTGTCGCCGACACTCGCGTCATTCCAGGTCAGGGCATTCGAGCTGCGGTGCTGCACGCGGCGTTGAATCTTGAGAATCTCGCCCGCAAAAAGGTCGTCGACCGTCCCGTACCCGGCATTGATGCCGAGCTCGACCTCGCCGCCAGCAACAGCGGTAATCCCGTCGTCAGCGTCCGGCTCGATAATCAGTGACGTTCCATACGGAAAGATCGCCTTGATCAGCATCGTCAGAAATCCGAAAAAGACGAGGACGCAGGCGGCGACCATCCCCGCCTCGGAAAGCAGGACGAACCTCGACCGGCGGCGCTCTTCGTCGCTGCCGTCCCGCTCGTCAGGCACCTGATCTGTCTCGTTGATCGTCATCGTCGACATAGCCTAGTACCTGCCCTGGATACGGAGGAACCAGCCGTATTCCGAGTAATCGCTGTCAAATCGCAGGTCGCTCGAGAAGTCGGTGAAGTTGTAGCCCAGCCCCAGCCCGACGTGTTCGAAGCGGTTCCACATCAGCTCGCCCAGGAAACCGGAGCGCTGGTCGTCGGCTTCTTTCTGATACAGCCGACGGTACTCGGTGCCGATCGAGAGGTTCCAGGGTATCTCGAAGTTGAGCCGCTGAATGCTCAGGCTGGTGTTGGTCTCTATGCCCGCAAGCCCTGCAGGCTCGGTCAGCTTCTTCCTGAATGCCTGTTTACCGACCCACTCGATGTTCCTGTGCAACTGCACGGACCAGTCGGTCGAGACGAGGTCGGCAGTGCTGTCATCGTAGCGGGTATCGACCTGCGCCGGCGTCGCATCGCTGTCAAGCCGTGACAGCTTGAACAAAACGTTCCAGCGATCGTGCTCGATCGGCCGGACTGCAAACCCCACACTTGCTTCCTGGAAATCCGTCGACTGGTCCGGTTGCATCAGATCGTCCGACTTGCTCTGACGATACTCGCCAAGCAGGGTGAATCCGGACGGCAGTTTCAGCTCGCCGTGATTCAGGGTGAGGAACTGATCGAGCGATGTCAGTCCGCGCTGGCGACGCCATTCGTTTCTGGTACTGAGCTTGAGGCCCTTGCGATCGAAGCTGGCGCCGCCGACGAGTGCATTGAGTTTGTTCTCGGTGCCGCCGGGCGCCTGCAGGGTCGTCTGCTCGCCGGACAGCAGCAACGACAAGCCTCTTGTCATCGACCAGTCGCGCCTGATGCCGGTAATCGAGCGCAGCCCGCGCCGCTCGCCGCTGCGGTCCCACTGGTATTCGGTATAAACGGTGCCGCCGGCCCCGAACGGCGCCTCGGCGCCGAGCACGGTGCTGGCGGAATCATCGGATGATTCCGGTCCGGTCAGTTGCTGCCGGGCGTACAGCCTGCCGAAGGACGTGTCCCAACTGGCGCCGCCCTGGAAGGCTTCGCCGTCCGGCCCCGTGACGACGCGCCCGGATACCCGAAGCTTCTGCTTGAACGCGTATTCGAGACCGGCGGCCGACTGTGTCCCGGTAGCGCCGGAGATCGACTGCTGGTGTTCCAGTGACGCAGTCAGACTGTTGGTCCACGCATACTGGGCGCGCAAGGCCGCAGCGGATCCGCTCGTAACCGCGCCGTCAACCTGCCGGTCGAAGTACTCGCCTTCGAGGACCAGCCGGTCGCGCGTGTGGCGCCAGTTCAGGGTCGTCTGCGTGGACGACGTGGTCTGCCCCTGCAGTTGGTCGTCGACGCGCAGCAGCACGGAATTCAGATCGTTCAGTTTGTAATTGAGCACGGCACCGTACTGGCGGTTGTCGGCGAGCGCGAAGTTGCCGTTGGCGATGAACCCGGCATCCAGGTCCTTGTAGTACGCGCTGCCGAGCAGGCGTCCCGGTGAGCCGAACCAGGCACCTGCGTCGAACTCGGCCGCCAGCTTGTAGGCCGCGCCGTCCTGCGCCGCGCCTGCCGACACCGGGGAGAACTGCAGACCGCCGTCGACGCTCCGAAACACCATGGAATCGGTGCCTTCGGATTGCGCGTACTCCGCGACGATTCGCGCCGTCTCGAGTTCGATTTCCACGTCCACGCCATCGAGCGCATACGGCCCGGATCCACCGTCGTCCTCGACGTGCAGGCCGCCGATGCTGAACCGCCCATTGGCCAGGCGCTGTTTGAAGCGGCCGCCGCTGATGCCGGCTTCGAGGCCGTCGACACGGGTCTCGTAATCGACCTGGATCGTTACCGGGTTGCCGGCGAGCAGATTGGATCCGATCAGCGTGCCGTCGGAAATGACCGTCGAGATCGGCCGGGTAAACCAGATGCGGCCTTCCCTGTACTTGATGTCGTAATCCGCTTCGCGCTGCTGGCTGATGCGTTGCAGCAGCAAGCCGGTGCGCTGGTCGTGCACCAGCAGCGACACCTGTTCGCTGCCTTCGATGATGTCGGTCTGACTCAGGAAATACAGCGAGCCGCCGGTCGCCACTATCTGGTCGCGCACGGGCACCTGGTCGACCTGCGCGACGAAGACCTCGGCTTCCGTTACGGACTCGTTGTCGGTGGTCTCAGCCCTGGAATGCCACCCGGCATGCGTCCCGTAAAGGGTGCGTTGATATGCAGTGAGTTCGGTGTCGGTGAAGTTCAGCTTGTAATTGCCCACGACGGCGTTCAGCTGTTCGCCTTCCAGGCCGAGATAGAGCTTGCCCTGGGACTCGGTGTCATAGACCAGCGTGCTGTCGTCGCCATAGACCGGATAGATCGTGTCCGGGTCGATGTTCGTGACCAGCCGCTCGTTCTCGATCGCATCCAGCTCGCTGAAGAGTTCGCCGATCTCGCTGGAACCGGAGTCGAATGCTGCCGAAATCAGGTACCTGCCGCGCACGGTGCCCTTGAGATAAAGCGCGACCCGACCGTCGGTCCTGACCTCATTGGCGCTATCGGCACCGGCCGCCTGCAGATTGCCCTTGCGCCGGATCTGACTGACCTTGCCGTCGGCCAGGGCCATGATGAACAGGGCGTCACCGGCGTATTCGATATCTCGGGTTATGCCACCGGTGAATCCGTCGCTGTCGGTAACGACAGTGACGATGGTGTTGATGCCGGGATCGAGCGGCATGCGCGTAAAGAAGTGACCGGTCTGGTCGACCTCAACTGGCTGGCCGTTGATCCTGACCATATTGCCGGGATCCGTATAACCGGGCACGACCAGGTTGGCGCTGCGCATGGGCACGCCCTTCGGCGGCAATTGCAGCACCAGTTTGGGAATCGGTTCCACGGCGACGATCGGCACACCGTCGTTATTGGTCTTGACCGTGATCTGCACGTTGGCATAGCGCACGAATCCCTTCGCGTTTCTCGCACTGAGTACGAACGCGTTTCGTCCCGCTGTCAGGGTCAGCTGCGACTCGAACCGCCCGCTCTCGTCGACTTCGAGCGGCCGTCTGTCGAGCTCGACGTAGTTCCCAATATCGGTTCTGCCGATCAGGCGATAGTCGTAGCTGAGGTCGGGTGGCACGAGGCCGGCCTCGCGTGTCCAGGATTGGCCTGCGGCGAACGGACGGAACTCCGTGCCGGCAGGCTTCATCACCTGCAACAGCGGCAACGCGATCGTGGTGTCGATGCCGCGGCCGATCTCGTCTGTCAGCTGCAGGTCGACCATATCCATGCCGGGCCCGTCGATCACATCACTAAACTGGCCGTGCGTTCCGAGCTCCATGGTCTCGCCGTTCATGACGGCACGCAGTGCGTTGGTCTGCGTTGCGTACAGGCGCGATCTTTCGACCTCCGTCAACTCGCCGACGATTTCGACCCTGCGGTTCATCCGCCTGCCCGCCTCGGAATCGTTGCTGGCAATCGGTTGGTCTTCGCCGAAACCCCTGACGACGAAACGGTTCGGGGAAATGTCCTCGAATTTGACGAGGTAATCGAACGCGGCCTTCGCGCGTTGTTCCGATAGCCGCTGGTTGTATTCGCTCGAACCGCTCGAGTCCGTGTGGCCATTGATCTGCACGATTTCGTCCGGGTGCGTGCGCATGATCTCGGCGGTTTCGCCAAGCAGGTTCATTGCCTGACCGGTCAATACCGCGGAGCCAACCACGAATGCCCCGCCGCTGAGTCTCAACATGACAGCAGTGTTGCGATTGACGCCGAACATGCCGCGGCTGCTGGTCGCCCGCATGTTCGGTTCCTCGATTTCGAGCTGGTAGAAGTACACGAAGCCGGGCTGCAAAAGCCTCTGTATTTCGTCGATGTCATCCCATTCAACGCGACCCGGCAACTCGCCCTGGCCCCTGATGCTCTTGACAACTGTGTCCTGCTCGCGCCAGATCCTGAGCGTCCATTGATCGACTGCCCGGTCCGGAACAGTGCCGTCCAGCACGAAGCGCAGCGGCTCGACCTTGCCGGCTTCGGCCAGGTGAATGATGTCGTTGGCGTCGGCATCCAGCAGCGTGACATTCACACCCGCGAACGCCAGCGGTATGCCGTTGACGACCGCACTCAGGTTGCTCGGGCTGCCCGAGATCCGGTCCGGCAGTTTGTCGGCGAAACTTTCGAGGCCAGCACCGAACTCACCGTCGCGGCCGATCTCTTCCGTCTCGAAACCGTAGGTGACGGCGAAGGTGGCTGTCGCGAGCAGGCCGGGTGTCACGCTCAGGACCTTCTTGTCGCCGCCCACGGCCCGGGCATTGCCGGCGATGCTGTGAATATTCAGTTTGACCATGCGTTGTCCCGGTTTAATCGCCGGGAAGTGATAGCGCCCGTGCGCGTCTGTCAGGGCGTAGGTGCCGCTGTCCAGCGCCACCATCGCACCGCTGATACCGGTTTCGCCGCGGTCCTGCCGGCCGTCAGCGTCGAGGTCATGGAAGACCTTGCCGATGACCGTGCCGAGGTCGAAGATGGGGTCGGCGGTAATCTCGAGATCGACGCTGACAGGGGTCGATAGCGTGCAGCTGTCGCAGACATCGACCGCCACGGCGAGGTTGCCGTAGCTGCCGACCCGGGCCCCGGCACCGACGATCATGCTGTACGACAGGATGTGATAGCCGCCCTCGCCGGGGTCGGCAACGCCGTTGCCGTTGGCATCCGCCAGCGGATCGATATCACCGACATCGAACTCCATCGGCGGTCCCGGCAGCGGATCAGGGATCGCGGCCCCGTCGAGGCGCGCCGTCCCGGGCAGATAGGTAAGCACCGGTGACGCCTCATCGAGGATGCGCACCATGCTGAGGGTATTGGTGGTCGTGTTGGCGATGGCCACCGAATAGGTGACGACGTCCCCGACCGTTGCTCTGTCCGGGCTGACGGTCTTGGTCAGTTGCAGGACCTCGCCGAAGGTGAACAGGACCTGCGGCTGATCATTGAGCAACACGCCGCTGGCGACATCTGTTGCCATGATCTGTGTCGCGCCGTTGGTGGTCGAGCGAATCTCGCCGGTCGTCACGCCATTCGCATCGGTCGGATTGAGCGGTTGGGTCACCACGTCGAGTGCACCGCGACTCGATGCCAGGGACACGACCCGACCCGCGATCGGCAGATTGTTGCCGTCGCGCAGGGTTACCGTGATCGTGCTGAAGGCAATTCCGTCAGCCATGACGATTGGCGGATCCACGGTCACGGTGGAGTTGTTCGGATCTACAAGAGTGGTTCTGTTGAGCGTTACGGTCGCCTGCGACAGGTCGAGGCTCAGTGCATTCAGCTCGCCGGTCGCGGAGTTGGAAATCACCTGCGCAAGCGCGATGGCCGGCAGCAGCACGGTCGCGCCGGCGATGAAAATAAGATGTCGGATGAGGCGGCGCATCAGTTCACCGTCACCCTGAATCGGATTGCCCACTGCGTCCGGGCGGGAATTTGCAGTGGCAGGTTCAGCTGCCCGGTCACGTCGCCGACAGCCAGGTGATCGAGGCCTGCCGGTCCGCCCGTATCTACGACCGATGCCTCGTCGTCCGGCGCACCGACGGCATCGGACACCGGTGTCCAGATGCCGGCCCAGCGGGTTGCCGCATCGGCGCCGCTCGGCACCGAGGTCGTCTCGAGGCTGTTGGCAATGTAAGTAAACTGGGCTTCGTCGATCGCGTCTTCGATCGTGAAGCCGCGGGCAAGGAAATCGGTCAGGTTGTCGACGTACAGGACGAAGTAAATTTGCTGGTTCTGCGCAACGTTCGCCCCGGGGGCCAATACAGTACCTGCGAGGTCGCGCGCTTCCTTGACCAGCGCCAGCTGCACGGAGTTGATCTGGATCTGCGCGGTTCCCGTTCCGTCGCCACCGACCAGCGTGCCATTATTGATGCCATTGATGCCGCCCGTCGCGGAGTTCACGGCTGCATGAACCCCTGCCGGTCCGCTGACGAACCAGCCAATGAGCATAAGCCACGCAATAAATTTACGCCGTCTGCCTGTCAAAGGACTACTTCTGCTGCGAGGTGGCGCACGCGTCACCGCCACAGGCGAACGCCTGCGTCTGAAACGTGGTGACCATCGTCTGCGCGCGATCACGTCTGCGACCTGATTCCGATGCGCGCCGACGCCACCAGTTCTGGCGGTCTCGGCACCATTAACGAATAAACGTTTTGCGTCTCACGCATACGCGCCACGGCGGGCCGCGACCATTACAGGCCGCGCCCGCCGGGCGTCATGCTTGAAACGGCAAGTCCAACGCTATTCCGTTATTGCACCTGTACCGTAAAGACGACGGCCAGAACCGCGTTGGCCGCTGCATCTAGCTGGCCGTTCGCGACGTTCTGGTTACCGGCATCGACTGTGGTACCGCCGTTGAAGCTGACGGTATCCGGCGCGTCTATCAGGTCCGTACCGGCAGCGGCCGCGGCAGCGGCAGCGTAGATCGCGGCTTCCTCAGCCGGTGTACACGCCGCTCCTGCGCAATTGGCGACCGAGTTGTCGACCCGGATCGTGCCCGCTTGATAGGCGAACAACGGATCCAGGACGTCCTGGATGGTCACATCGGTGACGCCTATGGAGGCTTTGTTGTCGACGTAGATCATGAAGTCGACCAGCGTGCCCGCCGGCAGCGTATCGCCACTGGTCAACTGCGTGCCGCCGACTGTCAGGAACGCCGTTTTGACCAGCGTCAGGGCAGGTGTGCTGAACAACTGAAACACGTTCGAGTCGGTCAGTGCGGTCGGGTCGCCAGCGACATCACCGGTACCGGTATTGTCGGCGGCCTGTGCCGCGTGGCCCAGAATCAGCAAGACTCCGAGCATGAGCGCAGCAAGATGCTGCATGGTTTTTCTGTGCCGTTTCATCGGTTTTCTCCTTCAGAGGGGGTCCTCACCCTGTCTACAAAAAAGGCCTGCACCGGTCCGGGCAGGCCATAGCGCTCACAAGTCGCTTCGGCAACCGGTCGGCCGTATCTCTTCGGATTTAGGCCACCGGTTTTGCGATCTCCGCCTTTCGGCGGAGCAGCCC
>JBHHWI010000106.1:0-9937 GCA_046756445.1 Woeseia sp. | reverse complement strand
GCCCGCGAGAACATAGAAATCGACGCGCGGCATGCTGGTGCAACAGTGAGGCTAGGGCAGCGCGCCGGCGCGGGCGAGCAACAGTTCGGTCAGCATCGGAACTGGTCTGCCCGTGCTGCCCTTTCTTTGCCCCGAGCGCCAGGCTGTGCCGGCGATATCCAGATGCGCCCAGTCGGTCCCCTTGGTGAACTTGGACAGAAAACAGGCGGCCGTAATCGCACCGCCCTCGCGGCCGCCAACGTTTGCGAAGTCGGCGAAGTTGCTTCGCAGTTGACGCTCGTATTCTTCCGCCAGGGGCATGCGCCAGCCGCGATCGTCCGCATTGTTGCCGGCATCGAGGATGCTGTCGGCCAGCTTGTCGTTGTTGCTCATCACCGCGGTCCGGTGATGCCCCAAGGCGATGACGCAGGCGCCGGTCAGGGTTGCAACGTCGATCAATGCGGCCGGCTTGAAGCGTTTGGCATAGGTCAACGCATCGCAGAGGATCAGGCGGCCTTCCGCGTCCGTGTTGAGGATCTCGATGGTCTGCCCAGACATGCTCTTCACGATATCGCCCGGCCGGGTCGCGGTGCCGCTCGGCAGGTTTTCGCAGGCGGGCACGACCGCGTTGACGTTGATCGGCAAGCCGAGTCCGGCGATGACCGCCATTGTGGCGATGACCGCCGCGGCGCCGCACATGTCGAACTTCATTTCGTCCATGCCCGGGCCGGGCTTCAACGATATGCCGCCGGCATCGAAGGTGACGCCCTTGCCGACCAAAACCACCGGAGCCTGCTTCACCGTGCCCTTGTAGCGCATCACGATCAGCTTCGCGGGAAACACCGTGCCCGCCGTGACCGACAGCAGCGAGTTCATGCCGAGGCGTTTCATTTCGGCTTCGCCGATGACGCGCGTCTGCAGATTCTTGTTCTCCCGGGCGAGTCGTTGCGCGGTGCGGCCGAGATGACTCGGCGTGCAGACATTGGCGGGCAGGTTGCCGAGGTCCCTGGCGAGCGTCATGCCCGCGACGATCGCGTCGGCGTGTTCGGCACCTCGCATGACCTGGGAAGCATCGCCTCTTTTGTGTAACGCCAGCCCGAATCGCTTCAGGGCAGGCGCGGGCTTGCGCCTGCCGCTTTTCATCTCCGTGAAACGATACAGGCCGTCGCCGAGCGTCTGTATGCTGTAGCGGGCCAGATAATACGGCGTTGCGCCCTCGACGGTCTCGAGCGTCAGATAGCTGAGGACGTCGGCGACCTTGGTCGCATTCAATGCGTTGATTGCAGCGGCGGTCGCCTGCCGGAAATGACCGACGCCAAACTTGCCTGCCTTGCCGAGTCCCACGACGAGCACGCGTTGCGCCTTGACGCCGTCGACCGATGTCAGCAGGCGCGTGCTACCGAGCTTTCCGGAGAGATCGCCGCCCTTGATGTGACGCCGGATCAGGCCCTGACTGGACCTGTCGATATCCGTCGCCGCCTCACCGAGTTTTCCGCGTTCATATATCCCGACAATAATGCAGCTGCCGGCGCGGCGCGATGCAGCGCTCGTGGTGGTGAAATATTTCATGTATCAAAAGTGCCTTATGGAACAGCAGACCCGATATTGTGTCTTATTGTTTTGCCGCCCCCCACAGGATTGCGACGCAGGGACTGTCGGAGACAAAATAAAAACGGTAGTCTAACCGATCCGGTCGCGCTTGGTGAATTTAGCTAGGAAAATCACGGATATATCGATGCTTCGTATTCTGGATCGATACATATTTCGCGAGGTTGCGCAGACATGGGCTGCCGTGACGCTGGTGTTGTTGTTCATCCTGTTGACGAATCAGTTCGCCCGGGTGCTGGGCGATGTGGCCAAGGACCGGCTGCCGAAAGACGCCGTGTTTCAGGTCATCGGGCTGACCGGCCTGCAATATCTGACGATCGTGATTCCGATCGGACTTTTTCTGTCCATCATGCTGGCGCTCGGCCGCCTTTACCGCGACAGCGAGATGCCGGCGATGATGGCCTGCAGGGTCGGACCCGGCGGCATCTACCGGCCACTCATGTGGCTGGTCATTCCACTGTCATTGGCGGTCGGCTGGCTGGCGACCGACCTGGGGCCGAAGGCCCTGACGGCCGTCGACCGCATCGGCGTGGAGGCGCAACGGGAGGCGGATCTGGCGAGCATCGAGCCCGGCACCTTTACCGCCGGTTCCGACGGCACCGTGGTCTACGCCGAGCGGGTCATCGGACCGGGCTCCGTTGAGAACGTGTTTCTGCAAAGGCGCACAGAATCGGGCGGCGTCGAGGTGGTGATCGCCGATCGTGGCGAACAGATGCAGGTCGAGGACGCCGACACGCGGTATTTCGTACTGCACGACGGTCGTCGTTACGAAGGCATGCCCGGCACATCCGAATTTCTGGTCATGGAGTTCGCCGAGCACGGCATTCCCTACCGGCTGCCCGACGTCTCCGACGCGGACGAGCGGCCCCGCGCGATGAGTACCCTCGATCTGATGAAGTCGGGATCGAGCGACCTGGTCGCGGAACTGCAGTGGCGAATCGGCGTGCCGTTGTCGACGCTCATCCTCGGGATCCTCGCGGTGCCGCTGAGCCGCAGTCAGCCTCGTCAGGGCCGATACGGGCGGCTGGCCGTCGGTTTGCTGGTCTTCATCATCTATTTCAACCTGCTCAGCGCCGGCAAATCCTGGGTGGAGCAGGAGGCGGTGCCCGCGGCCGTCGGACTCTGGTGGGTCCACGGCATCATGATTGCCATGGCGGCCGGGATGCTCGCGTCTCAAAGCAGCGTGTTCCGGCGGATCGTGTCGTTCAGAGGCCGGTGATGGGCATCCTCAGCGCCTACCTGCTGCGCACGATTCTCAAGAGCACCCTGCTGGTGCTGGGGGTGCTGCTGGCGCTCGCCAGCCTGTTCGAGTTCATCAGCGAGCTCGACAACAAGATGGGCGACTACGGCGTTGCCCAGGCGCTTTTGTTTTCCCTGTTGCGCTCCCCGCAACTGGCGTTCGAGATGCTGCCCGTGGCGACCCTGATCGGTGCCCTGCTCGGGCTCGGCGGGCTCGCCGCCAACAGCGAACTGGTCGTGATGCGCTCGGCCGGCCTGTCCGTCGGGCGTCTCGCCGGCATGGTGGCCGTGACCGGCGTGGTCGTGATGACTGTCACGGCGCTCGTCGGCGAGTATATCGGCCCGCCGCTGGATTATTTCGCGCGCACCATGCGCAACGAGGCGCGGTTCCAGCACGACGAGCGAAACTCCGGCAACGCCGCGTGGGTCAAGGACGGTCCGGTGATCCTGTATCTGGAACGCGTCAACAGCGAATTCGAGTTCGGCGGCGTCTACCTGTTTCGATTCAATGAAGACAACTCACTGGGGTCGATCGCCAGGGCCGAGAACTCGGGCATCGATGATTCCGACAAATGGATTCTCGAGAATTTCCGGGAGACGCGCTTCAACGGCGACGGCGTGCAGGTCGTCAGGTCGTCGGTGGAAGTGGAGTCCTTCGACCTGAGCGGCGATATGCTGGGCATCACGCTGGTCAAGCCGGTCAGCCTGTCGGCGAAGGGCCTGCTGAGTTATATCCGCTACCTGAAGAAGAACAACCTCTCCTCCGGACAATACGAGACAGAGCTCTGGTCGAGAGTCTCCTCGACGGTCACGGTCGTGATCATGCCGGTGCTGGCGCTGGCTTTCGTATTCGGCACCCTGCGCTCGGCGGGTGCCGGCGCCAGGCTCCTGATCGGCGTGCTGATCGGGCTGGCTTACTATCTCGCCAGTGAGATGATCGCCAACTCGGGGCAGATCTACGACCTCAACCCGGCGCTGGTAGCCTGGTTGCCGCCGCTGGGCCTGCTAGCCGTCACCGTGTTCGCGCTGGACCGGCTCAGATGAGCCGGATGCCTGCGGGCGTCGCGGGTAGAACCTGAGGCAGGTGCGCGACAATCGATCGTGCCAGCAGAGGCCGTCTCTGTCCCATAGCTGCCACCAGAAGCCGAGTCCCGCCGGCAGCCAGGAGAGAATCGCCGCGACGAAACGAAGACTTGCCCGGGCCAGGCCCGGTCTGTCGCCGCCCACGGTCTCCAGCCGAAGTCCCCAGGACTGCATCCCCAGGGTCCGTCCGGCCCGCACCCAGAACCCGGTGAAAAAAACGTAGGCGACAGCGAGCATGGCAAGCTGATAGACCGGATCGCCGGCTTCGACCGGCTCGCCGCCGCGCACCGCGACGAACGGCAGGCTCGCCAGGAACATCAGGGCGAGCACCAGCAGGCCGTCGTAGCCGATCGCGCCCAGGCGCCTGCCGAGACTCGCGGGCACGTCAGAGCGAATCGAAGTAGTCCGTCATGCGCCGCCGCGTCCTGTCGTCCGGCAACGCACCGAAGCCCGCGCCCAGGTTGTCCGCCATGTGATGGAGCTTGCTGGTCGCCGGAATGACGCAGGTGACCGCCGGGTGACTCACGATGAATTTCAAGAAGAACTGGCCCCAGCTTGCGGCGAACTCGCCGGCCCAGTCCGGCAACGGCCGGTCTGCGACGGCGCGGAACAGGCGCCCCTGGACGAACGGCCGGTTGACCAGCACGGCAATACCGAGCTCTTCGGCCAGCGGCAGGACGCGCTGGTCGGCGGCGCGTTCGGCCAGCGAGTAATTGATCTGAATGAAGTCGGGCTCGTGCTCGTTCATCACCGCCTCGAGATCGCCCAGTGCCCCTTCGTGGTAGTGGGTCACGCCGTTGTACCGGATGCGTCCCTCGGCCTGCCAGCCCCGGATGGTCGCAAGGTGCGCCTGCGTGTCGCGCAGGTTATGGACCTGCATCAGATCGATGACGCCGGCGTTCATCCGCTCCCCGGACGCCCGCATCTGCCGCTTGCCGGCCGCCCGGCCGTCCGTCCAGACCTTGGTTGCGAGAAACAGCCTGTCGCGCAAGCTTCCGGCCCTGATGACCTCGCCGATCATGTCCTCGGCACGGCCGTACATCGGCGAGGAATCGATCAGGCTCGCGCCTTTTTGAACCATCAGCTCGACGATCTCGCCTCTGGCCGCGATGTTCGCGGGCGTGCGCGCGACTTCGAACACCCGGTAGGTACCGAGTCCGATGACGGGGAGCGCCTCGCCGGAGGCCGGAATCGCTCGGGTCAGCATGGTTTCGTTCCTCGCAAATGACAGCAGCGGTGCGACGGCCAGCGCTGCGCCGAGTTGAATGGCATTTCTTCTGGTCCAGTCGCTGCTCACACGGCCAACCCTTCGGATATCGCCCGGTCGCGTCGCCGGTAGTCCTTGCCGAGCCAGAACGCGATCGCGGTCCAGATCGCCGCAAGCGGCACAAAGACAATGGATATGCCGCTGAGCCCCAGCCCGGCCATCATTTTGACCACCCAGGAGCTGACGAGGTCGCTGCCCCGGTACAGGGCCGTCTCGACGAAATTCTTCGCCTTGTACTTCTCCTCCGTCGAGACAACCGTATACAGCATGTCGTTGGTCGGTTTCGCCAGCCCGAAAGCGAGTGAACGACGCATGACCTGCAACGCCGCGAGCACGATGAACACGGGATTGGCCGCCAGGATCGCAAAGCCGATGACCGAAACGATCGGCAGGATCGCCAGCGACACGCCTATCCCGAACCGCTGCACCACCTGCTTGACGATGATCAGCTGGCCGATCAGGGCAAGCACGTTGGTCGAGGCATCGAGCAGGGCAAAAACCCGGGTCTGCTCGTCCGTGGTCGCGAAGTTCTCGCTGACCAGTTGCGCCATGTACATGTAAATAGCCGTCCCCAGCAGGCTGGCAAAAGCGCTGCCGATGGCGATCGCCGCGAGAAACGGCGAGGTCGCGACCTGGCGGATACCGGCCAGCGCGCCGCCGCCGATCGGCTGCTCCGTATCCAGCGGCGCCTGGTGTCCTTCGAAAGTCGCCTGTTCGGCCCAGCGGCGAAGCTGGGCGACGCAGTACACGGAGAACATCAGCAGAAACGCCGACAGCGGCAGCAGGTTCTGGAAGCCGAGCGGCATCACCAGTGCGCCGGTCACCAGCGGGCCGAGGATCGCGCCGGCGCTGCCGCCGGCCGAGATCATGCCGAACAGGCGGCGGCCCTGCTCCTTGGTATAGATATCGGCCATGAAGCTCCAGAACACCGATACCACGAAGTAATTGAAGACACTGAGCCAGACGAAAAACGCCCGCGCGATCCACACCATCTCCAGTTCGTTTCTCTGCGCATAGGTAAAAGCCGCAAAGAAGATGAGAATGTTCAGGATGAAAAAGTAATAGATCCACGGCAGAAACTGCTTGCGCGAATACCTCGAGGTCAGCCAGCCGAACACGACCGTCGCCAGCATCATGCCGAAAAAGGTGCCGGTAAAGAGCCAGGGAATGTTCTGCACGCCGCTGACGATCGCCATCGCCTCGCGGATCGGGCGCAGCATGTAATAGGCGGACAGCAGTGAAAAGAAATACACGAACGACCATGCGACCGCGACCAGTTCGCCCGGCCGGAGCCCGAGGAACCGGCCGGCTCTGCCGATAACGCCATTTCCGGTAGTGCGCTCCTGCATCGGGGATTCCGCTGGCTGGTCGGGATTGCAGACTGTACAGCAAATCGGGCGAGGAGCGCCCGGTCAAGCTGATCTTCAGGCTAGCGTCTCATGTAACTGGTGAGCACGATCAGGGCCAGCAGCAGGCCGCCGAACCCGCGGGCGGATTCCACATTGGCTCTCGAAGACAGGGTCGGCTCAAAGATCTCCGCGAACTCGCCGTGCTCGAAAAAATCGATGACGCCCGGCAACGCGATAATCATGCCGGCGATGACCGCGCCGATGACGATCGCCGCCCAGAACTCGCTGTAATGGCGCAGCCCCCTGGCCAGCGCAACCAGTCCCGTGCCCCCGTAGGCCGCAACCCAGTAGGCGGGATGCGGATCGTTGAACTGCAGTCCGGCCATCGCGAAAAAAACGGCCGCGACCGCATAATTGAAAATGCGCCTGTCGACTCCGAGGGCGTTCGACATGCGGCAAGGCTACCGCCCGACCGCCGATCCTGCAATCAGGCAATCCCGATCAGGTAATCGTGATGGTGAGCTGCATGACCAGCAGCATCGTCGCGGTGATGAACGCGCTCAACAACAGGCACGCACACCATTTCGCAATCGACGGCGCGTTGGAGACCCCTGCGTAGATGGGTACGGCCGGCAGCATGACGAGGTAGGCGAGGGGCAGGATCAGGCGCGCGATCTGCGGGTGCCGGAACAGCCAGCACTTGAGTTCCGGACGGCTCAGGTATTGTTGCGTGATCGATTCGATCGCACCGATCCGCTCGCTGGCCTGCGAGCGTGCGGCCGCCCCATCGAGCCCATGACCTGCGGCTTCACACTCGAGGTCCTCGAGGTGATCGCTGAGTTCCGAGACCGCCCGCACGACATGCCGCGGCGACACGCCCGAACGGAGCAGGCGATCGCGCAAGCCGTCGAAGTCCGTCTCAGGCATGACTCGGGGCATCCAGTGAGGCGTTGATACCTGACTGGATTCGGCTCCAGTCGGCCTCCAGGTGCTCGAGCCGCCGTCTGCCTTTGGCGGTCAGCGCGTAATACACCCGGGTGCGGCCCTTGACGGCTTTTCTTTTCGCCGTCAGGGCGCCGTTTCTCTCCAGGCCGTGCAGCACGGGGTAGATCACGCCTTCGCCCAGGGAGATGGCCTCGCCGGTGACCAGGCGGATCGATTTGACCAGCTCGTAGCCGTACATCTCGCGCTGCGCCAGCAGCCTGAGCAGCAGCAGCTCGGGGACGCCGCTCATGAAGGGGGGATTGGTCTGGCCCATGGAATATCCGGTCTCCGGCGATCGATCGAAGCACTATACCTTGAACGACAAGGTATGTCAATCTATACCTTTTAGTTCAAGGCATATAAACTATACCTCGTAGATACAGGTATCTCGGCGGGCGACCGTTCAACGAGTCAGCAAACGAGGTACGAACCATGATCACGCGCTTTTTATCATCGGCCACGGCGGGCCTGGCGGTCACTACGGTCCTGCTGTATGCCATGCAGCTCCTGATCGCCAGCGGCGAAGAGATTCTCACCGAGCCCAGGCTCAGACACGACCTGGACTTCATCGATCCGCCCGAGCCGCCGGATTCGCCGGTGGAGCCCAGGCCGCCCGAGCGCATCGACCCGCCGATGCCGCCGCCACCGACGCCCGTCGGCCCGCCCGGCAATGAACAAATCGGCGTGCACATCCCGTTACCGCCACCGGCACCACCGACCGGACGGCCGGCATTGACGACCGTCGGCGTCACCGACAGTCCCCTGATCAACCTGTTCAACGTCAAGCCGCAGTACCCGGCCGCGGCCGCAGCCAGGGGACTCGAGGGCACGGTGCTGGTCCGGTTCGACGTAACCGAACTGGGCACCGTGGCCAACGTGGTCGTGCTCGAGTCGACCAACCGGATCTTCAACAAGGCGGCCATCAACGCCGCCTATCGCTGCCGGTACAAACCAAAAACCATCGACGGTGTGAAGTACGGCGCCACGGGACTGAGAAAGCTCTTCACATTCGAGATCGAGCAATAGGCATTCACCCGACATCGTCATCGATATATTGGGGGAGGGCCCTGCCTGCCATTTGTCCCGCCGGGCAGATGCCGGGTCCGCCCCCTCTCATGAGGAGGGCAGCGCCATGCCGCGAGCCGACACGTTCATCAGTAACTTCCACAACGACGACGACAAGGACAGCGACAACGAGATCAACCTGACGCCCATGCTGGACGTGGTCTTCATCATGCTGATCTTTTTCATCGTGACCGCCTCGTTCATCAAGGAGACCGGCATCGACGTCGACCAGCCCGAAGCCGACACACCCACAACGGATGAAAACGCAAACATCCTCGTATCCATTACCGAGGCCAACGACATCTGGATCGACGGCCGCCTCATCGACCCGCGAGCGGTACGGGCAAACATCGAACGACTACACGCCGAGAACCCCCAAGGCACGATAGTCATCGACGCCGACAAGCGCTCTTACAACAACACCCTGGTCCGGGTCATGGATGCCGCCAGGCAGGCCGGCATCTACGACATTTCCCTGGCCGCGAGCAGGGATTGACTACGCCCCCGATTCATTGCCGCGGCCAGGCGCCGGGCCCGGCCCGTCGGTATCGAAGCGGCAGCTCAGGCCCCGGAGCAGGCCCTCGCCAAGCCCTCGCCAGTCTCATGCCAGGCCATGACCCCCCCCTGACACGGGGCGAGTCCGGTTCCCTTATTTGGGTTTGTCTCCGCATCGCGCCTGCCAGTTGCCGGCAGCATTGCTATACTTGGGAAAAGATTGACGATTATCTCGTCTCGGCCGCAACGACAACGACAAGAGGCCAAGCATGGCGAACGACTCGACCAATGACGACAGGCTCATCATTTCCTACCTGACGCTCAGAAAAATCGTCGGCGTACTGGGAACCGCCCTGCCGTTCATACTGTTCTTCGGCGCCCTCATCTTTTTCGGCACCGGCATCCAGGATTCCATCAGCAGCTACTACCACACCGGCATGGGCGATGTTTTTGTCGGCACGCTCTGCGTCATCGGTTTCTTCCTGCTCTCGTACAAGGGACACGAACCGAAGGACGACTTAGCAGGTGATCTGGCCTGCGTGTTCGCAATCGGGGTCGCACTGTTTCCGACCACCCATGGTGAACTGATCTCGGACACGGCCCGTATCATCGGCTACCTGCACCTCGCCTTCGCTGCGGCATTCTTTGCCACCCTGATTTACTTCTCCCTGCGGCTGTTCACCAAGACGAACCCGGACCCGGACGTCCAGCCCACTGCCCGAAAACTGCAACGCAACAAGATATACAGGATCTGCGGCTACACCATGGCCGTCTGCATCATCCTGATATTCATCTATTCGCTGCTCGGAGACTCGGTCTCCGCAATCAAGCAATACGCGCCGGTATTCTGGCTGGAAGGACTCGCAGT
>JBHHWI010000105.1:0-10142 GCA_046756445.1 Woeseia sp. | reverse complement strand
GGCTAGTCGATATTCTTTGGAACCAGCGCAACGACGCGAACCGGCCCGCCGGAACCACCCTGGATCTTCATCGGCAACGCCATCACCAGGGCCCCGGTCGCCGGCAACTTGTCCAGATTCGTCAGGTTCTCCAGGTTGCTGACGTTTTGCGCCGCGGCGATGCGGTGCACGACGAAGTCTTTCGACCTGCCGAAATCGGTCGAGGCCGTATCCACACCCAGAACCGAGACCTGCCTTTGTTCAACCAATAGCCGCGCCGCGTCTTCGCCATACGAAGGAAACGAAAGATTGCCGGCATCGCCTGGCGTGTCATCGCCGAGGTAGGATCCGGCGTCCGGCCAGCGCCGGCTCCAGTCGGTGCGCAACAGGACAATGGTTCCCGGTGCGATTCGGCCGTGTCGATTTTCGAAGGCGCGCACGTCTGCGGCGCTCAGGAGGTAGTCGCGATCCGCGGCTGCCTGTTCGCTGACGTCGATGACTACCGCCGGCGCGATCAGGTTTTTCAGAGGAATGCCGTCGGTCGGAAAACCGTCGGCCGCGAAATGCAGGGGCGCATCAAGATGCGTACCGCCATGCTCCGGCGTACAGAAAGAAAAGGCGGAGTAAAAGTAGCCGCCGCCCGTTTCGCCGAACGCAAGCTGTTTCTTTTCGAATTTCGATGGCGAGGTCGGCCAGTACAGCGTGTCGCTGCCATAGGAATGGCTCAGGTCAACCAGCTCATACTCGCTGATGGTCAGCGCGCACACCGGCAGCGCGCATAGCGCGACTGAGAGAGCAAACGGGATTCGCCTGAACATGGGGCACCTCCGTTAATGCGGTCAGGCAATCAAGCCTGGCATCTCAAAGTCTAGCTCACGCAGCGCGCTTTCGAGCCCGGATGTCTGAACGGTGTCGAGAGGGACGAGCGGCGGTCTGACAGTCGCCCAGCCCTCATCCCGCAGGAAACTCGCAATGACCGCTTTCAGGGCGGGGATCATCGGGTGCTTTTCGACGGCATTGCGTACCGCATCGAGGCGAGTTTGCATCGATTCTGCTTCGCCGCTCTGCCAGTTCTCGTACAGCTCATGAATCGCGCCGGGATTGATGTTCGCGGTCGCCGATATGCAGCCTGCGCCGCCGGACCGCATGTTTCGCAAAAGGAATGCCTCGCTCCCGGCGAATATCCTGAAGTCGTCCATGCCGAGTTGCAACAGTGCTTCGGTGTTCGACCAGTCGCCGGAGCTGTCCTTGATGCCGACGACCGTTGCGGGATAGTTGCGTGCAATACGTTCGACGAGACGCGGCATGAAGCCGACTTCCGCAATCGGCGGGATGTGATACAGGTAGATCCGAAGCGCATCGCTGCCGACGCGCTCGATGACCTCGGCGACACTCCGGAAGAGACCGTCGTCGCCGACGTCCTTGTAATAGAAAGGCGGCAGCATCAGCACACCACCGCAGCCCAGGCTTACGGCGTGGCGGGTGAGTCTTACCGTGTCGGCCATTGCGCAGTGGCCGGTCCCGGGCATCAGGCAGGAAGGGTCGATGCCGGCGTCCACGAGGCGGTCGAGCAAAGAGAGCTTCTCTTCGACGGAGAGCGAGTTTCCCTCACTGGTGGTGCCGAATACCGCTAGTCCCGATTTCTGCGCCAGCAGCCAGCGGCAATGGTCGACGAGCCTCTCCGGATCGGGGCTGAGGTCTTCCCTGAAGGGCGTGAGGACGGGTGTCAGCAGACCCGAGAAGCGCCCCGGTGCCGCCATCAATTACGGATGCTGATCACGGTGATGGCGGAAAGTCCCTGCGGGGTGTTGTGCGAAATGCCGCCGAGGTAAATCGTGTCGGGTCCGAGCCCCGTCCAGTTGACGTTGACGTTTTGTGTGGTTCCGGCGTTGACGAAGCCCGGCCCGGAGGCCGTCATGTTCCCCTGGTCGTCTATCAGACCGAATGCCCAGCCGAGAAGCGTGTAGTTTGCGCCGGGGCCGCCGGCGACATTGTCGGTGGCGAAACCGTGAATCAGGACGGCGTATCGGCCGGCGCCGGGTAACAGCACATTGAACTGCTCACGCGACGTCGGCTCGCCGCTCTGGCCGATCTTGGTGCAGTTGACGTTGTCGGGACAATAGTAGACGTGCATGTCGAGATCGTCATTGCCGTCTGTCAACTCGTCAAACGTGGCGAAGCGCAGATAAGCCTGATCGGCGGGAACGTCGATCAGGTGCGCGGTTACGCCATTAGTCGAACGAAAAGTGAAAGTCTTGGTCGGGTCGTCATCGACGAAGCCGTTGACCACCAGCGGCTTGCGAAGGCCGTGAACGCCCGGCGAGTAGGTCCCCGTATAGCCGAATTCGACCGGAAAGCTCACGCTGCCGCTGCCGCCGAACGAGGCGACCTCTGCCGGCGCGGTTACCGAAACCGGTCTGACGGCGAGAGCGCTGCGTACCTCATGATTGCTGCTCGACCAGGTAAGGCTGCCGAAACGCCAAAGGTCCAGCGGTCCGCTGACGTAGGTAAACGTGACGTCGAACGTGGCCGACTGCCCCGGGGGAATCGTCAGATTTGCCGGCGTGACCTGAACGGCCGTTTCCGGCGGCGCAATGATGCTGGCCACATACGTCTCGCTCTCGTTGCCGACGTTGGTGGCACGGCGGCTCACGGTCTGGCTGCTCGCAATGCGAGCGATTGCGATGGATGGCTGGTTAAGGTCCTCTGCTTCGAAGGAAATTCCGCCGGCAGCCAACTCATCGCAGCGAGTCTGGTCGACGGCCGGCGAGACAGTGCCACAGGCGAAAGCGTCATACTCGTCGTCCGTGACGTCATAGACCAGTCCCGGATCGTTTGCCCTGTTCGGATCGATGTGGCCGCTGCCGAAGTCGAAGGGATTCGCCGGCGTCGAACCGTCCTGTTGGCTTACGTTCTGCCGGGCTGTCGTCATTAGCGCAGATTTGACAGCCGCCGGGCTCCAGTCGGGATGCGCCTGGCGGAGCATTGCCGCGACGCCGGCCACATGCGGCGCGGCCATGGACGTTCCGGTGATGTAGGCGAAGTTCTCGCCGGAGACCGAGTTTGCGGCGTCAGGCGTAAATCCGGCAAGGATGTTGATGCCGGGTGCAGTCACGTCCGGCTTCAGAATGTCGGCAACCGGCGCAGGGCCGCGCGCCGAGAACGAGCCCATGACGTTGCCGGTCTCGTCTTCGGTCAGGAAGAAGCCCTTGTCGAGCACGATCTCGACCGTCTGACCGGCGTTGATCTCATCGAGTATCAGGTTGCCGTCGGCCTGGCCGATCATGAGGGCGGGAATAGCGGACAGGCCCGGTGCGCCTGTCATGACGACAGGCTTGCCGGCAATGTTGAACACCAGTGCCGCGATTGCGCCGGCGGCCTCGGCATTTGCGATCTTGGTCTCGAAACTGCAACCCCCGCGCTGAATGAACGCGATATTGCCCGAGACGTCGCTGCCGTTCACGAGGGCTTCGCAGGCGTCGAAGGTCGTGCCTGCGCTGCCGTCAGCGAGGGTCTCGTCGTTGTCGTCGGCAAGGATGAGCGCGCCTTCGATCGGGTCGCGGTCTATCAGCGGCGGCGTGAAGCTCGCTTCCCGGACGGCGTATTTGCCGGCGATGGCCGGCGGAGACCTTACTTCCAGCGCTTCGTCGAACCGCTGGCCGTCGCGACTCGATGCGCCGGTGGTGATAACCCACGGTGCTCCGGCAGGCGATCCGACTGTGGCGAGGTTGGGCCCCTCGTTACCGGCGGCCACCGCTGCAAGGACCCCGGCCTTTGCCGCAGCCATCAAGGCAACGTCATCCGGCGCGGTTGCGGTTCGAATGCTGCTGCCGACGGAATAGTTGATGATGTGAGCGCCGTCTGCGACCGCCATGTCGATGGCGTTGGCGAGATCAGAGGTATTGCAGCTGGCGCGCATGTCGCCCGGGCGCAACCAGCACGCTTTGTACGTCGCGAGCCGGGCGCGCGGGGCAATGCCCTCGACCCGGCCGAGCAGAGTGCCGAAAATCGAAGCGTTGACCCGGTTGCCGGCGGCGGTCGTCGCAGTATGTGTGCCGTGTCCATCGGCGTCGCGTGCGGAGATAATTTCACCGCTGTCGATCGGCCCGGTCGATTGTGCGCCGTCGATGAAATACCGGGCACCGATCATCTTGTTATTGCACGCTGTCGCCTCGAATCGGGCGCCCGACTGACAGACGCCGTTCCAGTTCTCCGGCGGATCGAAGACGAGCTTGTCTTCGGCGATCTTGAATCGGCGACAGAGCCACTGCCCTATCAGGGACGTGTCGGCCCACGAGGTCCGGCACAGCCGCGGGCGATCCGCTTCGCGGGTGTCCTTGAGCGCGGGGTGCTCCGGCGTTATGCCGCTGTCGATAACGGCGATGATGATGCCCTCGCCGTCGAGGCCGGGCGTGCCGCGCAAACCGACGTCCGGCTGGAACAGCCGCAGGAACTGTGGGCTGAAATTTGTGGCAAGGGGTCTAATCTCGTCCTCCCAGACATTCAGGACCTCGTCGAAATGTCGCAGCTTGTGGGCCTGCGCTTCGGTCATGCGGGCCGCAAAGCCGTTCAACGCGTAACGATAGCTGTAGATCTTCTGTGCATCGGCGCCGGCGCGCGCGAGAACCTTGTCCTGCAAGGCGGCAAGTTTCGCCGCGTAGGACTGGACGGCAGCGACGGTCTTGTCGAAGGATTGCGGTGTTGCAGCACCGGGTTTGCCGGTATAAGCGCCCGCAACGCTCGCAAATTGCTCCGCGGCCGGCGGTGTTCTGAGCTGGACGATGAATACTTTCCTGGCTGCGCCCGAGGCATCGCTGCCGGCAAGCCGTATGCCCGCGGCGCTACCGCCTTCAACCAGCCGCGATTCGTTGCCGGACCACGCGGCGCCGGCCGCAAACACGGCGCAAAGAACGATTAGCCTGATAGTATTCACGGCGAGTAGTGTCTCCGGGATCTTTGTGTCATTTGACAAAAAATCAGCGTAAGCCCCGGTTTTACAAGGAATCTATCACATTTGGAAGACGCGCCGCCAGTCGGGTGTCAGTCGTCCCGGTAGCCCGTGAGTTCGTCAGCCGTATAGCTGACGCCCAATCCGAGGGCGATACGATTGACAAAATTGAAGTAGGCCACGATCAGGGTGATATCGAGAATATCCTGGTCCGTGAGTCCTTCGGCTCGCAGCGGATCGAGATCGCTCTCGGTCATTGCCGAGGGCGCGGACGTCAGTTTCTCGGCGTGCATGACGATGTTGCCGAGCCGTGGCTCGAGTTCTTCGAGGCCATCTGCACCAGTGAGAGTCTGGAGGATGTCCTCGTCCTTGATGTAACGCCTGAGGGCCTCTGCGTGATGATTGACACAGTAGTCGCAGTCGTTTGTCGCAGACACGACAACGGCAATCGCCTCCCGCTCCGAGCGGCTTAGCCCGGCCTTTCCGAACATGACCGTCATGTACAAATCGAGATGACTCTCCATCGCATTGGCGTTCAGGCTGTGCACCTGGAGAATGTTTGCAACCTTTCCCCGCTTCTCCAGAAGCCTTGCATACACCTCAGCCAGTTTCCCTTCGGCCTCGCTGACTTCGATTTCTCTGATCCAGGACATGCTCTTATCCTTTTGGTCTATTCTTCTTCGAGCCAGTCACGTGGGCGCAGGTAGTCCCTGTATAGCCTTTCCTCAGCCGAACCCTGTTCCGGCTGCCAATCGTACTCCCAACGAACTCGCGGCGGCAGCGACATCAATATCGATTCCGCTCGGCCTCCGGTTTGGAGGCCGAAAAGTGTGCCGCGATCATAAATCAGATTGAACTCGACGTATCGGCCGCGACGGTAAAGCTGGAATTCGCGTTCCCGATCGCCGTACGGGTGGTCTTTTCGCGCATAGACGATGGGCAGATACGCGGGCAGGAACTGATCCCCGACCGACCGCGTGAACTCGAAGCAACGGGCGAATTCCCATTCATTCAGGTCGTCGAAAAAGAGCCCGCCGACCCCGCGTGTCTCATTCCTGTGCTCGAGGTAGAAATATTCGTCGCACCATTTCTTGTACCTGTCATAGACATCCTCGCCGAAGTCGTCGCAGGCGTCGCGTGCGGTTCGATGCCAGTGAAGCACGTCCTCGGGAAAGGGGTAGTAGGGCGTCAGGTCGAACCCGCCGCCAAACCACCAGACCGGCTCACTTCCGTCGCGCTCGGCACAGAAAAACCTGAAATTTGCATGAGTGCTCGGAACGTACGGATTCTTCGGGTGCAGTACGAGTGAGACGCCCATCGCCTGAAAGCCGCGCCCGGCAAGTTCGGGCCGCTTCCTGGTAGCGGAGGGCGGCATCTCGTTACCATGTACATTCGAAAAGCCGATGCCCGCCTGTTCGAACACGGTGCCGTCCACCATGATCCGAGTCACTCCGCCGCCGCCACCCTCACGCTGCCATGCATCGCGGCGAAACCGCTCCTTGCCGTCTGCATCTTCCAGCGCTTGAACGATACGCTGCTGCAGCGACTTCAGATACTCCTCGATGTCACGGAGTGAAACGTCAGATTCGCTCATGATCTACCTGCTCTCAGCACCCTGCCGGTCTTCAGATCGCGGATCTCCGACGGGCCGGCAGCCGGACCGCAGCGGCCCGGAACGATGCAGTCTACTAGACCGCTGAACTGCCGACGAAGGACGAGCGCATGTCGAGCCGGCGGCCGGCCGGCGACATTGGCGCTAGTGGAGACCAGCACCGAGTCGGCGGCCTCGCAAAGGGCCGCGGCGATCGGGTGCGTCGTTAACCGAACAGCGAGGCCGTCGTTGTCGCCCTGGACCCAGTAAGGGACGTTCGCCTTGGCAGGTACTATCCAGGTGACGGGTCGATCGGGGCTCGATCTCAGCCCGGCGGGACCGGGTACCTCGACCCAGTCTGCGAGTTGATCCATGTCGGACGCGATGAGAACGAGGCCAAGTGACGGGTCGCGTTTCTTGATGGAGAGAATTCGGACTACGGCGTCGGCGTAATCGGGGATACAACCCAAGCCGAAAACGCCTTCGGTCGGATAGGCTACGACACCGCCGGACCTCAGTATTCGGCCGGCACGGTGTATAGGAAATGACAGGGCCATAGTGGCCTCGGCTTATTCAGTTTTCCTGGCCGCCGTCTTCTTTTTCTTCGAGGCCTTTTTCCTGGTTTTTTTGTTCGTCTTCTTCTTGCCTCTCGCCGGAGCGGCGGCCAGCAACTCCTTGCATTCGTCAAGCGTCAGTGCCGCGGGATCGCTGCCTTTGGGCACGCGCGCGTTCTTTTTCCTGTCCGTCACGTAGGGGCCATAGGGTCCATTCAATACCTGGATGCCGTCGTCTGAAAAATCCTGAATGATCCGATTGGCATCCTCGATCTTTTTGGCTTCAATCAGCTCGAGCGCTCTCGGCAACTGAATCGTATACGGATCGTCATCGTCACGGATGGATACAAATTTGTCTCCGTAACGAACGTACGGACCGAAGCGACCGACGCTTGCAGACACCGAAAGACCATCGGGCGTGTCACCGAGATCGCGCGGCAGCTTGAAGAGTTCCAGGGCTTCCTGCAGTGAAATCTCGTCCATTTTCTGGCCGGGTCTGAGGCCTGCAAATTTCGGTTTTTCCTCGTCGTCTTTCGTCCCGATCTGTACGAAGGGTCCATATCGCCCCAGACGAACCGTTACCGGCTTGCCGCTGGCAGGATCCAGGCCCAAATCGCGTGCCTGCGCGACCTGCTCGCGAGTTACGCTCTGCTCCTTGTCCTCGACGAGATCGGAAAACGGTTTCCAGAATCCCTCGAGCAGCGGGATCATATCCTGATGCCCGAGGGATACCTCGTCGAGGTCGTCTTCGAGCTTTGCCGTAAAGTCGTAGTCGACATACTGCGTGAAGTGCTCGGTCAGAAAGCCGTTCACGATGCGGCCGACGTCCGTCGGGATAAACCGTTTGCCGTCCATCTCGACATACTCGCGGTTCTTGAGTGTTGCGATGATGCTGGCGTAGGTTGACGGCCTGCCGATGCCGTATTCCTCGAGGGTCTTGACGAGGCTTGCCTCGGTGAATCGCGGCGGCGGTTCCGTGAAGTGCTGCTGTGGCCGCAGCTCGACCAGGCACAGACGATCGCCTGCGGAGACTTCCGGCAACAATCGATCACTCTCGTCGTTGCTGTTGTCGTCTTTGCCTTCGTGGTAAACGGCCATGAAGCCGGGTTCGACCAATACGGAGCCGTTTGCGCGGAATCTGTGCCCGTCATCAGAATCCGGGCCCGCCGCCATTTCCAGGCTGACCGTGTCGAACACTGCAGGCACCATCTGACACGCCATGGTGCGCTGCCAGATCAGCGTATACAGCCTTAGCTGGTCCTCGTCGAGCTTGCCCTTGAGCATTTCAGGCGTTCGGGCGGCTGATGTCGGGCGAATTGCCTCATGTGCCTCCTGGGCATTCTTTGCCTTGGTCTTGAATTCACGCGGCGATTCGGGGACATTTTCGAGACCATAGCGTTCTGCAATGACCCTGCGTATCTCGTCAAGCGCAATGTCCGCAAGCGTAACGGAGTCTGTACGCATATAGCTGATCAGTCCGACATTACCTTCGTCAGGTAACTCGATGCCCTCGTACAGCCGCTGGGCGATGCGCATCGTCCACTGCGTATTGAATCCCAGCTTGCGCGAGGCATCCTGTTGCAGCGTCGACGTTGTGAAGGGGGGCGGAGGATTCCGTCTGCGTTTTTTCTTCTCGACACTGACGACCGTCAATTCCCCGTCGGCGGCATCGAGTATAGTCCTTTCGACTTCCCTGGCGGCGTCTTCGGTTGTGAAACTGAATTGCTCGACTTTCTCGCCTCGATATCGAACGAGGCGAGACGCGAACGGCTGATCGTCCTTGCTTACGTCGGCTTCGATCGTCCAGTATTCGCGCGCCTCGAAAGCTTCAATTCCGAGCTCTCGTTCGACAATCATCCTCAATGCAGGGCTTTGCACGCGCCCGGCGGACAGGCCACGCTGGACTTTCTTCCAC
This sequence comes from Woeseia sp., assembly GCA_046756445.1. Classification (GTDB taxonomy): domain Bacteria; phylum Pseudomonadota; class Gammaproteobacteria; order Steroidobacterales; family Woeseiaceae; genus JACZWL01. The sequence continues at coordinate 1,155 of JBHHWI010000105.1, read as the reverse complement.
AGCAGCGGAGACAGATTGAATCCGACGAGATAGTCGAGTGCACGTCGCGCCTGCTGTGCACTGACGAGCTCGTCGGAGATGTCGCGTGGATTCTCGATCGCTTCCTGAATCGCGCTCTTTGTTATCTCGTAAAACACAACACGGTATACAGGTTTGTCGTTTAGCGCGTTTTTTTCCTTGAGAAGCTCTGTCAGATGCCAGGATATCGCTTCACCCTCTCTGTCCGGGTCGGTCGCGAGGTAGAGGGCCTGTGCCTTTTTCAGCGCACGAACGATGGCATTAACGTGTTTTTCGTTTCGCTCGATGACCTGGTACTTCATTGCAAAGCCATCGGCGGGATCTACGGCGCCCTCCTTGGGGACGAGGTCACGCACATGACCGTATGAGGCCATGACGTCAAAGTCCTTCCCCAGGTATTTGCTAATGGTTTTCGCCTTGGCCGGCGACTCGACGATGACTAGTTTTTTGGGCATCTTCTGAAACTTGTTTCCGGCAAAAAGCAAAAACCGCGGACAATGCCGCGGTTCAATTACATGCTTGGCTTGCCAGTGTCAAGGAGAATTGCTAATGCACCGCTCCGGCGCTTTCCTCGAAAACCAGGTCCTCCATACGCGCATAAGCAAGTTCCTGGCCGGGTTGACTGAACAAAACCATCAGCACAACCCACTTGATTTGCTCGACATCGATGTCCGGCGTTTCCAGAGCCAGGAGACGATCAATGAGGATTTCGCGCTGAGGCGGAGACAGAATTCCTATCTGCTCGAGGTAGGTTATGAACCCTCGGGAGTTCGCGTCCAGGCGCGACTGCTCGACGTCGTTATATATACGTGTGCCGTGTGCTGTTTCCGGGTTACAAGTCTGGCCGTCGTGGTTTTCCGCGAGTCCGTCCAACCAGTCGAGCGCACGATCAATCTCAGCATCGCCAAAACCGGCCCGGAAGAGCTCGTCGCGAAGCTCGTTCTGATCGGGTTCCGGTTCTTCTTCCGCGTCGACGTAGGTCTCGAAAAGATACATCAGCACATCGAGTACATTCTCTTTCATGCCTGGAGCAGCTCCCTTATTTCCGTTTTGAATATTTGCCGCCAGGTACGGCTTCGACTTTTTCCTCGAGCTCCAGGATCAGAAGCATGGAGGAAACCTGATCGATCGTCAATC
>JBHHWI010000104.1:0-10182 GCA_046756445.1 Woeseia sp. | reverse complement strand
CTAGAACCTATCTCAAGATTCCGCATGGCCGCGAAGCGGCCATTCGACGCGGCGCGCGCCGCGTATCCGAGCCAATGCGTCAGAAACGCGGCTCATGGGGAATCTTGAGATAGGTTCTAGATGTCGGTTCGGAACATCTGCCGCTGCACGGAAGGAACTGTCTCCACGTCCTCAGCAACCGAATCCGCCGATGACTCGGCCTTTGACGCATCACCCGCTACCGGCGAGAGCGCGGTCTCATCGCCGAGAACAGGCTGGACGTCGGATGGCGGTTCGGGCTGATCAGATTCCGATTGCGAACTCTCGATCGCGACGGCAGAAAAGACGTTATCCAGGATTGCCGCAACGCGGGGCGTGAGATACAGAAGCGGGGCGGAAGAAGTCGTCTGCGCCGGCCGGGCGCTCAATGATTCGGCTTGCTCTTCATCGGGCTCGTCGGGCGTGAAGTGACCGACGACACTTGCGGAGAGATCGCTGACGGACACCTCGAGGCTCCGGAGATCCGCCGTACCGTCACAGGCCGTCAAGGAGCCTGTCGCGCCGACGGCAGCGCTGCCCCAGCCGAAACCCAGCAACAGACCTGCCAAAAGCAGAAGGGACCGGCCTGCAGACACGGTTCCTGAACGATCGGACGGTGTTGCTACTGGTGACACGCCATCCCCCTTGCCGACGTCGCCAAACCTAGTGTTGTAGTACAGTACAACACTTGCCTGCAGAGATGCAAGCAAATTCTGGATTGGCGGGACTACGGCCGGACCCGAGCCGTCCGGGCCGGCCGCGTCTCTATTTCCCGCAGTTGTGCCAGGTCCATGACAATTGCCGCGGCCTGATCAAGGTGCACGTCGGGGGCCTCGACTGCCTCCAGCTCCTCGATCGTCTCAACGGACGGGAGTTGCAGCGCTGCCCGACGGGCGTTCTCTCGCACCAGGCGGCGATTCACTTCGGCCTCACGCTCTGCGCGGCGGTCCTCTATATTCAGTGACAGGGACTTCTGGGCCCGGACCTGTTCGACATCCTGGATGCCCTCCAAAAGGTACTGATAATCGGGGTCGTCCTTGCTTCTTGAAATGTAGCCTGCCGTCAGCGACGAAATTGTATTGTCCAGCGGTTCACCGGCACGAAATCTGGTCGTCTTGATGGTATCCCAGGGCAGGGCGGTTTCACGGACGCTTTCGCCGACAAGATTGGCGTCAATCGATGACGGTAGTGCAATATCCGGGTCCACGCCCCTGTGTTGGGTGCTTTCGCCCGTAACGCGATAATACTTACCAATGGTCAGCGTCAGTTGCCCCAGACCTTGTTCGTCCGGCCTGCGGACATACTGATCGAGCGAATACAGATTCTGCACGGTACCCTTGCCGAACGTTTGCTGACCGATTATCACGCCCCTCGCATAATCCTGAATTGCGGCTGCGAATATTTCGGAAGCCGACGCGCTGTATCGATTGACCAGCACGGCAAGCGGTCCGTTGTAGGCTACGCGGGGCACCGGGTCGGGATCGTCGAGACGGCTGATCCGGCCATTTGAGTTGCGCAACTGAACAACCGGGCCGTTGTCGATGAAGAGACCGGACAATGCTGTGGCCTCCGTGAGGTGACCACCGCCGTTGTTGCGGAGATCCACGATCAGCCCATCGACACCCTGTTGTTCCAGTTCACTGATCAGGCGTCGCACGTCCTTGGTAGTACTCGTGTAATCCTTGTCACCATTACTCAAAGCACGATAGTCGCGGTAGAAACTCGGAATCTTGATGACGCCGATCGACCACTCCCTTCCTTCGCGCGGGATCGTAATGACTTCGCTCTTTGCCGCCTGTTCTTCAAGCTTGACCTGGTTCCTCGTCAGGCTGATGACCTTTTCCGATGTTCCCGGAAGTGCGCCGGCCGGCATGATTTGAAGACGAACGACGGTATTCGCCGGCCCGCGGATCAGTTGAACGACATCGTCAAGCCGCCAGCCTATGACATCGACGAGTTCCCCGTCTTCGCCCTGGGCGACGGCGGTAATTTTGTCCTTTGGCTTCAGCTTGCCGTCGATCGCGGCAGGGCCGCCCGGAATGATATTGATTACCATCACGAAGTCGTCTTCGATCTGCAGGGATGCCCCAATGCCGAAATAGGACAGGCTCATTTGAATTCGATACTCTTCCGAGTTCCGTGGAGACAGGTAGCTCGAGTGTGGATCCAGTGTATGAGCGAACGCATTCATGAACGTCTCGAACACATCATCGCTTTTGATCTGGTCCATACGCTTGAGGAACCGTGTGTATCGCTTGTGCAGGATCTCCTGAATCTCCGCCCATTCCTTCTCGGCTAGCCTGAGATTCAGGGCGTCGTTCTTGATACGCTGGCGCCAGAGTTCGTCGAGGTCGGCTTCCGTTGCAACCCACGGCAGGTCTTCACGGTCGAATATGTAGCTCTCATCGATCGTGAAATCGGGCTCGATTTCGAGTCGCCGCAGGGCGAAGCTCAACCTTTGGCGAACTCGGGTCCGGTAGACTTCAAACATGTCGAAGATCGGATCCAGTGGCTCGGACCGGACCATATCATCGAGTCGATAGCGGTAGGACTCGAAGCTCGCCACATCGCTGGCCAGCAGATACATGCGATTGCTGTCCAGCGCGCTCACGTATCGATCGAGAACCATCGATGAAAGGTCGTCATCGACGGCGGCATGCAGGTAATGGGACTTCTGAATGAATTCACTGACCAGCTGGCCGATTTTTTCGTGCCGCAGTGCCGGGCCGAGATCGTCATCCGATATGATCGCGGGGGTAGCGCTGATGGCTGCGGGGCTCGCGGCAAATCCAGGCAGGGCCAGGAGGCCAACGATCGCGCCGATGATCCATTGCCGACAACCGGCGTTACGATTCTTCAAGTTTTTCTCCATACTCTGCGACTTTTTTGGCCTGGGCAATTAAGCTAGGCTAGATGGCACAAGCGTTTGAATCAAGGGCGCATTTGGCAAAACACGCCGTATTCGGGGTATTCGGCCGCGACCGGGGCGCCCTCAATGCTATGACCGCAAAATCCACGGTGAGTTTCTCGGTCCCCGTCATCCGGCGGGAAACAGCGTCGTGCGTTCGGTCGCCGCGTCGACGCGCGGCCGGGTTTTTCCGGGCACGGCCCTACAAGGCATCATTTTCCAGGAGTCCTTTATGTAAAGACCGTTTCCGGCGCCGTCTCATCCGCGACTGCAGCTGCTTGCGCCGGATTTCGAGCCACTGTTCCCTCGAGACATCCGTGGTCCTTTTCTTGATGCCGGCTTTGGGCGCCCGGCTGGCCCGATAGTCGCAAAAATCCCGATAGGCCTCGATCTCATGACGGAGTTCGCGAACCAGCAACTCGATCATGATGGCATCGTCGAGGAAGCCGAGACCGGGAATGTGATCGGGAATCAGGTCTTCGGGCTCGCAAAAATAGGCAAGTGCGTTCAATACCCGGACAGATTCCTGTTCCGGCAACGCCCACTCGTGGTCGGAGAGCATGTTGATCATGACCTCGAGCTTTTCGAGCCGCGCGGCGATGAAAGTCGGAATTCCGGCTGTGCCGACATCTTTCAGGAGTTCCTCGGCCGAGGCGACGATGTCTTCCGGCGAGGCGTTTGCCGCAGCCTTGCGCGCCTCCCGCATGATCAGGCGAAAATGTCTGAGATCATCATCGCTTAGCTCGAAAGAAACCCTGAGTCCCATGAAAAAGCTTCGTCAGGTCGGTTGTGCCGCAGACTACCGGCGGCCCGGGATGCCGTCAATTTGACGCCGACAGGAGCGGGCGTGAACTTACTTCTTGGTTCTCAGATCCCAGGACTTCGAGCGATCAAATCGTCCTGTGTTATACGGATCGATGCCGCGTTCCTCTTCGTCTTCGAGAAAGGTATCGTCGATTATCTTGAGCGTCTCATGCGTGCCCGAGTCCTCGCGGACATACTTGTTGCGTATCAAAACGTTCTTTCCCGGACCACCATCTTCGATACGTCCGCCGAGTTCGGTGGATACTTCCACCAATTCGGCGTCCCGGTCCTTGGGCCTGGACGGTTTCGGGCTCTGCCTGATTCTGGGAGCGGTTCGGCGGGGCACCGGCGCCGATGCAGCGTCCCGGGAGAAAAGCTTCGATCTTAGCCATGTCAGAAAGCGCTTCATCATTGGTGCCTGACGGTCTTACTTGCGTAAACCTGCGAACCACAAATATAGCTGGAGTAAGCCCAGAGCATGCACCATCGTTAACATAATTTCTATCAAAATCGCTCTAATTGCTTGTTAGCAGGCGATAAAACGTGATGCGGGTCATGGTTTTTCCTGCACCGATCCGCTATCTGTCCGCGGGTCTGACGGCCGGTGGTGCGCTTGCCCTTGCAGCCGCCCGGCGCGGCCCATCCTTCGAAACGTCCAGATGGTCAGGCGTACAAGCATTACGACAAGGTAGGGAGACAATACCAGAAACCAGACCACCGGCCGGCCTTCCCGGACTTCGCTGCTCAAGCGCCCGTAGAAATCGGAAAAGCCCGCTCCGCCATACTCGCCAAACACGGATTGGCCGGTAAGATAGATTGCCAGCGGCAACAACACCAGGCCCGCAAAAAACAACGTAAGGACCAGCGCAAGTTCGTTCAGCACCTTCTGTTTCCAAGATTTCATTGCTGCAGGCACAGGCAAACCCGTATTTTCGCACGAAGCGAGCCATCCTCGACCAAGAGCACGCCGAGGTCAAGCGATTGGGAGTTAGCCGGACGCGGTCGTGCCGGACTGATCTGTATCGCGTCGCCGGGGCCGTTTACGCCGTCGATAAACGGCTAGCGCCAGGTGCAGGCAAGCCGCGCAGAACAGGATGTAATGGGGTAACACCCAGAACCAGTCGCTGATGTACAAGGTTGCGTAAAACGCCGCAAAACCGGCTGTCAGATAGAAATAGGGCAGGCAATCATAAAGGACTCTTGGTAGCCAGATCCTCCGGGATGCGAGCTTTCGGGCGTTGCGCGCTAATTTCTGTGTGGAGCTGAGTTCGAGATCTTTTGGCGCGGTTTGTGTCAGCATTTTTCGAGCATGTTTATGGTTACACTGCACATGCTGACGGAGCCTAGCTGAACGTATCCTGAAAGACCGTGATTGCTCTCACATATCGGCGCCCGTCAGTCGCTGGCTACCGTGCGCCCGGCCGCCCAATGCCGGAGTGTTTCGACTTTTTCCGACATGACGACCGATAGCGGCCGGGTCTTCTGTATCTCACTCAAAATGTGCGCCGTAGCCAGGTCGGTTTTGGCGGCGTGCGCGGCATACAGGGCGGAGACCACCGCCTGCTCGATCTCCGCGCCGGAAAAGCCGTGCATCGCCTCAGCGAGCCTTGCGATGTCGAAGTCGGCGGCCGACCGGCCGCGGTTCGCCAGGTGAATGCGCAAAATTGACTTCCGGACTTCCGGGTCCGGCAGATCGACGAAGAATATCTCGTCAAATCGGCCCTTACGCACGAGTTCCGGCGGCAGCGCAGTGATATCGTTCGCCGTTGCCACAACAAACACCTCACGATCCTTCTCTGCCATCCAGCTCAGGAAGCTTCCCAGCACACGTTGCGTCGTTCCGGTTTCGCCGCCCCGCCCGGCCAGGCCTTTCTCGATTTCATCGATCCACAAGACGCACGGTGCCATCACGTCAGCGGTCTTCAGCGACTCGCGCAGGTTACGTTCGGTTTCCCCGTGGTACTTGTTGTACAGGGTGGCGAAGTCCAGGCGCAGCAGCGGCGTACCGAAAATGCCCGCTGTCGCCTTCGCCGCGAGACTCTTCCCGCATCCCTGCACGCCGATAAGCAGGACGCCCTTCGGCGGGTCGAGATGTCTGGCGTTTTGCCTGTCCAGATAAGCAGCCCTTCTCTTTGCCAGCCAGCCCTTCAATTTTGCCAGTCCACCAACATCGCTGAATTTCACCGTATCGTACTCGAACTGCAAGATGCCACCGCGATTCAACAACTCGTACTTGGCCTGCATTACGCCCGGCAAATCGCTCTTCGTGATCGCGCCGTCGTAGAATATGGCGTTTCTCGCCAGTTTCTCGGTATCAGCATCGGTCAGACCGGCGAGGTTCTGAATCAGCATTCGATACGCTTTGGGATCAGCCTGGACCTGCGAGCCGGGGTTCTCCCGTGCCCATTCGGCCGCGACACGCTTGATGATTTTCTCGCGCTCCGTGTCCGTCGGCAGCGCCATGTCAAAGCGTGCACTGAAACTCTCCAGCTCCGCGGGCAGTGAGACGCTGTGGCTTACGAGAATAATATGCCGTTGAATTTCGGCGAAGCGGATGCAGATGTCCTTCAACAACCGGACGTTGACCGGGTTTTCAAGGTACGGATGAAAATCGAGCAGGATATATATACCCGGCTTGTCGACCGCCCTGATGTGACGAAGCACTTCCTCCGGCTCGGAATTGTGTAACTGAGGCTCCAGCGAAATGTCGAGGCGTTGCAGACCGTCTGTAACCGTCCAGCGAAAAAGGGGGAGGTAGGTGTCTTTGGCCCGAGTTATCGTAATCGTTTTCAACATCTCGAGCATGCGCGATTCATCGCGCGTCTCGATCACCAGAATCGGTGTCCGGGAACGAAGTATCAGCTCTAGATCGTGTTGTCTGTCCATGGACACCCGGCGTATGGCGCTACGGAATTTCGCAGTTGTCCAGGTCATTGTCGCTCAACACTGCACTGTCGCCATCGGCGAGATCCCTGGCAGTGTTGCGCAACCGCTCCGCAGAAATCTTCGCTCGGGAACCGGCAACCGCGCGAATGACGTCATCGAGGTCGTGTTTTCCGTCGCTCTGGCTGCTGATTTCGGAATCGAGTGCTGCCAGCAGCGTGACGGCCCTGGCGGTGACCGCGCCGGTTGCCGGGTCGGCACAAAGCGACTTCGCTTCCCTTGCCCAACCGGCGAGTTTCGATCTTGCGGTCCGATATCGCTTCTCGCCGATCGTGCCGCTTCGCCGCAGGATCTCCAGGCTGTAGTATTCGGCAAGCCCCTCGACAATCCAATCGGCCCCGTTCACGGCACCGGTGCCCAATCCGACGTGAAGCGCTTCGTGCATGATTGTGCTCGTGCCATTCTCGCTGATCAGGGGGCGTTCTGCGTGAACATAGAACGATGCGGGCGCAGACAGGCCGCCGCGCCACATGGGATCACCGGCGGCCACAATTGTCAGACGCCTCGGAAAATCCGGCAACAGCCGGACGAGTTCCGGCAGTGTCCAGCGAAGCATAGCCAGAATATCCATTCGCCTGACGCCGTGACCGACCGGTGCCGCGACAACCACGCGGACACCGGCGATGGTTTCATGCCGGACGCCGAGATCTCCGAGCACGATCCAGCCGGTCGGCCTGTCAAAGCGGCGATCCGGGTTGGAGATATTGAAGACATTCGATCGCCTGAAGTACTCGGTAACGGCGGACCAACCGTCGGGAAGGTCGAATACCAGCGTGGTCCTGCTGACCGATCCTTTCAGGGTTCTCGTCGCCGTCGGCGGTATCACATCTTCGGCCCTGAAGAGCGCCCACTCGCCGCTGACCAGAGCGTCGTAACCGTCAGCGATTCGCAGGTGATCGATTTTTGCGAACCACCGAAGTTCACCGCCTTCGGCGGGTGGCTCCCAATGGACTCTGCCGTCACGCGTCGATACCAGCCCGTCACCCGAAACGTCACTGATCATCGCCGCATCCAGGGGCATGCTCAGCTGGCGTAGCAGCTTCCGATTCTGAGAGATCCTCAGTTCCACATGGGCGCCGCCTCTGGAAATATCCGGCCGCACGCTGTAATCGGCGCCATAGACGCGCGCAGTCGTCGGGCCTGCCGCATGCGACAGCGCTACCGCGGAGCATCCTAGGACCAGAAGGACAAGCACAGACAAGGACTTCGCTGCGGCAGCGGGTTCCGGTGATATTTCTATTCCTGGGAGACAGTTCATGTCGATTTCAGGCCGTTCGCGGTACTTTCGGCGATTGACATGATAGCTCAGGCGGCCAGAGTTCTTGGAAACATCATCGGCGTCGTATCGATCGGTGTCGTGCTCTGTGCGTGCGCGCCGCAGGGGCCTGGCACGATTGATCGGTCGCCGGCCGGCGGGTCTCCTGAAGTCGCTGCGCGGCACGAAAGACCGGCCAAGCGACTGACCCTCGGCGAGCAGGCCGCGGTCACGGCGGTCAGACAACTCGGCGTCCCGTATCGCTATGGCGGGAGCACGCCCGGTGGGTTCGACTGCAGTGGACTCGTGCACTACGCCTATGCGCGGGCCGGCAAGTCGATTCCCAGAACCACCAGGGATCAATGGCGCACGCTGCGACCGGTTGCAGCGAGCAGTCTTCGGGTGGGCGACCTACTGTTTTTCAATATCGACGGCAAGGTATCGCATGTCGGACTCTATCTGGGCAGCCGGCGATTCGTGCACGCACCGTCGAGCGGCCGGAATGTCACGATTGAAGAACTGGATGCCAGCTATTATCGGAAGGCTTTCGTCCGGGGAGGTCGTCCCTGACGACCAGACCCTGCCTCAAAATCCCGCCTGGCCGCTCAGCTGCCCTTGAGGCAGGTTCTGCAGATCAGGCGTCGTCTTCGGCGACAATAAACAACTTCAGCTGATCGGCGAGGCCCCTGCAGGCTTTCGACCGGGTGCGCGCAATCAGCGGAATCGGAATAATGACGGCCGGAAGGAAGGACGTCCCGCTGACATCCGCGCTAACCGTTCCGGCGGACTCGAGCGCGGTAAGGTCCCATACGGCAGCTTCGTATTTCGAATCGTTCTGCCACCACGCGAAGCCGAAGCAACCGCCGCCGCCGGGTCCTGCAGCGCATGACAGGCTACCTCCACCGGCAACCCTTTCCGTGTCGCCATCGAGCCAGATGACGTATCGCACGCCCTTCTTCTCGATCATCTCCGAAACACCGGGGCGTTCCATCAGATCCGGCAGACCCTTGGTATCCGCCGGTGCCGTCCGGGGCTCGAACCACGGGAAGAGGGCATCGACGAATTCGCTGTTCGGTACGACGCGCAATCGGGAAGAACCGCGGCCGAGTGCCGATCCGACGCAATCGATGAACTTCTGCTCGGTCTCGTTTCCCAGGTGGTAGCTCCTCGCCATGATGACCACACCTTCGCCCGATTCGATGCCGGTAGCGGTTTGCCTGGTATCTTCAACGCGCGCCGTCGTGCAGGCATCCAGTGCAACGCATGACACTATCGCCAGCGCCAGCCATCCGATGCGCTCAACTCGATTCATCTGTCGCTTCCTCCGAAGCCGTAGTCTGGGGCTCCTCGCTCGCGGGTTCCGGCGCTTCCGGTTCCGGGCCTGCGGCAACGCTATTGGATATCGGCTTGCGGGTCAGGCCGCTTATGCCGGTGGCCTTGTCCATCTGCATGACGATCAATGCTGCGGCGTCCCGCATGGCAAGTACCGCGGCACGCTGCAGGGCCTCATCCCCACCCATGGTCGTGCTCTGGCTCTTGCCGTAGGCACTGATCGGCCAATTGGCGAATTGATTGCCCTCGCTGTCGAATATCTTGATGCGATAGCGGATCCAAACCGCAAACGCCTGTGTCTGGCTCTGGCCCGGCGTTGAAAACTCGAAGGCGTCAATACTCGGTTCGATCAGCGCATCGACGATCATATCGTTTGGGTCGGCGCCGTTGTCGAGGACTGTGAGGTCGTTAAACATGGCGCGAAAGAGCTTGGTAAAAAGCAGAGAATTCGCCTGGCCAAGATCGATCGTCCACCTTTCCTTCCCGATCACCTGCTCTTCGTGCACGAAATGTTCAAATTCCGTTGGAAACCTGACGGCGACCGAGATGGGGATCTTGTCGAACAGAGGATCCGGAACCGACGGATCATCCATCACCACCTGTGACCCACAGCCGCCCAACACAGTCAGGACTACTGCCGTCGATACCGCTTTAAGCGTACTCGCAGTCAAATTGCCGCGCTCCCGGGCAGACAGACGCACCTCTCGTTATCCATCATATCAGAGCACTACCAATGGCCAGAGTTCCACGGATTATCGGGCCCAAGCGTCGTTTGTCACTTTAGTCCTGCTTCGTGGGCAGTGCAACAATCGCCGAGTTTGATACGCCCGGACCCTGGTTCAGGAGTCGGCACGCGCATTTGTCATAATCGGTCGGTATCGACCGCGGCTTACGGCGGACGGACCGGATAAGCCGATTCCGC
>JBHHWI010000103.1:0-10216 GCA_046756445.1 Woeseia sp. | reverse complement strand
TGCCAAGATTGTTGAAAAGTTCGGAAAGTGCGCTCCGGCACCTAGTCCGAGTCGGAAAGTTCGCTCCGGCACCTAGTCCGAGTCGGGCCGAAGGTCGGGAATCGCCGGCATCGGCGATCGCGCGACCATACCGAGACCGGCGCGGTAGGCGTCGGCCGCGGCGTCGGCCTCGCCGAGCCGGTTCAGAAGGCGCCCGTGCTCCTGGTATGCCTCGGGCGACGGCCGGATGGAGATGACTGTCTCGAGATAACTTCGCGCCTTGCCCCAGAGCTCGTTCCGAAGGCAAAGCCGTGCAGAGGTCAGCAGCAGATCCGCATCCTCGCCGTGGTTCTTGAGCCAGCTCTCGGCGCGTCGAAGCTGTTTTGCGGCATCCTTGCCCTCGACCATACCGTAGAGCCGGACGAGCGGCCCGCGCCATTCCCTGTTGATCTCTGCGGCGAGGTCCTTCTCGGCTTTTTCATGCATGCCGGTGCGCATCAGGCTCGAGTGATAGGCCTCCAGCAGGGAAAGGTCCTTTTTCTGCGTTTTCGGCATCTCCGCCCAAACGGCCAAAACCGAATCACCGTCTGCCGATTGATTGAGCTTCTCGATAAAGACCCGCCGCGACCACTTGTCCAGCGTGGCCGCATTGACCCTGCCCTTGCTGCCCAGGCGGGGCAACAATTCACCGAGGTGATTCCAGTCCTCGAGCCGGAAATACAGCCTGCCCAGCAGGGCCAGGGCGTGGCTGTGATTCGGCGAGTTCTCCTCGAGTCGTCTCAGCGTGGCAAGCGCCTGTTCGTACTGCCCCTGGTCGAGTTGCAGCTCGGCCTGTGTCAGCAAGACCGCATTGGCGGCCTCGGGCGTCTGCTCATAAGCCTGCTTCAGCCACTCGTCGCGCCGTTCGTCCTGGCCCAGCAGGTGCGCCGCCCGGGCAGCCTGCAGGTAATTGAGTAATGGCGCGTCACTGACGCCTGCGGCACGTGCCAGCAGCTTTTCTCCCTTGGAGAAATTTCCCTCTGCGATTTCGATCATCCCCCTGGTCAATCGCTGGCCTGCCCGACCCATCCTGTAGCGACCGGCCGCTTCCCCGAGTTTTCTCGGTGCGCGGAAGAGCTTGACCAGCAACCAGGCCCCGATCATGAGGAGCAGTACAAGCCCGATCAGAATCGGTACCGACATTTCGATCAGGTAGTTACGGAAATCGATGACGACGTAGCCGGGATCCTGCAGCAGGAAATGCGCTGCAATGGCGCTGATCACGAGCGCGATAACGACAATCAATCCGAATTTCATGAGCCCGAACGTTGTGCGTGACCCGGCCGTGGACCGGACAGCTGGCGCAATTCAGAAAGTGTCGACATCGGGATCATTCATTGCCTCGAGTTGCTCGTTTCGTCGTCAATCATCACGGGGGTCTCGTGCAATATCCGGGCTACTCTGGCTCGGCGGGGGATGCAGTGGAACCGGAAAGCGTTACATGTTGGCGAAGGAGGCGAAGTGACGCCGAGATATCGGGCGGCGTGACGGAAAACGAGCCACCGCGGATTTCCGCGATGGTTGCCAACGCGCTCTGCACCGCCGCGCTGTCGGCATCGTAATATCGCCTGAGCCAGCCGCTGGCGTCGTCGAGGCTCTGCTCGAATATCTGCTGCTCGTTGCGCAGCAAGGCGAGCCTCGCCGTCTGAAACTGCAACGCGAGGTTTGCACGCAGGAAGTAAGCGGCCTCGGGTGCGACGAGCGGCTCAACCGTTTCGTCGGTGCGCCGCACCGAGACGACGCCCCCGACCGTCTTCTTCAGGGACGCCAGAGCACGATCCATGCCGCTCAGTGCAGGATCGATCTCGTCCGATTCCTTATCGGGCACGCCCACCTCCTGCCGCAGGGGAAGGGAGTCGACTACACCGGCAAGGCTCGCGAGCGTCAGGGTCAAGCCTTCGATATCAGGGTCTTCCATCCCCTCAATTGCCCGCAGCTCATCGGAAAGCGCGCGACGGACCCCGGTGAGCGCCGGGTTCGCCAGCTGCAGCAATCGCTCGTCCGCAAACCGAAGCGCGAGACTGGCTAGATGCGGATTGCCGGCAAGCTGCAACTGCGCGTTCGCAATCTGCATATAGTACTCGGCTTCCGCGAGCAGCCAGGCATCGCGCGCGCCCGTCGATATGCCCTGCAGGGACGAGACCGAGTCTTCCAGATTGACTACGCGGCCAGGCAGGGATTCGAACTCCCGCACACGCTCGTTAAGCCTTCGCTCGAGCGCCTGAAGGTCCGCCACACTCGCAACGTCTCGCGTGGCAAGGCTGTCGAGTCTGTGTTCGATGCCGTCCAGGGACTCCCCGGTTGCGTCCAGTGCCGCGTTCAGGCTTGCGAGGGCCGCATTGCTCTTCTCCACAGCATCACCCGTGCGCAGGTTAGCGAACAGAATGTATGCCGCGCCGAGGAGGGCGCCGAAGGAAACGACTAATGCCAGCCAGGCAGCCGGTCCGACAAAACGGCCGCGGCCGCGCGGTGCGGCAGTCTCGGTATCCGGCGGCATGGAATCGGCGCGCGGCTCATCGGTCTCCGCGGGCACCGGTTGCTCCGGTCGGACTGCTGCATCGGCGGAAGTCTTCTTTGGCGCTTCCTTGCTGGTCGCTGTCGTTTTCTTCTTGCGCTTGCTGGTAGTTTTCCTGGCCATCGGGTCTTATCCGGATTCCGCCTGCCGGCACGCGATCAACGCCCGGACCATGTCATCGGTTTGAGGACTCCCGGCGAGCCAAACCTCTGCATCGGGGATTCTATCCGAAGCTTTCTGTAATACACGAGCGCTGGGCGTAAGCAACGGGGTGCTCCCGGCCAGGTCGCGGCAACCCGGCGGCAGAATCTCGAGCAGTCTGCGCAGGGAATCAACGCTCATCGCGATAACGCAATTCACCTGGCCGTCGCGCCATCTGTGCTCCAGCCCGGCGAGCAGACTCGGCGAGTAGGCGCGCGTCTGCCTGCGGTAAACGGGCAGGTAATCGACTGTTGCTCCGCGTTCGCGCAGCTTGTCGCCCAGGAGTTCTCTGCCGCCGTCGCCGCGAACGATGCGGATGTTTCTTCCCGATACGTCCCTTAACCCAGGTTCGGCAAGCAGGTGTTCGCTGTCAAAGCCCTGTGTCGGGAAAATATCGACATTGTGACCGGCAGACTCGATGGCTGCCCTGGTCGTCGGTCCGACTGCAGCGATCACGGTCTCATCATCCTGCACGTAATACAGTCCGCACGCGACGGCATTCGTGCTGACGAAGATCGTGATATCGGCCGGCGGCAGAGCGTCCAGATGCCGGCTGATGTCGGCGGCTTCCAGCGGCTCGATCTCGATCACCGGGAATCTGATCGCCTCGCCGCCGGCAGCCTCGATCGCGGCAGCGAGTTCATCGGCCTGATGCTCGGGACGTGTAACCAGGACGCCGAAACCGGCCAGCATGGCCTCGCTCATTCGTCCGCTCCGTGCCGTGCCAGAAGCTCGCGCGCCCCGAGGCCGAGCAGTCTGTCCGCCAGACCGATGCCGAGTGCCTCCGGATCGCCGGCAGGCCCGGAGACCTGTTCCCGGATGATCGCCCGGCCGTCCGGCGAGGCTACCATTGCTTGCAGGCCGAGTGTCTCGCCGTCGATCTCGCCAAGAGTCGCGACGGGAGACTGGCAATCAGCCTGGAGATGCCTCGCCACGGCGCGCTCCGCCGCTGTGACCGTTTTCGTGGGCTCGTGATCGAGGGACTTCAGCACCTGTATCAGGTCAGCGCGGTCTTCGAGGCACTCGATGCCGATTACGCCTTGTGCGGCCGCCGGCAGCATCTGCTCGGGCGAGAACGTCTCGCTGATGCGTGACTCGAGGCCGAGCCGTTCGAGCCCGGCCCGGGCCAGCACGATTGCGTCGTACTGACCGTCCTCCAGCTTGCGGATTCTGGTGTTGACGTTGCCGCGCAGCGGTTCCATATGCACGTCCGGCCGCAGTTGCATCAGCTGGACCCGGCGCCGCAGGCTCGAACTGCCGATGCGGTCACCACCGGCCAGCTCGTCCAGTTTCTTGCCCACCAATGCGTCCGCCGGGTTGGCGCGCTCCAGGAAGGCGGCAATACAGAATCCCTCCGGCATGTCGGCCGGAACGTCCTTCATCGAGTGCACGGCAATGTCTGCACTGCCGTGTTGCATCGCCACTTCCAGCTCCTTGATAAAGAGCCCCTTGCCGCCGATTTTCTCGAGGCTGCGATCGAGAATCTCGTCGCCGCGGGTTGACAGCGGCACGAGCTCGACCGACGCGACTTCCGCCAGCTTCCTGCAGGCATCGGCAACATGATTGGCTTGCCAGAGCGCCAGCGCACTCTTGCGCGTTGCGATCCGTATGTTCACCCGACTCCCTTGAGGCGCCGCCGAACATCGGCGACATGCCGTCTGCTGATAATCAGACCATCGTCCTCACACCGGGAGCCGTCGCGGAGCGTGACCAGAGTCTGGCCGTCGCCGGTCTTCTTCAGGGCATCTATCTGACGCACGGCGACCAACGCATTGCGGTGAATGCGAACGAATTCGTCGGCGAACTCCTGCTCGAGATTATTCAGCGACTCATCGAAAAGGTCCTCGCCGTTTCGATGATGTACGCGCACATATTTCTGATCGGCATGAAAATAGAAAACATCGCGAACGGGAATCAGCTTCAACGCACCTTTAGAGCGCACACAGATATGCTTGCGACGATCCGGGATGCCGGACTGTTTTGCGATGTCGTTGAGCGTGATATCACTGAGGCGCGCGGCCTGTTCGAGCGCCCGATCGAGCCGCTCGCGCCGGACCGGTTTGAGCACATAGCCGACTGCCCGTGCATCGAAGGCCTCGATCGCGTATTCGTCGTACGCCGTTGTAAATATTACGGCGGGCGGCGACTCGAGCGCATTCAAGTGATGCGCCGTCTCGATGCCGTTCATCCCGGGCATCCGGATGTCGAGCAGGACGACATCGGGCGCCGACCTGCCGGCGATCTGGAGAGCCTGCTCGCCGTTTCCGGCCTCTCCGACGACTTCGTGCTCGTCCGATTCGGCAAGCAGGCGGCTCAACCTGTCGCGGGCCGGCGCTTCATCATCGACGATCAGGATCTTCACGCCGCGTGCTCTTCACAGGGAAAAAAGAGCCTTACGTTGAATTCGTCATCGGATTCTTCGACGGACACGGCCGCTTTGGCGCCGTACGCCAGATCGAAGCGCTGCCGGATGTTCTCCAGCGCCATCCGGTTTCCAGCTGTCTGCCCCGGTTGATTGGCCGGCACGGGGTTTCGAATTCGGATCTCGAGGTTCCTGTCTTTGCGGACACCGCTTATGGTTACTTCGCCGCCGTCGGGGAGGAGCTCGATGCCGTGATAGATGGCGTTTTCGAGCAAGGGCTGGAGGGTGAGACTGGGCATCAGCGCGCGCATCGGCAATTCTTCGACATCCCAGCGGACATTGAGACGCTCGCCGAGGCGCAGCTTTTCGATGCGTTGATAGATCGCTGCGGTCTCGAGTTCCTCTTTCAGCGTGGCCCGGTCCTGCGGGCCACCAAGATTGGCGCGGAACAGGTCGGCGAGGTCCTCGACCGCTTCCTCCGCGCGATTGGGGTCGCTTCTCGTCAGGGAGGCGATCGTGTTCATGCTGTTGAACAGAAAATGCGGACGGATCAACGCCTGCAGCGCGCTTATTCTCGATTGCGCTTCCAGCACGATGCTGCGGCGCCATTCACTCGAGATATACAGGTATCGCATCGCGAGTGCGATGACGATCGAGCTGATCGCAAACGTGCGCAGGATGAATCCGGAGTGGGTGTCATTGATGATGACTGCCTCGCCGAAAATTCCGGTCAGCTGAAATGTAATTTCCGCGAGAACGAGGCTGAGTACTTCGAGCAGGACGAAACTGATTACGAATGCCTGGGTCTGACCGAACTTCTCGACCCACGGGCGAATCTTGCAAAGAATGGCCGTGCCCAGCAACGCCAGCCAGAGAATGAAGAGAGACATCTTCGCAAGTTCGGTCAGAAACGTGCCTGGCGTGGTGTGCGAGGCGAGCGTCAGGGCTATGGCGACGAGCTCGGCAACGAGCACGACGACGAAAATCGTGGCGGCGGCACAGAAATCGGGTAGATACGCTTGGGATTCTGGGTCTGCTTCTGGGGGTCGAGAGGCCAAGCCCGGTGCTCCTCACTTACGGTGTCGGCATTGTAACGCGACTCACGACGGGACATGGGGCCATGCGTACGGGTTCGGACGCCGCTCGCGATGGTGCGGGAGACGCGGGGGAATGTGTCTCAGGAGTTGCAGTATTCCTCGATCTGGCTCTGGACGCGCTCGCGCGCCGCGAGCATCTCGCCTTCGTCGAGGTATACACGCTCGCCGTTATCGTCCAGCTTGTACAATCGCCTGGACGTCAGGAATTTTTGCAGGCGTGCCTTGTAGGTATTGCACTTTTCTTGTCGCTCCAGCGCCTGTGCCCGGAGTTCCTCCTCGGTCGGTCCTTCGGGTTCTTTGGCTGCCGCTTGCGCGGCCGCCGCTCTTGCTTCATGACGTTGCTGTACACGTGCCTGGACTCTGGCAGGGTCCGTTGGCTTCGAACTGATATCGAGCCGTTCCTCTGTTGGTTCGCCGGTCGGGCGATCGACGTAATGGACGTTACCCTGCTCGTCAGTCCATCGGTAAATCTCGCCGGCAAAAGCCATCCCTGCCGCCAGTGTGACAAGCATGGAGAGACAGGCGATCGTGTTTTTGCGAATGGTGGTCATGTACCGCACGCTCGGTCCGTTAATGCGTTGAACGATAGCCCATTACAGCATGACCTCGCCATACATGACGTGACCATCGTCACAGCGAGGTTCGTGCTGAGGTTGGCAAAAAAAAGCGGACCCTGCGGCCCGCTTATGTTCAGTCTTTTTGATGCTCGCCAATATGCTCACTGATCTCCGGAGGCTGCGGCGACAATTGTTATCTGGTCACGATCGACCTCTTCCAATCCGTTTCTCTCGGCCGTCATGAGCTCCGGGCAGGCATTGTGATTGCACTCGCCCGAGGGGGCACCGGCGTTTTCGTGTTCGGCGTCGGCCGCGCGCCGCGCGCCGGCATCGATCGCGCCGGTATCCACACAAGATCCCCGATGCCCGGAACCGAGCCGTGCAAAATGCCGGGTCACGCGCTGTTTCAGTACTGGCCTTTTATTGCGGAGTGCGGTATCAAGCTTCCATGGCATTCGAGTCCATAGACGAACTGGCAAGACGCCTCGCCGATGCTGTGCCGCAAAGTCTCAGATCAGTGAAAGACGATCTGGAGAAAAACTTCCGCTCAGTCCTTCGATCCGGCCTGGGCAAACTCGACCTCGTCACGCGGGAGGAATTCGAGGTGCAGGAAGCCGTGCTCGCGCGCACCAGAGAGAAACTCGAAGCGCTCGAAGAACGGCTGAAATCGATGGAATCTGCAAAAGCCAGGAAGAAGAAAAAGGTGGCGAAGAAAAAGAAGTAGTCAGGACATCGCCATTGCCAGGGAGGGCAGATGGGACCCGCAATAGTGCATAGCCGAGCCCAGCTCGGCATCGAGGCGCCGGAAGTCACAATCGAAGTATTGCTGTCCGGTGGATTGCCCGGATTCAATATCGTAGGCCTTGCAGAAGCCGCGGTCCGTGAAAGCAAGGATCGCGTCCGCGGCGCCATCATCAGCTCCGGTTTCAGTTTCCCGCAGGAACGCATTACGGTCAGCCTGGGCCCCGCCGACATGAAGAAGACCGGCGGGCGTTTCGATCTGCCGATCGCGCTGGGCATCCTTGCCGCAAGCAGGCACATCCCGCCGGAATCGCTCGCCGGACTCGAGTTCTACGGCGAGCTCGGCCTCAACGGGGAAATTCGCACCATCCCGGGGGCGTTGCCGGCCGCGCTGAAGGCAACAACGGCCGGCCGCTCGGTATTCGTGCCCCTCGGCAACGGCCCGGAAGCGAGGCTGTCATCGGCGAGCGTGTTCGTCGCGGGAACACTGCTGCGGGTAACCTCTCACCTGAACGGTTGCTCGGAGGTCGAACCACAACGACCGTTGCGCCCGCCGAAAGGCCGGGCCGACGCGCCCGACCTTCGCGACGTCAGGGGACAGCATCTCGCGAAGCGCGCCCTCGAGATCGCGGCGGCCGGCGGCCACAATATTCTCCTGATCGGGCCACCCGGCGCCGGCAAGAGCATGCTGGCCCGCAGGCTGCCGGGCATCCTGCCGCCGATGAGTGAGCGGCAGGCCCTGCAAACCGCGGCGGTAACCTCGATACTCGGCAAGGACATCGATCTGGACGAGTGGCGGCTGCGGCCATTTCGGGCCCCGCATCACACGGCATCCACCGCGGCGCTGGTCGGCGGCGGCTCGATTCCCCGGCCCGGGGAGATCTCGCGCGCGCACAACGGCGTCGTGTTTCTGGACGAGTTGCCCGAGTTCAACCGGCGTGTTCTCGAGTCGTTGCGGGAGCCGATGGAAGCCGGGTGTATCGCCATATCGCGCGCCGGATGCCAGGCGGAATTCCCTGCGCGCTTTCAACTCGTCGCGGCCATGAATCCCTGTCCCTGCGGTTATCTGGGCGATGCCCTCGGCGATTGCGGCTGCAGTGCGGAACGGGTCCGCAACTATCGCAGCAAGATCTCAGGACCCCTGCTCGACCGGATAGACATTCACCTGACGGTCCAGAGACCGCCGAAGGAAAGCCTGCGGCCGAACTCGCCACTGGGTGAATCGAGCCGGGCGGTTGCCCGGCGTGTTGTTGCGGCGCGCGATACTCAACGCCGTCGGGCGGGTCGCTGCAACGCCAGGCTCGAAGGCGATGCGCTGTTCGAACACTGCGGGCTGACATCCCGGGGATGGCGACTGCTGGAAAAAGCGATGGACAGCTTCGGCATGTCGGCGCGAGCCCACCAGAAAGTACTGAAACTCGCGCGCACGATCGCCGATCTGGCGAACGAGGAACGCGTTCGTACAAGGCATGTGAGCGAGGCGCTCGGATTAAGGCAGCTCGACCGGATTGCTGCGCGCTGAGCCGCTATCGGGACTCGGCCACCATATAGTCGACGGCCCCGTTGACTTCCTGATCGGAAAGGTCGATGCGCGCGCCTTTCGGTGGCATGTACCCGGCCTCACCGTGATAGCCCGCTATGGCATGCTCCTTGAGCACCGCAATTCCCTGAGCGATACGCGGCGCCCAGGCGGCAGCGTCTCCCAATTTCGGGGCACCGGCTATGCCTGTGCCGTGGCAGGCGATACAGGCCTCGTTGTATACCTGCGGGCCAGTCAGCGCCGTCGCCACCTGCGCGACCGGTGCAACCGACTGGACCACCGGTTCCGGAGCGCCATGCTCCTCACCGGGCAGATAGACCTGGCTCAACGGGGTGATCCGGTCTTCGGCCGTCGCCTGATAGTGGCTGGGGTCCTCGGCAAAGAGACGCAGAGTGAGATCCGGCGCCACGATCGCAAGCACAACGATCAGGACTGCAATGCCGGCGATTGCGCCGACAACCACTGTAAACATGTCAACAGACTTACGATCCCGATCCAAGATTGTGCTCCGAATTATTATATTGGTTTGCCGCTCACCGCGACCCGGCCGAAAGGCCTCGGATTATATAGCAAGAGAACGCCACCCGGATTATTTGCATACGTATTTATACATACATATATATAAGGGTCAGCGCCTCGGCAGGCGGCACCCTGATCCCGACCGATACGCAGGCAATCGCGTCATCTCGAGAAAAGTAACGCGTCTCTGGCGGGCTGCTTGACACTCCTTGGCTGCGCAGCCGGGGTACGGTCACTACGCGGCGAAAGCCTCAGGCCAGCCATTGCTCCCCGCAGATGGTTCGGCGGCCAAGGCCGATCATCCGTTACACGACGATTGTTGTGGACCGGAAGAACAAAAAGCTAACGACACATGGAATCGAAATTCGGATTTGGCAAAACGGTCGATGTAGGCTTTGACGAAGCGATAGAGAAAGTGACGGCTGAACTGCAGATCCAGGGCTTCGGAGTCCTCTCCGACATCGATGTCGCGGCCAAGATGAAGGAGAAGCTCGGCGAGGACATGCCGCCATACCGAATCCTGGGCGCCTGCAATCCGGCGCTCGCATACCAGGCCATTTCTGCCGTTTCCGACATCGGTCTGCTGCTGCCATGTAACGTCCTGGTGCGGGAGGACGACGAGCGCAAAGTGTCCGTTGGTTTCATGGATCCGGAAAGCGTGCTGTC
>JBHHWI010000102.1:0-10257 GCA_046756445.1 Woeseia sp. | reverse complement strand
TGCCGGAGTCAACTTAAGCCCAGCCGATCTCGTCGAGATGATCGTCATCGATGCCGAAGTAATGCGCGAATTCATGGATCAGTGTCTTTGCGATCTCATCGCGCAGTTCGTGCGGCGGAAGGCCCAGCTCGAGGTGCGGCCGGCGGAAGATATGAATCACGTCCGGCAACTCGCCGGCGTAGTCTGCACCGCGCTCCGGCAATGGCAGACCGGTGTAGAGACCGAGCAAGCCCTGCCCCTCCGAGTCCAGTTTCCTGTCGGGCTCGTCGACCACCAGTACCTCGATATTGTCCAATGCATCGTGCACCCAGTCCGGCAAGCTATTCAGGGCTTCCCGGACGATGGATTCGAATTCGCTGTGATTCATGTCATCGGACACAGTATTCCGTCGAATCCCGAGTGTAACTCAGCCGGATGCAAACCCGTCTCGCCCGTGACAGGAAAAAATCGGGGTTGAAAGGCCGCTTCCAGAAAAAGCCCGGCAAGGGCCTTTGAAGCGTGGCGGAGAGGCCGGGATTGATTCGTCGCCTTCGGCTCCTCGCCCTGCGGGCGCGCTTCGCGCGCCCAAATCATGGTCCGCTTAGACAGTGCTCTACAGGACCCGCGTCGGGCATAGCTCAGCCTCGTAGAGCACTGCCTTCGGGAATCCCGCGCCCTTGTGTTGATCCGTCATTCTGAGTCGGAAATTGGCACTCCACTATCATTGGTCGGCCTTAACTATTGCCGATTTCTTAGCATCCTTTCCGGATTGGCGTTAAGTCCGCCGAATCAAGAATTGCTAGGCTATCCCTTGGAAATTCGCATATCCGTCGCTCCAGAAATTGCAGAACTTTTCCTTCGAGGAAAACTCCTCTCCTGCTTCGTGCATATTTGAATACGTGCCAAGAATGAAATGAATGAAATGTCGCGATTCCTTATGGAACTCAATTCCGACAATTACCCACTTACCATCTTTCCTTTGAGTCATCACGAGAATCGATGATTTTGCTTTGAGAAGTACCGACTCAAAAACCGTGAGCTTCGGACAAAATTCCTCATGATCACTGTACGCGAGAACCGCTCCGCTTTTGATGCATTGATAGTAATCTCTAAGGGGGTCGGCTCCGAACTCCTGAGGACAACAGGGAAAGTACGCGCTAGTTCGCCAGAAATACTGCGCACACCATGGCGTTAGAGCCATACTGATTCCAAGTTCTCTATCAAAGCCGATTTCCCATTTCTGAAGCAGTTTGAATACCCTGTCACCAAAAGAGCTCTTTCGATTGCTAGCGTCGACTGTGCTTTTCCGTTTCGTTTTGGAGTCAGCCCAGATATCCATTCGGACCTTGCAGTTTCGTGCTTCTTCTGGAGTCACCGCCCGCATCCACGCGATGTTTGGCTCAAGATGAATCTCATTGAGCATAGAAGGGTTATCAAGAAAAGCGTCAATGCTTCCGCAGAGGTATTCGATCTTTTTGCGAGTTGCTGGGTTCTTAAGGGAGTTTTCCAAGCGGGTCAGCCATCGCAGATTCTCCGGACGATTGTTTCTGCAGTTTGAGTCAATGTGGTCAACCACATGCTTGGGGTCCGGTGGATCGCCGTGAAATGCGGTTGCTACGATCCTGTGAATCCTGACTCCGGCAATACACAGGTACGGGTTAGCTGAATTTTCCTTCCCAAACGTCCATTGATTATCAAGTGCACGTTTTCGCTTGCCAGCTCTCGAGTGCCGCAGCACGGCCCCATTATCCCGAACCGAGTACCTCTCCCCTTCGTAGACACACTCAACCTCTTGCTGAAAGTCATTCACGCCCACCTCAGTCATGACTGCACCCCCAAAGACTTCAGTGTTTTTCGCGCGCCAGCCGTGAACTGTGTGACGGACATCTTCGGCTGACCAAAACCGATGCGCCCCGCTATGCGCGGGAGGGTAATAGTGGTTTGGCCATCTCTATGCATCTCACCAGCGGTCGACTCGTACGAGTGGATTACTTCCAACACCACAACGTCTTCTTCTTGCTTGACGCTCACGAAGTGATGCATCGGTATCTTGTCGCGGTACTGGAAGGCGGCCTTGAATGCATCGTTGTTTTCGACCAGGACTTTTGCCAGCTTGTCGAAACTCCTAAATGGAGGGAAGGTACTCCCCCACCACTCATCAGAGAACAATGGGCCATAGACTGCCTCCCCCAATGCGTAACTGTCCGGCAGCTCAGTTGATAGTCCCTCAAGCTTCTGTCGACGCTGGTCAATGACCGCATCCGGGATCATTACGACCAATTCGGCCTTGGCCAGATTTCCAATCGGGTATTTCTTGTCAGCTAGAAGGGCATTCTTGGATCCATAGCCCATGTACGCGGCCACGAGCTCATGAGCGTGAGCGGCCTTTAGCTTGATGCCGTACTTGTCTTTGGCGAGTGCGCGCAGGGAGTCTGCACACAATTTGGGAATGTCGCGTCGCATGATAGCAACCTCCATTGAATGCGCTGGGCTTCCAGTTGGTTGTCGTGGGTGTTCATCACAACCACGCCAGCGGTTCAACAAAGGTGTACCAATGGGCAGATCGCTTTCGAGCGTGTCGTCTTTTCGGGCACCCACACCTGAGGCATTCGACTCCTTCCTGAAAGATATGGCAGCGGTCCGATGTTTTCAAGGGGTGGGCCAGGAGAGCGGTATTGGCCGGGTCGGCGATCGGCCAGCTGTAGACCAGGTCCTGCTCAGCCTGGCGACCATTAACTTTTGACACGAAGTTGGGCATGGGAGCCCCGCAAAATCTCGTCAGAGGCTGCCTATTCAGCTGATTCCACTAGCCAGGCACCTGTCTGAGTACGCCAGGGCACCACAAGTTCGCAGCGCGGCCGCGCTACTCGCATTATATGCAAATCGAGATTGAGCCATTTTCGCTCGTCGCCTGACTGCGCAACTCTATTGCACCCAGTCCTGCGAATAGTCCGTCTGGCAAATGAACGTATTTATCCGTGCGTCATTTCGAGGTCCTCGTCCGCAAGCAGGACTTACTCTGTCCCACTAGTTTGGACCTCATCATCGCGGCCGGAGCAACAACGAATTGTTCTCGACTACCGTTTCATTTCCACTGAAGTCAACTGCTTCTAATCGAACTATCATTCCAGGACCCACCACAATCAACCTATTCTTATTTGAATCGATGTTTACCTCATCTTCACTGTAGTTGAATAGAAATTCCTGACCCTTCGAAATGGCTACCGTCTCGCTACCAACCAGGATACTTGTTACGACGTCGACATTGGCATCAACCAAGTCTTCAACCATCCAGTCGACTGTGAAACGCTTAATGTTCTTCCTGTCACTCCTTGGCACCAACTCGAGAGAAACTTCGGGCGGGCGGGTATCGACCAGCGAGACCTCCACTGTGTCTGTAGAATTAAGCCCTTGACCGTCGCGGACTTCCAGTTGGTATGTATTCGCTCCTAGTCCCACCTCCAAACTGACTCGCATGGTTGAAGCTACCGTTTCTCGCAGCCGCCTCGAAAGTGCGCAGGGCGTTCAGTGGGGGTAATCGTTTACGCATGTCTATTCTTTAGATTTATTCAAGTAAGCGTGAACATTCGAAGTTTGTGCTACCTGAGCGACATTTGACACGTCACCTTGTGTTGCAGAAATGTCGGAGTTGGCCTGTGTGAGTGAATCGATAGCAGCCGGATCATTGTCGCAAACATGCACCCGATAACCCTGTGTAATGAAAGCTTCCGCCATGACGCGCCCGATTCCGGCAGCACCGGCCGTGATCAGCGCGACCGGCGCCGTTGAATCTTTGACAAAATCCGTCATATCTTGATTTTGCGGTCGGCGTTGCTTCCCGCAAGGGTACGGGAGCGACGAAGGTCGCCCCCGCTATGATTGATTGTTAGTCGAAGCGTTGCCTGAATCTCAAGCCGTAATTGATCGGCCGGTTTGCGGTAATCCGGTCATCGCCGGCTCGCGTGTATTTGAAAATCTCGGCATTCTCATCCGTGAGATTCTTGCCATAGAGTTCCAGGGACCAGCCTTCGCTTTGAATACCAAATGACGCGTTCAGGAAACCGTAGCTGTCTTGCAGTGATCGATTTGCAATGAACAGATCATTCCAGGAATCATCTGTGAATACATAGGACGCCTGAAAATACGATGCAAATCTACCCATATCGAAGTTGTACCTGCCGCCGAGCGAGTACTTCAAATCCGGTGTAAACGGCAGGTCGGTTCCATCAGGCGCGGCAGGCGTCGGATCTGTTGAGCCAACAAAGAAGTCGGCGCTCAGTTCCGCCTCGTTGATGGACATACTGGCCCAAAGTCGCAACTGGTCGGTTGCCAACCAGTCCAGATCCGCTTCGAAACCAGTGATGTCTGCGCCATCGGTGTTATCGGTCAGTCCAAGAAATGAACCAAAATTGTCGATATCAAACCGGGTTAACTGCATATCGTCCCAGTCCATGGTGTACAAGGCACCATTGAAGCGCAGGCGTCCATCGGCCGAGTTCATTTTCCACCCGAGCTCGATGTTGGTAATCGTATCAGCTTGATAAATCTGAGGGATTACCGGGCTTGGTTCCCGGTTGATGCCGCTCGGTCGGAACCCTTCTGAATAAGTCACATAGCTCATGAAGTTATCGTTGAACTGATAAGTCAGACTTACCTTATACGTACTGTCACTGTCATCCGTTTTCAGGCCCGCTCCACACGCCCCGGTTGAAGTGGCTCCACCCAGACGATTTCCGGTGGCGGGGTCAAAGCAGCTAAAAGCCGAGCCAACAAAACCAGTGAGTTCGTCCTCGGTCTCGAAAAAGCGTGCGCCTACCAGGCCGGTCAATTGGTCGGTGATATCAAAGCTTACTTCGCCGAAAACTGCCGTTTCATTTGTTTCACGTCGCTGGTTGGTGACGAAATACAGGTCGGTTACGCCCCGAACGTTGCGATCTGTCGGTACCGGAGAACCGACCAACGGATCTACGGCTGAATCGATGCTTGGAATATGCCACTGATTGAAGTAGTCATGCTCGTTGTTGTTGTAGAAAAGACCGGCGACCCAGTTTACGCGACGGTCTTCCTGCGATACTACGCGAAGCTCGAGGGTGCTGCGTTTGTAGTCGCTGTCCTGGTTGTACTGAATGCGCGGATCCACGCAAGAAGCCGGAACGTTGGAATAGCCAGTGTAGTAGTTGTAACAGGTGTAGTACGACTCTACGTAATTAGAAATCGCAGCGTACTGCGTGTAATCGATATCATACTGGACTTCCCGATCCAGGTAGGAACCCGCAAGCGTCACGTCCCCCCAACTCAGGTCACCGTTGACGGTCAGGCCAAACTGGGTCCACTCATCGACGTGCTCATCATTAAAGAATCGCAAGACATTGCCCTGACCTGCTGTGCTCGGCTGATCCGTGAACACACCTTCCGATTCCTGCTCCTGAAACATCACGCTTGCATCGACCGTCCAGCTGTCATTCAGATCGATGCCGAGCATCGCCCGCAGCCCGGAAGATGTCAGTGTATTTGCATTTTCCTCAACCTGGTTGAGATTGGGATCCGAGTTGCCAAAATTGTTTAGGGTCAGGCCGCTGTACGGCATCGTTTGGCTGCCCGCTATTTCGTCTATCCAGCCGCCTTCCTCGACATACCAGCCAACGAGTCGAATTGCGGCATTAGTGCCCATCGGGAAGTTGACAAAGCCTTCTGCCGAGTACCCCTCATCGCCGCCCGAGGTGCTGTTAATTCCCACATCGTAACCGCCCTCGAACTTATCGGGGTTCGGCTTGTTGGTAATAATCCTGATGGTCCCCGCCTGAGAACTTGCCCCGTACAGTGTGCCCTGCGGCCCGGCGATGGTTTCAATCCGGGAGATATCGTAAACATGCACGTCCAGGTTGCGGCCGATTGACGTAACCGGCTGTTCGTCCAGGTAAACGGCGACGCTCGGGTTTGTGCCGGAGAAATTGCCGTCACCGCCATCCGAAACACCTCGCATGTAAATTTGCGCCTGGCTCGGCCCTGCCGCCTGGAAGGAGACATTCGGCAGGTGCTGCACGTAGTCGTCGAAGCGCATTATATTCAGATTCTCGAGTGTCTGAGAATCCAGCACGTTGATACTGATCGGCACGTCCTGTAAAGACTGTTCGCGCTTTTGAGCTGTTACGATAATTTCTTCCAGCGCAGGCGCCTGGTTGGCCTGACCAAAGGCCACACTGGATGCCAACAAAGTGGTGACCACCACCGTTGCATTGCGTTTCGTCAGTAAGGCATTGCGAATTCCAAGTGATACCGGTTTCATGCGCACAGCTGTATTCCCGGCCAACTGCTCAGCTTGTTTAGTCATGACTGAATGCTCCCCTCTGATTCATCAAGCGACAGCGCCAATGCCAGCGTAATGGCTCACTGACGATAGAAACAGTTATTCGCACTGACAAACGAAATTTTCTCTTACTCAGTTGAATTTTTCTCAACTTTGTTGCGCACGGGATTTATCGTGTCGTATGCGTTCTTC
Source organism: Woeseia sp. (assembly GCA_046756445.1). GTDB lineage: Bacteria > Pseudomonadota > Gammaproteobacteria > Steroidobacterales > Woeseiaceae > JACZWL01. The sequence continues at coordinate 3,779 of JBHHWI010000102.1, read as the reverse complement.
GTCAAAAAAGCTTAATTAAATTCATTTATCCTGAACGAGATCGTCAGTATAGCCGTCCATGGCGGGCCCAAGCGCCTCGATCAATGGATCGAGATGCGGCAGATAATGCCGCCACTGCTCCACAGCAGCGTTGTATATCGGTTGACGAACCTGCTCGGAACTGGCTGTTCGCACCGCACGCTCCGTTTCATAAAAGCGCAGACAACCTTCTTCGAACGGCAGGCCACAATAATCGAGAAGCTGGCGGACTTGGGATTCCGTGTTGGCGACGACCGACTCGTATTGCATTCTCAACACCCGCCCTGGCAGGACCCGATCCCAGTGATTCATCAAATCAACATAATCGCGGTAATACTGGCCGATCTCGGTCAGGTCGTAGGAGAAGTTCTGACCCTTGGCGAACAACTGTTTGAACCCGCTGAAACAACAGCCCAGCGGGTGGCGTCGCGCATCGATGATCTTTGCGTTCGGAAGAATCAGGTGAATGAGGCCGACATGGGGGAAGTTGTTCGGCATCTTGTCGATGAAAAACGGTGCCCCGCTGCGATGGATTCTCGTGCGCTCAATGTATTCGTCACCGAGTTCCAATAATTGTTCGGGAGTCAATTCCGACAGCACGTCCGGATAGCGAGACTCCTCGGCAGTACTCTTCTTACCGCTGAGCCGGCGCGCAATCAAAATAATGTCTGGCAATTCCATCGTCCCTTCTACCTGAGAGTGACTTGCCAGGATCTGCTCGAGCAGCGTGGAGCCGGCACGCGGCAAACCAACGATAAAGATCGGGACTGTGTGTCGGGCACCCTGACCAGAACGATTGTCGAAGAACTCTGTCTTGAAGAACTTTTTCAGGCGTTGCAAATTCTCGTGGTACGCGTCGCGATCCCATTGCACGGTACTTCGACGCGTGGCATTTCCGCGACGATAGCAAGCAAAAGACTCGTCATATTGCTTGCGGTCCTCAAGGGCTTTCCCGAGCGCAAAGCACATGTGGTAGTAGTCCTCGATGTTTTTGGTACCGTCTTTAACCTGTTGCCGCATTGCCGAAATTTCCTCATCGTCAAAACGGAATGTCTTCAGGTTGGCCAGGCTAAAATAAGCTTCGCCCAATGCCGGTGCGTAGCTGATAGCAGTCCGATAGGCTTCGATGCCATCAGAGTTACGCCCGAGCGTCTTCAGTGCGTGTCCTTTGCTCAGGTGAGACCTTGGTTGGCGTGGGTAATGCTCGAGGACCTGGTCGTAAATCTCGATAGCCGATTCAAACTTGGCAATTTGTACCAGCACCGATGCTTTCAACAACAAGTAATTCGGATTATCCGGATCATTGGCCAGGAGCTTGTCGAGTTCGGCCAGCGATGCTTCGTACTCCTGGCGCTTGCTCAATACAAAGGCATAGTCGTTCCGCGCCAAATGAAAGTCGGGTGCCAACTCCAGGCACCGCGAGAGCAATTTCTGCGAATCCTCAAACCGGCTCAGCTTCATGCCGATAGCAGCCAGCATTCTTATCGCAGATACATCGATCGGATCCTTTTTCAGGACTTCGCGACAAATTGATTCGGCCTTGGCGAGTCGACCCTCATAAAAAAAATCCGCAGCCTTAAGGAGTTCCGGGTTTTTGACCGTAATCGCCAGCATGCGGCGCCGGGCTTTCCGGCTCTCTTCGGCTTCACCTTGCGCTGTAAGTGCATCGGCAAGCGCTTGCCACGCGACCGAGCTATCCGGCAGAATTTTCACCGCTTTTCTCAAATGTTCAACTGCCTCCGTGCCGCGACCGACAGCTAGCAAAGTCATGCCAATTTCCTGCAGGGCCACCCCGGCTTTCGGATCACTTTTGATCGCTTTTTCCAGCACCTCAATTGCCGGCTCGAACTTGCGCTGCACGCGCAACGCCGCGCCAAGAAGCGTCAACGCATTGATTTCATTTGGGAAGGGTTTAAGGATTTCACGAGCCTGCCGTTCAGCAAGCGCGGGATCCGTGTCCATAAATAATGCCGCCTGACGCAGCGCAATATTGATGTCATCGGTTGTTGCTGATACAGGACGCGTCATAGCCTGGTGTTTTTGTTAGGGCTAATGCGCTACATCTTGACATGACAACGTTCAGGAGCACAAACTTCGAATGTTCACGCTTACTTGAATAAATCTAAAGAATAGACATGCGTAAACGATTACCCCCACTGAACGCCCTGCGCACTTTCGAGGCGGCTGCGAGAAACGGTAGCTTCAAGCATGCAGCCGAAGAACTATGTGTATCGCACTCAGCGGTAAGCCATCAGATCAAGCAACTGGAGCGACATCTGGGGGTTGAATTATTTGTGCGCAAGGCCCGCTCCGTCGAACTCTCCAGGCTGGGGCGCGCTTACTACCCGGTGCTCAGGGGCGCCTTCGACCGGATAGCGGAAGGCACGGACAGGATATTCAAGCCGGATGCCCCCGGCATCATGACGGTGCAGGCTTATTCGACCTTTGCCATTCGCTGGCTGATTCCCCGCCTGCCCGGATTCGGCGACCAACACCCGGAAATTCGCGTTCGTTTGCACACCTCGCAATGGGATGTGGACTTCGAGCATGAAGACATCGACGTATGCATACTGATCGGCGATGGCTCTCGTAGCGACCTGCACTATGACTTCCTGTTTTCCTCGCAGATATTCCCGGTATGCAGCCCATCGCTGCTGCGGGACAACAAGCCATTCGACACACCGGAAGAACTGGCCCGGCACACCATCTTTCAGGTCTATCCGTCCGAAAAGGACTGGTGGACCTGGCTGGAGAAGAATGGCGTAGAGGGCGTCGATCCGGATTCCGGCGTGCAATTTGACAGCTACGACATGGCATTGACCACCGCAATGCAAGGCCACGGCATTGCGCTCGGCATGGACCCTTTCGTCAGCCATGACCTCGAGGCAGGACTACTGGTCGAACCGCTGCCCGGACGCCGCGTTTTTACGCGAGGCGACTGGTACCTGGCGTGCCGCAAGGAAAAGGCCAAATCGGACAAAGTCTTGAAATTCCGCAACTGGATGCTGGGGGAAATTCGGCGCGATCCAACGATGCAAAAGCGCCGCGAGCGCGAAGATAAGATTACGCCATTGCCGCAAACCATGCAGGCAAGCTGATACCGGGAAATCCGACTCGATTTATGCCGCTTCCGGGATGCTGATCTGCGCCGGAAACCAAGGTGATTCGCAAACCGTCGCCCGCAATTCTCCGATGGGCGTATTGAGCAACAATCTTGTGCCGATCCCGGCATGCTCGATCGGCACATTGGCGAAACCAATGTTTTTTTCCAGCCGTGGCGAGTACACGCAACGCGTGATGTGGCCTATTTCCTGGCCGGCCGCCATAACCTGCCAAAACTCGCCATTTCCCTCCGCAAGCGCGTCCCCATGGATCTCGACACCCGCAAGATATCGTTTCACGCCCTCTGCCCTGATTTGCTCGAGCGCCTGCCTGCCAATGAAATCGCCGGGCTGCTCCAGATCGACGAGCCGGTCCATACCGAGGACGAACGGATTATCGGCGCGCGTTATATCGGACGCGTAGGACAGCAGGCGACCTTCAACGCTGCGAATCGTCGAAGGCGCAATTGGCGCAATGTTGAATTCCTTGCCTGCTTCAATGACCCGCTGCCATAACTGCTCCCCGCAAGCCGGATCACGCAGATACAGTTCGTAGCCGAGTTCGCCGCTCCAGCCGGTGCGCGCGACGACCCCTTGAGGCCAGACAGTATGTCTCGATCCGCTACACCGAGCGACTCGCCGAGGCCGGCATCGAACCGT